>JBIIAV010000078.1:0-6921 GCA_044239745.1 Rickettsiales bacterium
CGAGACCGTGACGCCATGTTTGTTGGCGATGGTCGTGCCGAGGGTCGTTTCCACCACCGCGTCGTAGGTGGCGTGCACCACGTTATGCGCCGTCTCGAGATCCTTGCGCACGAACACGATGCCCGTATGTGCCGCCGCCGGGCGGATCGCCATATTGACCATGTCCCCGCTATGCAGCGACACGCCGACGCAGCTCACTTCCGCTGCGACGGTATGTTGGTAGACAAGATCGTTATCGTTGGCATTTTCCATGGGGCACCATAAGTCTGTGGTTCGTGATAGGCCGAACATTAGCCACAGAAGTCCGGTGCCTTCAATGCACGCTTTGTAACCGATTATTACATTGAAAATGACAGTCCTTACAGGCACTTAATGAAAAGCACGCAAACGCAGGCAACAGCCGGAATCCCGTGCAAAAACGCCGGATAAAAAGGTCGGCCAATAGCAGCGCGATGCAACAGCCCTAGTTGGCCTGACGACGCAGGAACGCGGGGATGTCATAAAGCTCATCCTCCTCGTTGCTGTGCAAGGTGGTCTCGCGCACTTCGGGCTTGCGCTCCGCAGGCGCTGCTTCGCTTGCCGTCATGCGCGGGTTGGTCGCGGGGCGGCCACCACCGGCAAAGCTTTTGCCAACATTGGCAAGGCGATTGAACAGGCTTTTTCCGCTGCCGGTTTCTTCCTCTGCCTCATCGAATTCGGGCGCTTGCGCCGTGAACAGCGTGCGCTGTTGCGGCAGCTCCGCACGCGGGCTAACGAACAACGAACCGGATGATTCCGCCGCGACCGCCGCAGGGCGGCTGGCCGAAGCCGCGATACGCATCGCCTGCTCCAACTGGTCGGACTGAGCCGCCGTCGTGGCATGCGGCTGGGCATGCGTTTGCACTTGCGGTGCAGCGAACGATACTTCATCGATCACGCGGATCAGCGGCGGCTGCGAAGGCGCAGCTTCCGCCGGCTGTGCGGCATAGCGTGCTTGCGCAACGGTGGAGCTACCGGCCTGACGCACGATCTCGGCCGCCGTGCGTTCACGCGGCGCCATGTTCACGGGGGTTTCCTTGCGTGGCGGCGCGACGGGAGAACCGAACGGCTTGCGTGCCGCTTGGCTGACCATGGCGCTTGCGTCCTGCTGCGGCGGACGCGCATGCAGCTGTTCGGCCTCGATACCGGTAGCGACCACGGAAACGCGCATCTTGCCTTCCATGGCATCGCTGAAGGTCGAGCCGAAAATGATATTCGCTTCCGGATCCACTTCGTCGCGGATGCGGTTCATCGCCTCGTCCACCTCGAACAGGGAAAGGTCGGGGCCGCCGGTGATGTTCACCAGCACGGCACGTGCGCCCTTGAGCGACACATCGTCGAGCAATGGGTTGCTGATGGCTGCTTCCGAAGCCTGCAGTGCGCGCTGGTCACCGGTGGCTTCACCGGTGCCCATCATCGCCTTGCCCATCTCGCTCATCACCGCGCGGATATCGGCGAAATCCAAGTTCACCAAGCCGGGTTTCACGATCAGGTCGGTCACGCCACGCACGCCGGAGTGCAGCACTTCGTCGGCCAAGCGGAAGGCTTCGGCCCAACCGGTTTTTTCATTGGCGATACGGAAAAGATTTTGGTTCGGCACCACGATCAGGGTGTCGACATATTGTTGCAGCTCGCGGATGCCTTCTTCCGCCAGACGCATGCGGTGCGGCCCTTCGAACGAGAACGGCTTGGTCACCACGCCCACCGTCAGGATGCCCTGTTCTTTTGCCAAGCGCGCAACAACCGGCGCTGCACCCGTGCCCGTACCACCGCCCATACCGGCCGTGATGAACACCATGTTGCTGCCGTGAATATAGTCGGCAATTTCATCGGCCGCTTCTTCGGCTGCGGCCAGGCCCACTTGCGGCTTTGCGCCCGCACCCAGTCCGCGCGTCACCGTCACGCCCAACTGAATCACACGATCCGTCTGCGCCGATTCAAGTGCCTGCGCGTCCGTATTGGCGATGACAAAATCGACCCCCTCAAGGTTCGCCGCGATCATGTTGTTGACGGCATTGCCACCCGCACCACCGACACCCACTACCGTAATTTTGGGGCGCAGCGTATCGATATGGGAAGGCAGGTGAAGGTTGATGGTCATAAATCCTCCTAGGCCGCTTTTTAAGCGGGTGCATTGCAATTCCAAAAGCACTTGCCGGAGTCGATATTGCGGTTAACCGCTGTTTTTTTGACACTATATGGAGTAGGCCAATGCTTGTAAAGCCCTAGTTCAAAAAAATTAGCCCTGTGAATCAGGCGCGGCGACGCATCGAAAAACTATAGTCGTTTGAATTTAGAATGAGACGACAGCGAAACCATTGCATTTCGAGAACCGCAGCGCAAGTGCACGTTTAGTGCATGCGCAGCGGAAAGCGCAAAAATGTGATGGTTGTAGCCGAGTATCATTCTAAAGTCGAATGACTATACTAAAAATTTTCCTTAAACCATTGCACGATACGCTCGGGCAACCAGCCGCGGCGCGACTGTGCCGCCGTCAGGATTTCTTCCTCCCACGGGCGGTTGCGCACATAATGCAACATGCCGATCACGGTCGAGAACGCAAGGCCGGATACCGCTTCCGCCAATCCGGGAATCGGTGTGGGCTTGCCTTTGCGCACCTGCTTGCCCAGCATGCGTTCCGCCAGATCGCTCACCGCGATCATCTGGCTCGCACCACCGGTGATGACGCAGCGGCGGCCGGCGATCTTATCGACACCGCTGGCTTCCAACTTACCGCGGATCAGCTCGAAGATTTCTTCCATACGCGGACGGATCACACCCACCAACATCGCACGCGGCATGGTGGTCGGCTCATCCTCCTCATCGGTCTCACCCAATTGCGGCACATCGATCATTACCTCGGAATCCTTGACCGAATTCACCGCGCTGCCGTGCAGTGTCTTGAGGCGTTCCGCATGGTGCAGCGAGGTCGAGAGGCCTTGCGCAATATCGCTGGTCACATGATTTCCACCGATAGGAATACAATCGAAATAGACATTGCGGCCACCTACGAACACCGAAAAACTCGTCGTACCGCCGCCCATATCGATTAGCGTCACGCCGAGATCCATTTCGTCCTTCTCGAGCACCGAAAGCGCGCTGGCATGGCACGCCACCACATGGTCGGAGATATTCAAATGCGCCCGACCGATGCATTGCGCTACGTTCTTGAGATACTGCTCGCGCACCGTGATGATCTGCAGATCGGCACCGAGTTTCTTGCCGATCATGCCACGCGGGTCGTGCAACCCGCGCGAACCATCGAGCGAATAATGCGAGGGGAAGCAGTGAAGGATGCCCGTACCCTCGGAGCTAAGGCTGGCACAGCCTTCGTAAATGATGTCGGCGATATCCTGATCGCTCACCCCGTCGGAGAGCACGTCGAGCTCGACCGCCACATGGCGTGACTTGAGATGCGTTCCGTTGGCGCTGACGATCACATGCTCGATCGTCACGCCCGCCATCAACTCGGCCGCATGCACCGCCGCACTGATGGAAGTGCTCGCTTCGTTGATATCGACGATGACACCGGATTTGATGCCCTTGGCCAACTGGTGGCCGACACCAGTGACAGCGAACGTACCGTCCTCGGAAGTGGTCGCGATCAAGCACACGACCTTGGTCGTACCGATATCGAGTACGGCAATGGGGCCATGGCGGTTGGGGGTGGTTTTACGTAGACGCTTCAAGTCGAACTCCTAGGTATCTCGTGCATTGGTAAGGGTGATCGGGCTTTGGTTCTGCTCGATCGGCAGGATGAACACGCGATCGTCCATGCGCATATCGACACTGCGGATCGCTTTGCTCAATAAGGCTTCTTTCTCGACCAAGCTGGCGAACCGTTTCCATGCCTGCGCCGGATCTTTCTCTGGCAGCAGCACCACCACGTCGTGGGCAAGCTGCACATTCCAGCGCCGCTGGCCAACGCGCACCGCCGCGATCACGTCCGGCTTAAGGCTTGGTGCGGCGGCCAGCAGTTGCATCAGCTCCGCGACATGTTCGGGCACATCGTCGCCCACCACCACCGGCAGCGTCAGTTTCTCGGGATATTTCTCGCGCGCGAGGGTGACACCTTTCGCATCAATCAGGCGCTGCACGCCGTTCTTCTGCCACCATGCCGCCGGCGTACGCTCGGTGATGGAAATGGCTAATTGATCCGGCAGTACGCGCGTGATGCGCACCGAATCCACTTCGGGAATCGCCTGCAGGCGCTGTTTCATATCCGCCAGCGATACCGCCAATATCGGATCGCCTTTCGTCACGCCCAGCGCCGCTTTCACGGTCTTTGCGTCGGTGTGCTTGCGCCCCCGTAACGTGATCTGATCGATGCGGAAGCCGACACTGGCCGTCTGCTTCCAGAACCCATCGCCGGTACGATCAATCGATGCCTGCAACTTACCCGTATGCATCATCCACCAGCCACCGACCGCAACGTAGGAAAGCATGCCGATACCGGCGATCATCAAGCTGCGGCGCTTCCACTGCTGGCGGCGCTGACGCGCCTTTTTCCGGCTGAAGTCGGCCACTGCCTGCGCGCGCGTCACGGCAGCGGATTTCACTTTCACTCTGGCACGGCCGCTGCTCATCCATCCAACCTTGCGGTAGCGATGATGCGCGCCACCAGCGTGTTAAAATCAATGCCGGCATAGGCGGCAAGCTCCGGCGAGAGCGACATCGGCGTCATGCCGGGCTGGGTGTTGGTCTCGAGGATATAGATCTTGCCGTCACCCTGTTCGTCCCAACGGAAGTCCGAGCGCGTCAGGCTACGGCAACCAAGCGCACGATGCGCACTGAGCGCCATCGCCATCACGTCGTCATAGACCGTTTTTGGCAACTGCGCGGGGCAGATATGAAAGCTGCCACCGGCGGTATATTTATTGTCATAGTCATAAAAACCGGATTTCGTCGTAATCTCCGTCACTCCCAACGGCACATCATCCAGCACCGCACAGGTCAGTTCCCGACCGGGGATGTATTGCTCCACCAGCACGGTCTCCCCGTAAGGCCAGCTCTCTTTGGTAAAGAAGAAATTATCCTTCTCGAACACCAGTTTCACCCCCACGCTCGAGCCTTCGTTCGCCGGCTTCACCACATACGGGCGGGGCATCACGTCGCGGCCGATGAGTTCATCCTTATGTGCAACAACGCCGCGCGCCACGCGCAAGCCGGCCTTCTCGAAGACCACCTTCGCCATCGGCTTATCCATCGCCACGGCAGAGGCCAACACGCCCGAATGGGTATAGGGGATCTTCAGGATTTCGAGCACCCCTTGAATGCAGCCATCCTCACCGAATCGGCCATGCAGTGCATTGAAGGCGATATCCGGCTTGGCGCGCAACAGGTCCTCGACCACGCGCGCGGAAACATCGATCGCCGTCACCGTGTGGCCAAGCGTGATCAGCGCTTTCTCGACCGCCGCGCCACTGGTGAGCGAGACTTCGCGTTCGGCGGACATTCCACCTTTTAAAACGGCAACATGCATGGCGTGCGTCATCCTTCGAATGAAACAGTGAGATAACCTTGACCGATGCGATGATTTTTTATTGTTGCGCCAAAGACTAGCGCAACCCGTTGTGCGATGCAATGGCTATGCAGGGTCGCCGATGCGTTTGATTTCCCATGCCAGCTCAACCCCAGAGTGTGCCAGCACCCGCGCCCGCACCGCCTCGCCCAGCGCCTCGAGATCGGCGGCCGTGGCCGTGCCGGTATTGATCATGAAATTGCAGTGCAGCCCACTCATTTGCGCCCCGCCGACCATCAATCCGCGGCACCCCGCCGCATCGACCAGCTCCCATGCCTTGTGGCCTTCGGGGTTCTTGAAGGTACTGCCGCCCGTGCGCTCACGGATCGGCTGCGTCGCTTCGCGTTTGCGCTGAATCTCTTCCATGCGCGCCGCGATCGCTGCCGGTTCGTCCGCCGTGGTCGCAAACCAACCGCGCGTAAAAATAAGCCCCTGCCTGCCACCATAATGCCGGTAACTGTAATGCATATCGGCAAGGTTCAGCATCACCACTTCGCCTTCGGGGGTGACCGCCTCCGCCTGAACCAGCACATCCTTCACCTCGCGGCCATAGGCACCGGCATTCATCGCCAATGCGCCGCCCACCGTACCAGGAATACCACTCATGAATTCCAGTCCGGCACGCCCCATGCTCGCCGCGATACGCGCCAGATTGAGGTCCAGCATCGCTGCCCCCGCAACGATATGGCCGTCCTCCTGCACCGCCTCATTGAACGCGCGGCCCAAGCGAATCACCACACCGGCAATGCCGCCATCCCGCACGATGAGATTGCTGCCAACCCCGATCACCGTCACCGGCAAATCAGCAGGTTTGTTGTGAATAAAATGAGCAAGGTCGGCGGCATCTTCCGGCTTGAAGAGCACTTCCGCATTGCCGCCCACCCCGAACCAATTGGTGTTCGCCAGCGGTGCGGCAAAGCGGTATTGGCCGCGTACCGTTGGCAGGTCGCTACGCACGTTCTTTCACTTTTTTCGCAAGGCGTGCTTCCAGTTCCTTCGGCAAGCTCGCCGCCCATTTGCTGATGCTTCCCGCACCAAGGCAGATCACGAAATCGTTCGGCTGCGCGATCGCGGCAATGGTGGCGGCCAGTTCCTTTTCGCTTGGCAGTGCCAGCACATGCTTGTGGCCGTGGCTGCGGATGCCTTCCACCAGCGCGTCGCGGTTGGCACCTTCGATCGGGTCCTCGCCCGCGCTATACACATCCGTCACGATGACGCTGTCGGCATTACCAAAGCAGGTACAAAATTCCGTGAACAAGCTGGAAAGGCGCGTGTAGCGGTGCGGCTGCACCACGGCGATCACCCTACCACCATTCGCTTCCACCGCCTGCCGCGCGCTGCTGAGCGTCGCCGCGATCTCGACCGGATGGTGCCCATAATCA
>JBIIAV010000079.1:0-6900 GCA_044239745.1 Rickettsiales bacterium
CCGCCTCGATCGGCGACATCATTGTCGTATCGATCAAGAGCGCGATCCCACGCGGCAAAGTGAAAAAGGGTGACGTGCACCGCGCGGTCATCGTTCGTACCAAATTCGTGACCAAGCGTCAGGATGGTTCGGCGATCCGCTTCGATGGCAACGCCGCCGTATTGGTAAGCAAACAAGGTGAGCCCATCGGCACACGTATCTTCGGCCCTGTGGCTCGCGAACTGCGCGCCAAGAAGTTCATGAAGATCGTCTCGTTGGCACCAGAAGTATTGTAGGGATAGAGGAAGTCATGGCTGCAAAAATTAAAAAAGGCGACAAAGTGGTGGTTCTCACCGGTCGCGATAAGGGCAAGACCGGCGAGGTGCTGAAGATTGTCACCGAGACCAACCGTGCGGTGGTGGCGGGCATCAACCTCATCAAGAAGCACGAGAAGCCAAGTGCTGCAGGCAATGGCGGTATCGTATCGAAAGAATCGGCCATCCACCTGAGCAATATTGCACTGGCGGACCCGAAGGACGGTAAGGCGACCCGCGTTGGCTTCAAGGTCAGCAAGGATGGCAAAAAAGAACGCGTGGCGAAACGCTCCGGCGAAACGCTCAGCGCATAAGATTAACCAGAAGGATTGAAGATCATGGCAACCGAGAAAAAACCCGCTGCAAAGGCCGCAAAACCGGCCGCGCCAAAGGCGGATAAAAAGGACAGCAAGGCGACCGCCGCTGCTGCACCAAAGGCGGAAAAGAAAGCTGCTGCGGCAGCGCCGGCGAAAGCCGAGAAGAAAGCGCCTGCGGCAGCGAAAGTTGGCGCCACGCTCGAAGGCAACGCCAAGACGCCACGCTTGCAGCTGATGTACGACCGTGAAGTGGTGCCGGCGATGAAAGCCAAGTTCGGCTACAAGAACGTCATGGAAGTGCCGCGCCTGACCAAGATCGTCATCAACATGGGCGTGGGCGAAGCCGTCGCCGACCAGAAGCAGATCGCTTCGGCTGTTGAAGAAATGACCCTGATCGCTGGCCAGAAGCCGGTCATCACCAAGGCAAAGAAAGCAGAGGCAAGCTTCAAGATCCGCGCCGGCTTGCAGATCGGTTGCCGCGTGACCCTGCGCAAGCAGCGCATGTACGAATTCCTCGATCGCTTCGTGACCATCGCGATGCCGCGCATCCGCGACTTCCGCGGTGTGAACCCGAAAAGCTTCGATGGCCGTGGTAACTACAACATGGGCCTCAAGGAACAGCTGATTTTCCCTGAGATCAACTACGACCGTGTGAGCACGGTGCGTGGCATGGATATCACGATTGTGACCACCGCTAAAAATGACGACGAAGCGCGCGCCCTGCTCGAGGGTTTCAGCGTTCCGTTCCGTAAAGCTTAAGGAGACGACGCATGGCTAAACTCTGCATGAAAGAACGCAACGACAAGCGCAAGGATCTGAACAAGAAGAACCGCGCGCGTCGTGACAAGCTGAAAGCGACCATCATGAACCGCGAGCTGCCGATCGAAGATCGCTTCGCGGCGCAACTGAAGCTTTCCGAACTGCCGCGTAACTCGTCGCGGGTGCGTCAGCGCAACCGTTGCGAACTGACGGGTCGTCCGCGCGGCTACTATCGTAAATTTAAAATGTGCCGTAACCAACTGCGCGAGCTGGGCTCGTTCGGTATGATCCCCGGCCTCATCAAAGCAAGCTGGTAAGGAGAAACCTATGTCAAATGATCGCGTCGCCGATATGCTCTCTTCCCTGCGCAACGCCTATAAGGCGCAACTGCCGCTGGTGAAGTCGCCGTTTTCCGGCCTGCTTGTCGACATCTGCAAGGTGCTCGAGGAAGAAGGCTTCATTCGTACGCACCGCGTCGAGGAAGAAGGCGCTAAAAAGAATCTTGTCATCGAACTGAAATACCTCGATGGCGAACCTGCGATCCGCGAACTCAAGCGCGTATCGAAGTCGGGTCTTCGCAAATATGCGAAAGCCACTGCCTTACCGAAACACTACAACGGTCTTGGTATCTCGATTCTGTCGACCAGCAAAGGTGTGATGACCGATTTCTCGGCACGCCAACAGCAGGTCGGTGGTGAAGTTCTTTGCACCGTATTCTAAGGGATTGAAGGAGTCATATTATGTCCCGCCTTGGTAAATTACCGGTAGCCATTCCGGATAAAGTCACGGTCAACGTTGGCACTGCTGCCATCACCGTGAAGGGCCCAAAGGGTGAACTGACCACGAACGTCACGTCCGACGTGGTGGTGAGCGTCACCGACGGTAAAGTGTGGGTGAAACCCGCCAACGACTCGCAGCGCAGCCGTGCGATGTGGGGTACCGTGCGCGCCAACGTGAAGAACCTCGTGGAAGGTGTCACCGCTGGCTACAAGAAGCAGCTCGACATCAACGGCGTGGGTTACCGCGCCTCGGCACAAGGCCAGATCCTGACCTTGGCGCGTGGCTTCAGCCACGAGATCAAATACATCATCCCCGCTGGCATCACCGTGACGGTGGACAAGCAGACGACGATCCACCTGACCGGTGCCGATAAGCAGCGCCTTGGTCAAGTGGCCGCCGAGATCCGTGCATTGCGTGGCCCTGAGCCGTACAAAGGCAAGGGTATCAAGTACTCGACGGAGACCATCCGCCGTAAAGAAGGTAAGAAGAAGTAAGCTTAATTCCTTCGTGGCATCGGCCTTGGTGGTGGGTGTTGTTGAAGGGGTTCGAAGAGTTTGGAGAAGTACATGGCTAAAGTTGATAATTTCACGCGCCGTAAACAGCGCACCCGCTACCAGCTGCGTCAGAAAGCAGCCGGTCGCGTTCGTCTTTCGGTATTCCGTTCGGGACGCCACATCTATGCCCAGCTGATTGATGACGCAAAAGGCGTCACCTTGGCTGCCGCATCGACGGCGGAGAAGGACATCAAGGGCGAGATCAAAAGCGGCGCCACCATCGCGGCAGCAAAAGCCGTGGGCGAGCGCATTGCAAAACGCGCGAAAGAAGCGAAGGTCGAGCATATCGTGTTCGATCGCGGCGGCTACTTGTTCCATGGCCGTATCAAGGCACTCGCCGACGCGGCGCGCGCTGCTGGCTTAGCATTCTAAGGATTAGGGGAAATCATGGCATACGAATCAACATCTGAACGTCAAGACCGCGAAGGCAGTGACCTGATCGACCGTTTGGTCTCGATCAACCGCGTTGCGAAAACCGTAAAGGGCGGTCGCCGCTTCTGCTTCGCTGCCCTTGTGGTGGTCGGCGACGGCAAAGGCAAGATCGGTTACGGCACCGGTAAAGCAAAAGAAGTTCAGGACGCCGTGAAAAAGGCGACCGACACCGCTAAGAAATCGATGATCCGCGTTCCGCTGCGCGAAAGCCGCACGCTGCACCACGACGTGAAAGGCCGCTTCGGCGCCGGCCGCGTGGTGGTCCGTACTGCTCCGGTCGGTACCGGTATCATTGCCGGTGGCCCGATGCGTGCGATCTTCGAGGCGCTGGGCGTGCATGATGTGGTCGCGAAATCGACCGGCACCAGCAACCCGCACAACATGGTGAAGGCAACGTTCTCGGCGCTCAAGCGTACGACGAGCCCGCGCCTTGTAGCCTCGCGCCGTTCGATGAAGGTCGGCGATGTGGTCGAGCGTCGTGAAGCCGGTGCGAAGGCACAGGGTCAACATAACGAAGCCGAATAATACCGGTTCCTAGGAGAGTAACATGGCAGCGAAGAAAACAGTGACCGTGAAGCAGATTGCAAGCCCAGCGGGTCGCGTGAAAACGCAAAAAGCAACCTTGGTGGGGCTTGGCCTCAACAAAATGAACAAGACCAGCACGCTGGAGGATACTCCTTCCGTGCGCGGCATGATCAACAAGCTGCCGCACTTGGTGGTAGTGGTAGAAACGAAATAAGGAAGGGGTGCGCCGCACCCCGATATGGAGTCGACGATGGAACTGAACCAACTGAAAGATAACCCCGGCGCCCGCAAATCGCGGATGCGCGTGGGTCGTGGCATTGGCTGCACCAAGGGCAAGACCTGCGGCCGTGGCGGCAAAGGCCAGACGGCACGTTCCGGCGTGGCCATCAAAGGCTTCGAAGGTGGCCAGATGCCGATTCACCGCCGCTTGCCTAAGCGTGGCTTCAACAATTACACCCGCGTCGAGTTCGACGTGATTACCCTGCGCGACCTGCAAGTGCTGGTCGACAACGGGACGTTCAAAGCGGGCGAGACCATCAGCACCCAAGCGCTGCGCGATAAGGGCATCGTTCCCAAAACGAGCGAAGGCGTGAAGCTGCTGCTGAAGGGCGAGCTGAAAACGAAACTGAGCTTGGATATCGAGCGTGCCTCGGCGAACGCCAAAGCCGCGATTGAAAAACTCGGCGGTACGGTTGCAGTGAAAGTGAAGCAGCCCAAGCGCGAGAAAGTGAAAAAAGATCCGAAGACCGGCAAAGCGATCAAGGCTTAGTTTGTCTTTCGTAGTATGAAATAAAAAGGTAGCTTCGGCTGCCTTTTTTGTTGGTGGGTGCGCCAAGTTGCTTGACACGCCGCACAGCCGCTTTAATGACAAGCTGCAACTTATTTACACTAGGATATCTATGGCTTCCGCTGCTGAACGTTTTGCCTCCAACATGAACTTTGGATTGCTTGGCCGCGCCACGGAACTGAAGAGCCGCCTGCTGTTCGTGCTCGGCGCACTGATCGTCTATCGCCTTGGCACCTATATCCCCATTCCCGGTATCGACCCGCAAGTACTGGAAGAAATTTTCAAGCAACATGCCAGCGGCGTGCTCGGCGTGTTCAACATGTTCAGTGGCGGTGCGCTCAGCCGCATGACCATTTTCGCGCTGGCGGTGATGCCGTATATCTCGGCTTCCATCATCATCCAACTGATGGGGGTGGCGGTGCCGCACTTGGCAGCGCTTAAAAAGGAAGGCGAGGCCGGCCGCCGCAAGATCAACCAATACACACGCTATGGCACCTTGGCGCTGGCGATATTGCAGTCGTACGGGATCGCGACAGGGCTTGAGGGCATGCAATCCAACGGCGCCTCGGCGGTGATGCATCCTGGTGCGTTCTTCCAGTTCACCACGGTGGTGACCCTTACCGGCGGCACCATGTTCCTCATGTGGCTGGGCGAGCAAATCACCCAACGCGGCATCGGCCAAGGTATTTC
Source organism: Rickettsiales bacterium (assembly GCA_044239745.1). GTDB lineage: Bacteria > Pseudomonadota > Alphaproteobacteria > Rickettsiales > UBA3002 > QFOX01. Next base: position 5,138 of record JBIIAV010000079.1, read on the forward strand.
GCTGATCATCTTCACGGGGATCATCGCCAACCTGCCCAGCGCGTTCGCCAGCACCTTCGAATTGGGTCGCAAGGGCGTGATCTCGACGCCGGTCATTTTATTGATCGTAGCGTTGGTGCTCGGTCTGATCGCCCTCATCGTCTATATGGAGCGCGCCCAGCGCCGTATCTTGGTGCAATATCCCAAACGCCAAGTGGGTAATAAAATTATGCAAGGTGAGTCGACCCACTTGCCGTTGAAACTCAACGCCTCGGGCGTCATTCCCCCGATCTTCGCTTCTTCGATCCTACTGTTCCCGCTGACCATCGCTGGCTTCAATGCCGAGGGCGGTTCGGAATTCATGCGTACGGTCTCGACCTACCTTGCCCATGGGCAGCCGCTTTATATTATCTTGTATTCGGCCATCATCATCTTCTTCTCGTTCTTCTATACCGCAGTGGTCTTCAACCCGACCGAGACGGCCGAGAACCTGCGCAAGAACGGTGGCTTCATTGCCGGCATCCGCCCCGGCAAGACCACGGCCGATTACCTTGATTTCGTGCTGACGCGCCTGACGGTGGTGGGGGCGGCCTATCTGTGCCTTGTGTGCATCATTCCGGAGCTGCTCATCGCGAAATATGCCGTGCCGTTCTATCTCGGCGGCACCAGCTTGCTGATCGTGGTGAACGTGGTCATCGATTTCGTCGGCCAAGTGCAGTCGCACCTGTTCGCCCACCAGTACGAAGCGTTGATCAAGAAAGCGCGCCTCAAGGGGAGAAAATAGATGAACATCATTCTTCTGGGCCCCCCCGGTGCCGGCAAAGGAACGCAGAGCGATTATTTGCGCGACACCTACAAACTGACCAAGCTTGCGACGGGCGATATGCTGCGTGCGGCGGTGGCCTCGGGTTCCGAGATCGGGTTGAAGGCGAAAGCGGTGATGGCCGCGGGCGCACTGGTGAGCGATGACATCATGATCGGCATCATCCGCGATGCGATCGATGACAAAAATTGCCCGAACGGATTCATCTTGGACGGCTTCCCGCGCACGACCGCGCAGGCCGCCGCACTCGATGCGATGCTCGCCGAGGAGAACAAAAAAATCGATTTCGTGATTGAGCTGAAAGTCGACGATGCGGAGATGGTAGCGCGCATCTCGGGTCGCTATTCCTGCAAGCAATGCGGCGCCGGCTATCACGATCATTTCCGTAAGCCGGTCGCGGCAGGGGTGTGCGATGCCTGCGGCTCCAAGGAATTCACCCGCCGCGAAGACGACAAGGCCGAGACCGTTGCCAAGCGTTTGGAAGGTTATCACGCTATGACCGCGCCCCTATTGCCGCATTATAAGGCGCTTGGTGCCTTGCGCACTGTCAACGGTATGGCGGATATTGCGGAAGTGACCGCCTCCATCAACCGTATTCTTACCAACGGCGCTTCCGACGCGGCCTAGCAAGCGCTGATTGCTGCTGTGCGTTAGCGCGCCATGCCGGCGCTTTGCGATTGCCACTTGCGATCATTTACTGCTTCGTTCTCCCACCGCTCGAAAAGATCGCGGGTGGACGCGTGATGCTCCGGCTGGAATAGCTGACGTTTGGCGCCCAGCGATGCGTCTTCCGGCATCTGGAAATGTAGGTAGCGCTGCAAACCCTCGGGGAGGGTGCTGTAGTGGGCAACGAAATTCCCTTTGCTCCAGCCGTCCGGATTGTTCTCGTTCGGGCGGGCAGCGGCGACAAGCGCATCGAACTTTTCCTGTTATGACTTTTCCATAAATGACCCCATGTGGA
>JBIIAV010000080.1:0-6752 GCA_044239745.1 Rickettsiales bacterium
GACCGCGAGCACGTCCATGCCGTTGACCTGCACGCCCGGAATGCCGAACGGCTCGCCGAGCTTATAAAGCTCCGCACTCGCGTGGCTGCGCTTGACGCTGGTGCCCATGGCGTATTCGTTGTTCTCGATGATGTAGATGATCGGCAATTGCCATAGCGAAGCCATGTTGAACGACTCGAACACTTGACCTTGGTTGCTTGCACCGTCGCCGAAATAGGTCATCGTCAGCGCGTCGCTACCCTTATATTTCTGGGCGAAGGCCATGCCGGTGCCCAGCGGCACGTTCGCGCCCACAATGCCGTGGCCGCCGAAGAATTGGCGCTCCACCGAGAACATATGCATGGAACCGCCCTTACCCTTACTGAACCCGCCGATGCGGCCGGTAAGTTCGGCCATGATGCCTTTGGCGTCCATGCCGCAGGCCAGCATATGCGCGTGGTCGCGGTAGGTGGTGATGACAGCGTCGCCTTCCTTGGCCGCGGCCTGAATACCGGTGACGACCGCTTCTTGGCCAATGTAAAGATGGCAGAAACCGCCGATGAGCCCCATGCCATAAAGCTGGCCGGCCTTTTCCTCGAACCGGCGGATGAGCAGCATCTCGCGGAACATGGCGAGCTGTTTTTCCTTGGAAAGACTAGTAGAAGTGGCCATTTCGGGCTTACTGCTGGGGCTGGATTTGGCGGAAGCGGGCTTTTTCGCGGCAGCGGACATAAACATTTCCTCTAGGGGCGTGTATTTGGATGCCCCCGTTGTAGACGAGAAAACGGGAAGCACAAGCAATAAGCTGAGGATTTTGGCGGGTTGTAGTGCAGTGCAACATAACAAAAATGTCATTAAACCTTCATATTTTAGGCGAGACCCGTTGGCTATACTTTATAAATGCATTTTAATCCAAATCAGGTTCAAAGACCGCCACATAAAGCATGGAAACCCGAAGCGATTGCGCCACTGCGCATCGTGACATGGAACCTGCAAAGTTTCGGTGCCGACCCCGAAAACCGTGGTGACCGCATCGGGCGCGCCGCTCGGGCTATCGCCCACGATATGGATTGCCCACATATCCTTGCAGTGCAAGAGATGTGCGACGATTCTGGCACCCGCGACGACGGTACAACCTGCGCGGAAGAAAACGCCCAAAAACTCATCGACGCCATTCAGCGCGCGCATGGATTTGAATATAAATACATCGATATTCCACCGAAAAACAACAACGATGGCGGCGCACGCGGAGCCAATATTCGCTGCGGATTTTTTTACCGCCCCGACCGCGTTAAACTCACCGAGCCGCATGCACAGGATGTGATTGCCAATCCTGGTGCAAAGCTTTGCCATTCGCGCGGCGAACTGCGGCTGCGACACGGCAATCCAGCCCTTATCAGCGCCAATTCCACGGCGTTCATTCGCTCACGTAAACCGCTCGTAGCGCAATTCACCGACCGCGCAACCGACGAGCAATATTTTATTGCCAACCTGCATCTCAAATCCAATGGCTTCATCCCCCAAAAAGGTAATAAAAAAGGTGAATGGCTGCTGAATGAAGAGCATCTTGCAACGCGCAATCAGCAAGCAACGCTGGTTGCTGATTTTATCGAAACATTAAGTCAGCAGTTTCAAACAAAACATGCCAAACAGCACAATCACATCATTGTTTGCGGTGACTTCAACACCGCAAACCGCGTGTTGCGCGATGGGGTGGATGCGCCACCAGCGGACACAACTGTTCTCGAGATTTTCGAAAAGGCAGGCTTGCACGATGCCGCCAAAGGTCGACTGCATAACGAACTTTCCGTGGGTGATGGAAAATCAGGGATGACGATTGACTACATGTATGTGTCGCCCGAACTGCGCGCACGCATGGCGAAGATTGAGCGCCCACTTTACACTGGCAATGTCCAGCGCCTTAGCGACCACAACCCAACGATTTTGGAGATACGTGCGCCCAAGCAGGTGAAACAGCATGGGGATGTCCATCTAACAAAGCAGCACTAATTGCGCGACACTCCAAGCCAGCAAAGTAGCCGGCGCTAACTAATCGTCGCCTTGCAGCACCACAATTTCACCCTTGCCCATTACCCCGAGCATGCGCCGCATCTGCTCATCGAGCAGGTCGCGATCGAGTGATTGATCACGCAGGTGACTGACGCGCAGCTCCATGGCCTCGCGCTCTTTCTTGGTCTTGACGAATTCCGTCTCGAGCAGTGCCAGTTCGTGCTTGTCGCGCATCAGAGCATAGAGGCCGCGTTCGCCATGCAGGGCGTGATAGCCCATGTAGAATGCCACGCACATCCACAGCAGCGGCTTGATCATCCGTGTCGGAGTGAGATGCTGCTTCTTGACACGCACCATCATGGGCGCGGCGCTCCTTCTGCTGTTTTTCACATTTCGCTGAACAAACATTCAGGCTATTGAACGCTCGGCCATCGACTATAATCGTGATGTTATAACAGTTTAGAGGCCGTTTTTACAGTGGTTTTTGCCAGCCGATTCGCTTTTGGCGGCACCTGCGCTTCCTTGGCAACAGGCTGTTAGCGCGCCAAGGCGCTACGCCCCGCATAGTGCGCCCGTGCGCCGAGCATTTCCTCGATACGGATCAGTTCGTTGTATTTGGCGGTGCGATCCGAACGGCAAGGTGCACCGGTCTTGATCTGGCCGCAATTGGTTGCCACTGCCAAATGGGCAATGGTCGTATCTTCCGTCTCGCCGGAGCGATGGCTCATCACGGCGCGATAGCCGGCATCCTGCGCCATGGTCACCGCGCGTAGCGTTTCGGTGAGGGTGCCAATCTGGTTGACCTTCACCAGCAATGCGTTGGCCAAACCATCGCGAATGCCTTGCTGCAAGATCGCGGGATTGGTGACGAACAGATCATCGCCCACCAACTGCACGCGGCCGCCCAGCGTCGCTGTCATCGCCGCCCAACCGCTATGGTCGTCCTCGGCGCAAGCGTCCTCGATGGATGTGATGGGGAATTTTTTGATGAGGTTCTCGTAGTAGGCGATCATGCCACCGATATCGAGCGACTTGCCCTCGCCGACCAGTTCGTATTTGCCGTTCTTATAGAATTCAGTCGAGGCGGCATCGAGCGCCAGCACCATATCCTCGCCGACACGGTAGCCCGCGACCTCGATCGCTTTGCAGATGAAATCACAGGCGACTTCGGCGCTGCTCAGGTTCGGCGCGAAGCCACCCTCATCGCCAACACTGGTGCTTAAACCCGCAGTTTTGAGCTGTTTTTTGAGGGCATGAAACACCTCGGTTCCCATGCGTATTGCCTCGGCCATTGTGGTGGCGGCGACCGGCATGATCATGAATTCTTGGATGTCGATGGGGTTATCGGCATGCGCGCCACCGTTGATGATATTCATCATCGGCACCGGCAACACGGCCTGTTGCGGCGTGTTGGAGAGATAGCCAAAGAGCGGCTTACCCACCGTTTGCGCCGCGGCTTTCGCTATCGCCATCGACACGCCGAGCAAGGCATTCGCCCCGAGCTTGGCCTTGGTGGGCGTGCCATCGAGCGCGATCAGTGTTTCGTCGATCTTCTCCTGCTCCATGGCGTTCATGCCATGCAGCGCGTGCGCAATCGTTTGTACGTTGGCAACGGCCTTGCGCACCCCTTTGCCGGCATAACGGCTGACATCGCCGTCGCGCAATTCCAACGCTTCCTTGCTGCCGGTCGACGCGCCGGACGGCACCGCAGCACGGCCGATGATGCCATTTTCAAGTATCGCATCCACCTCGATGGTGGGGTTGCCACGGCTATCCAGAATTTCACGCGCGATCAGCGAACGAATGGTCGACACAAACACTCCTAGCGGAAAGATTTAGCAAGCCCATCGAAGGCGATGAGCTGATCGAGCAGCGCCGGAAGATCGGCCAGCTTAACCATATTCGGCCCGTCGCTTGGCGCGTTGTCGGGGTCGGGGTGGGTCTCGATGAAGACACCGGCGACGCCGACGGCGACACTCGCGCGGGCAATGGTTGCCACGAACTCGCGCTGGCCGCCGGAACTGGTGCCCTGCCCGCCGGGCTGCTGCACGCTGTGCGTTGCATCGATGATGACAGGGTAGCCGGTGGCCGCCATGATCGGCAAGGCGCGCATATCGTTGACCAGCGTGTTGTAGCCAAAACTCACACCGCGTTCGGTGAGCATGACGTTGGAGTTACCGGAATCGGTCACTTTCGCCGCCACATTCTTCATATCCCACGGCGCAAGGAACTGGCCTTTTTTGATATTCACCACGCGCCCCGTGTTGGCCGCCGCGATCAGCAGGTCGGTCTGGCGACACAAAAATGCGGGTATCTGCAAAATATCGATGACCGGCGCAATCGTGGCGCAATGATCGATCTCGTGCACGTCGGTCAGCACGGGGCAGCCATAGGTCTTCTTGATCTCCTCGAATACCGCGAGCGATTTTTCGAGCCCCATGCCGCGTATGCCCTTCAAGCTCGTGCGGTTGGCCTTGTCGTAGCTGGTTTTATAAACAAGGCCGATATTTTTTTCCTTGGCGATCTCGACCAACTTGCCGGCCACATCCATTGCGTGGTCGCGCGATTCCATCTGGCACGGCCCTGCGATCAGCGCCAGCGGCAGATCGTTGCCGAAGGTGACATTGCCGGCGGTCACGTGGTGCGGGGTGCTCATGCAGCGTTTCCTTCCTTGTCGGAGGCCTTAGCGTATTCCTTGGCGGCTTTGACGAAACCGGCAAAAATGGGCTGTGCGGCGAACGGGCGCGACTTGAATTCCGGATGGAACTGCACCGCGATGAAGAACGGATGGCCTTTGATCTCGACGATCTCGGGCAGTTTACCGTCCGGCGAGAGACCGCTGAACACGACGCCATGCTTGGCCAGATCATCGGCATAGGCGAGGTTCACCTCGTAGCGGTGGCGATGGCGTTCGGTGATGCTGGTCTCGCCATAAATCTTATGGGCAAGGCTGCCCGACTTGATGACGCAGGGGAACGCGCCAAGGCGCATTGTGCCGCCCATATCCGCATTTTTTGCGCGGCGCTCGACCACGCCGTTTTGCGACCATTCCGTCATGATGCCGACCACTTGGCCGCGCGGGTCCTTGGTGGCGGGCGCGGTGAATTCGCTACTTGTCGCGTCCTTCACGCCAAGCAGGTTGCGCACCATCTCGATCACCGCGACCTGCATGCCAAAGCAAATGCCGAAATAGGGGATTTTATTTTCACGCGCATAGGTGACGGCAGCAATCTTGCCTTTCGCCCCCTCCTCGCCGAAGCCGCCGGGAACAAGGATAGCGTCGACATCCTGTAGCTTCTTATCGGCATCCGCCGATTCGAATACCCGCGCGTTGATCCACTGTACATTGACACGCACGTTGTTCTCGATGCCCGCATGATCGAGGGCTTCGGTGAGGGATTTGTAGGTATCGCCGATGCTGGTATATTTACCAACGAGCGCGATATTGACTTCGCTGCGCGGCGATTCAAAGCGCGTGACGATACGCTCCCATTCCTTCAGCTCCAGCTCCTGCTTGCCCTTCTTCTTGAAATGGGCGAGCACGCGCTCATCGAACCCTTCGAGGTGCAGGTTCTTGGGCACCTTGTAGATGGAGGTCGCGTCGAGTGCGGAGATGACGTTCTCTTCGGGTACGTTACAGAACTGCGCGATCTTCTTTTTCTCGGAGACGGGTATCTCGCGGTCGGCGCGGCAGAGGATGATATCCGGCTGAATGCCGATGGAGCGCAATTCCTTGACCGAGTGCTGCGTCGGCTTGGTCTTGAGTTCCTTGGCCGCGGCGATGTAGGGCACCAGTGTCACGTGCACGAACAATACGCGCTCGCGCCCCAACTCATAGCCGATCTGGCGGATGGCCTCGAAGAACGGCAGCCCCTCGATATCACCGACAGTGCCGCCGATCTCGCAGAGGATGAAATCCTCGTCGCGGATGTCGCTGGTGATGAATTCCTTGATGAGGTTGGTGACATGCGGGATCACCTGCACCGTGCCGCCGAGGTAATCGCCTTTGCGCTCCTTCGATAGCAAGGTGGAGTAGATGCGGCCGGCGGTGATGTTGTCGGACTTCTTGGCGTTCACGCCGGTGAAGCGCTCGTAATGACCTAAATCCAGATCGGTCTCGGCGCCGTCCTCGGTAACAAATACCTCGCCGTGCTGGGTCGGGTTCATCGTCCCCGGATCGACGTTCAGGTACGGATCGAGCTTGCGCAAGCGCACCTTGAAACCACGCCCTTGCAACAACGCCGCAAGCGACGCCGCCGACAACCCCTTGCCCAGCGAAGAGACAACGCCACCCGTGATAAAAATAAAGCGCGTTGCCATGGGTCGGTATCTCCTGAATTTTAGTCGTTGGGTTGTTCGTTACTGTCCGTATTCTCGGCCACGGGCGCGGCTGGTTTCTTAGCAGGCTTTTTCTCGCTGCCAACGGGCTTCACTTCGCCATCCACAGGCACGGCGGGTGCTTGTTTCACGGTGGGCTTGGAAGCTTCTTTTTTGGAAGGCGCGGCCGGTTCCGCTGCTTGTTGTTTCTCGACGGCCTCGACCAGCGACGGTGCGTGGCCACGTGCGGCAATGACCGAAAGCGCCAGTGAATTCACGATGAATAACGTTGCCAAAATCGCGGTGGTGCGCGTCATCAGGTTGGCGGTGGAACGCCCCGAAAGCAGGTTGTTGCCCGAACCGCCGCCAAGACCGAAACCATCGGAATCGGAGCGTTGGATCAGCACCATACCGATTAAGGCAACGGCAATGATGACCTGAACCAC
>JBIIAV010000081.1:0-6734 GCA_044239745.1 Rickettsiales bacterium
TCCAAACCCGCGCGGACGGCTCGCTTGCCACCACCGCATTCGCCACCGAATAACTTGTAAGAGAGCCCTCATGCCGCAACTAAAACTGCAAGATTCCCTATCCGAGACCTCCGCCACGCTCGACCGTGTGATGGCCGAATTGCTGCCCAGCAACTTGCTGCTCAACACCCGCGTCATTTCGCTGCATAGCCGGCAGGAAGAAGAGAATTCCAGCGCCTCGCCCGAAGGTGAAGCGAAGGTGATCGAGGCGATGCGTTATTCGGCGCTGGCAGGCGGTAAGCGCCTGCGGCCATTTCTCACCGTCGAATCGGCGAAGCTGTTCGGTGTCAACCCCGATGCGGCGCTGTTGACCGCTGCAGCAATCGAGTTCGTGCACACCTATTCGCTGGTGCACGATGATTTGCCGGCGATGGACAACGACGATTTCCGCCGCGGCAAACCAAGCTGCCACAAACAATTCGGCGAAGCGGCCGCGATTTTGGCAGGCGACGCGCTGCTCACCTATGCCTTCGAAGTGCTGGCCAACCCGCGCGTGCATGCGGATGCCAATGTGCGCTGCGAGCTGATCCGCTCGGTGGCGCGCGCATCCGGCGTGCGCGGCATGGTCGGCGGCCAGATGATGGATCTCGATGCCGAGAAACAAACCCTGAGCGTCGACGAAGTGATTCGCCTGCAACGCCTTAAAACCGGCGAGCTGTTCGCGGTGAGCTGCGAAGCCGGCGCCATTCTCGGCAAAGCGCCGGAGCCGCTGCGCGCGCGCCTGCAACGCTACGCGCATGATATGGGGCTTGCCTTCCAGATTACGGATGATTTGCTCGACGAAGAAGGCACCCGCACCGAGACCGGCAAAGGCGTGCGCAAGGACCGCGCGAAAGGCAAGGCGACCTTGATCTCCGTGCTTGGCCTCGAGCGCGCGCGCGAGCAGGCGACGACCTTGGCCAATCAAGCGATCGAGCATCTCAGCGCGTTCGACAGCCGCGCCGATCAACTGCGCGCCCTCGCGCAGTTCGTGGTGACGCGCAAGAACTAATAAAAGAGCCGGCTTTCCAAGCCTTCTGCGATGTGTCCGGTCACATTAAGCAATCTTTACTATTGTCTGTTAGAACAGTAGGTAATACGAACCCATATCGAGATGTATCATGACAAAGCCCGCTGATTTCGGCCCCATTACCAACGAGGACTATCGTAAGATAGCCGAGGCCGCCCTTGCCGATAAAAAGATTCAGGTGAACGGCAAGGAGTTCGATGGAACGCGCCAAGTGACCGAGAAAGAGTTCATGCAGTTGTATAAGCAAGTGCAGAATCCGGATGCGCGCTCGCAAGCGTTGATGGGTTACCTGACCTTCCCGACGGACTTGAATTTGGCGACATCCGTCGACCGATTGGTCAAGAACGGCCCGCTGACGGAAGCGGATAGAATGATCGGCGACGCCGGCCAGCGCCAGATGAAAGCGCTCGATGGCGGCAAGAGCGTTAAGCAAGCCTATATCGGCGCATGTATGGACGCAAATTTATCGTTCTCGATGGGTGAGAAGGGCTCGAGCTGTACCATCCCCAATGCGACGAATGGCAAGTCCGGCGCGGCGCGTTAAGCGCTTTTCTATTTCCTTATACGATGGCGGCATTTAAGGATGCATGCATTACTTTTGCATGCAGGTGCCCGTGAAACAACGCCTTGATCTATTGCTCGTCGCCCGTGGCTTGGCCGAAAGCCGCACGCGCGCGCAGGCGCTCATCATGGCGGGGCTGGTGTATCACGGTGAACAGAAGCTCGATAAAGCGGGCGCGGAATTTGCCGATGACGTGGAACTAACGGTACGCGGCAAGGAACATCCGTGGGTGAGCCGTGGCGGCATGAAACTCGCGCATGCGATGGAGGAATTCACGCTGGATGTGAACGGCGCGGTGGCGATGGATGTCGGCAGCTCCACCGGTGGCTTCACGGATGTGCTGCTCGCCCATGGCGCGACGAAGGTCTATGCGGTGGATGTGGGCCACGGCCAGCTCGATGTGAAGCTGCGCAGCGATCCCCGCGTGGCGGTGATGGAAGAAACCAATGCCCGCCACCTCACGCCGGAAATGATTCCCGATGCGCTGGATGTCATCGTCTGCGACGCCTCGTTCATCTCGCTGATGAAAGTGCTGCCCGCCGCGCTGGCGCTGGCCAAAACAGGGGCACAACTCGTCACCCTCATCAAGCCGCAATTCGAAGTGGGCAAGGTGGAAGTCAGCCGCGGCAAGGGCGTGATCCGCGATGCGGCGCTCCACCAGCAGGTGTGCGATCACATCGCGGCGTGGATCGCGGGGTTGGGCTGGCAGGTCGTCGGTATCACCACCAGCCCGATCACGGGGCCGAAAGGCAATGTCGAATTTCTACTCTATGCACGCAAAGGGAGCCTGACATGAACATCGATGTTTTTGTGGAAGCGTTCGTCGCGCGGTTGGTGCCGATCTATACCGAAGTGACGCTCGGCGCGATCCGCCATTTCCAGTTCGAGCAGTATGCGCCGCATGCGGCGTTGGCGGCGGTGGGCGGCCTGTTGGCGCTTGGGCTGTTCTATGGGTTGGGCATCTGGCTGCGGCGCATGCCCGAACGTATCAGCACGCCGGAGCAGCAACTACGCATCGCGGCGATGCGCAAGGCCGCGCAAGGGTGGTTGCCGTGGCTGTTAATACTGGCGCCAACACCGGCCGGTGCTGCGGTGGTGATCGCCGCCGGCTTCTTCCGCATGAACCCGCGCCACGCATGGGCGATCATCGTCGCGGCTGAAATCCTCTGGCGGGCGATGCCCTACCTGCGCTAGGCGGCGTTCTTCTTGGCCTTGCTCGCGGGTGCTTTGGCGCCGGATTTGACAGGCGCTGCCTTCGATTTGCCCAATAGCGGCTTGAGGTATTTGCCGGTGATGGATTTCTCGGTCGCGGCCACTTCCTCGGGCGTACCCATGGCGACGAGATAGCCGCCCTTGTTGCCGCCGCCGGGGCCGATATCGATGATGTGATCGGCGGTCTTGACGACGTCGAGGTTGTGCTCGATGACGACGATGGTGTTGCCCGAATCGACCAGCTTGTGCAGCACGTGCAGCAGCTTGCGGATATCCTCGCTGTGCAGACCCGTCGTCGGCTCATCGAGGATGTAGAGGGTTTTGCCGGTGGCGCGCTTGCCCAGCTCTTTCGCTAGTTTGATGCGCTGCGCCTCACCGCCGGAAAGGGTGGTGGCCGATTGCCCGAGATGGATGTAGCCCAAGCCCACCTCGGTGAGCGCGACGAGCTTCTCGCGGATGGTGGGGTGGTTGACGAAATATTCCGACGCTTCCTCGACCGTCATGTTCAGCACATCGGCGATGGATTTATCCTTGTATTTCACCTCGAGCGTTTCGCGGTTGTAGCGCTGGCCTTTGCATTGATCGCAGGTGACGTAGACGTCCGGCAGGAAGTGCATTTCGATCTTGATCATGCCGTCGCCTTGGCAGGCCTCGCAGCGGCCGCCCTTGACGTTGAAGCTGAAACGGCCGGCCTGATAACCGCGCTGGCGCGACTCGGGCAGCCCCGCGAACCAATCGCGGATGGGTTGGAAGGCGCCGGTATACGTCACCGGATTGGAGCGCGGCGTGCGGCCGATGGGCGACTGGTCGATCTCGATGATCTTATCGATATGCTCCAGCCCCTCGATGGAATCATGCGCGCCCGGATTCACCTTCGAGCCGTGCAGGCGCTTGGTGACCGCCTTGTACAGCGTTTGGATGACGAGCGACGATTTGCCGCCACCGGAAACGCCGGTCACGCAGGTGAACAGGCCGTAGGGAATCTCGACATTGATGTTGCGCAGGTTGTTGGCGCGCGCCCCACGAATGACAATTTTTTTGCTTTTGCTGGCGATGCGGCGTTGCTTTGGCACATCGATCTGGCGCAGCCCCGCGAGGTATTGGCCGGTGATGGATTTCTTATTCTCCATCACTTGTTTCGGCGTGCCCTGCGCGATGATGTGGCCGCCATGGATGCCCGCACCAGGGCCCATATCGACGAGGTAATCGGCGTGGCGCATGGTGTCCTCGTCGTGCTCGACGACGATGACGGTATTGCCGAGCGAACGCAGATGTTCGAGCGTGGCGAGCAGGCGTTCGTTATCGCATTGATGCAGGCCGATGGACGGCTCGTCGAGCACATAGACCACGCCCGACAGGCCGGAGCCGATCTGTGACGCCAAGCGGATGCGTTGCGACTCACCGCCGGAAAGCGTGCCCGATTCGCGGCTGAGGGTGAGGTAATCGAGCCCGACATTTTGCAAGAAGCCGAGGCGCGCGCGAATTTCCTTCAGGATCTTCTCGGCGATCTGGTTCTGTTTTGCGCTCATGGCCTTTGGCAGTTTGCCGAACCATTCGACCGCTTGGTCGATGGGCAGTGCGGTCACTTCCGCGATGTTCTTATCGCCGACCTTGATGCACAGCGTTTCGGGCTTCAATCGTGCGCCGTGGCAGGTCTCGCATGGCGAGGTGGCTTGGAATTTCGCCAGTTCATCACGTACGCTGCTCGATTCCGTTTCGCTGTAGCGGCGCTGCAAATTGCCGATGACGCCTTCGAACGGTTTGTTGCTGTGGAAGGTGCGCGCGCCATCGAAATAAGCGATCTTGATGGCCTCATCGCCGGTGCCGTGGAGGATTTTATGTTGCATCTCTTCCGGCAGTTGGCGGAACGGCGTCATCATGCTGATCTTGTAGTGGCGTGCCACCGCATCGAGCGCTTGTTGGTAGAATTTCGCATGCCCCGACGCCCACGGCGCAATGGCGCCCTGCGCGAGCGAGAGGTTCGCGTCCGGCACGATCAACGCTTCGTCGAAATACATTTGGGTGCCAAGGCCATCGCAAGTGGGGCAGGCACCGAACGGGCTGTTGAACGAGAAGATGCGCGGCTCGATCTCATCGAGCGTGAAGCCGGAAACGGGGCAGGCGAACTTGGCCGAGAAGGTGATGATCTGGCCTTCCTTATAGGCCGCGACGCTGCCTTTTTTCGGTTTGACGGCGCCTTCGGGCAGGCCGACGATCTCGACGTGCAACAAACCATCCGAGATGCCCAGTGCGGTCTCGATGGAATCGGCGAGGCGGTTGCCCAACTCATCGCTGACCTTGATGCGGTCGACGACGACGGCGATGTCGTGCTTCTTGTTCTTATCCAACGTTGGCAGCTCGGCGATTTCGTGCACTTCGCCATCGATCTTCACGCGCGTGAAGCCGCGCTTGGCCATGGCCATCAGCTCCTTGCGGTGCTCGCCTTTCTGGCCGCGGGTGATGGGCGCCAGCAGATGCAGCTTGGTGCCCGCCGGCAGCAGCTTGATGCCGTCCACCATCTGGCTGATGGTCTGCGATTCGATCGGCAGGCCGGTGGCGGGGGAATACGGAATGCCGACGCGGGCATAGAGCAGGCGCAGGTAGTCATAAATTTCGGTGACGGTGCCGACCGTCGAGCGCGGATTGCGCGAGGTGGTTTTTTGGTCGATAGCAATGGCGGGCGACAAGCCTTCGATCGATTCCACGTCCGGTTTATCTTGGATGTTGAGGAACTGGCGGGCATAGGCCGACAAGCTCTCGACATAGCGGCGCTGGCCCTCGGCATACAGCGTATCGAACGCGAGCGACGATTTGCCCGAACCCGAAAGCCCCGTGATGACCACGAGCTTGTTCTTCGGGATATCGAGATCGACATTCTTGAGGTTGTGCTGTTTCGCGCCGCGGATGGAGATCATATCTTGCGTCATGTGCCTGCCGTTGGCGTGCCCAAGGCCGCCGAAAGTGAGATTTGAGGGAGAACGCTTATATGGGCAGGCGGCGTGACTAGTCAAGCGTTGCGGTGCAACAGAAACCGGCAAATGTCATGAAACTGTCATAAAATGGCGGGAACGGGGGGATATAATGAACGGGTCATGATACAAGAACGAGAGCATAGTGTGTGGCGGAGCGTGTTGGGTGATTTTGCCCATAATACGCTGTTCGCGTTCGTCGTCGGCCCGTTCATCAACGGCATGTCCTCGGCCATCAACCGAAAGGGATTCTGGTCGGGATTCAAGGAAGTGGCGACCTGCGTGCGCGGCTGGAAATGCAACGCTGAACTTGCGCTAGCGGTCGGCGTGATCGCCACCAGTGTCAATTACTTCCTTGGCCGCAATGTGCCACGGCCAAGCCCGAACGATATGCGCGACGCCCTTGCTGACGACGACCGTATCGAAACCCGACCATCCGCCACCACGCATGCCAAGCGCGAAGAACTGCGCCGCGAGCAGCCGGCGACCCAAGCCACAATCACACGCTAGGACGCGCTCGCATTTAGCCGTGGATGGCTGCGCAAAGCTGGTTGCAATCACCCGCATGCCCCGTATGATGGCCAGCCGATAATGAGAAACGCATAAGGAGCGCGCGATGGCTGGTTCGATCAATAAAGTAATTCTGGTAGGTAATCTGGGCAAGGACCCCGAAACGCGCGCCACGCAGGACGGCCGCGAAATTTGTAACCTGACCGTTGCCACCGGCGAGACATGGAAAGATAAATCCACCGGCGAGCGCAAGGAAAAGACCGAGTGGCACCGCGTGGTGATCTTCAACGAGAACCTCGTGCGCGTGGCGAAGGATTACCTGCGCAAGGGCAGCAAGGTCTATATCGAAGGCCAACTGCAGACCCGCAAATGGACCAACAAGGACTGTGTCGACCAATACTCGACCGAGGTGGTGCTGCAAAACTATAACGGC
>JBIIAV010000148.1:0-6671 GCA_044239745.1 Rickettsiales bacterium
CGAATTTTTCCTGCATTTGTCGAAGGAAATCTTCCTGCAGGTCACTCACGATGGAGTTACGCTGGTTGGCTAAGGTATCGACCCAAGTCATGTATATTCCGTGGCAAAGATGAGGGTTCAGTATGGCGCGACTAAGTTAAAATCATGTAAACGCAGTCTATTTTTTTAGCAGGCGCCCCTGCTGGCGTTTCCAGTCACGTTCCTTGATAACCTCACGTTTTTCATACTTTTTCTTGCCGCGGGCCACGGCGATGGCGATCTTGGCATAGCCGCGCGTGTTGAAGTACATCTCCAGCGGGATGAGCGTGGTGCCGCGCACCTTCAGCTCGCCGATGAGCTTTTTAATTTGTTTAGCGTTGAGCAGCAATTTGCGCCCGCGCAGCGGCTCGTGGTTATTGCGGTTGCCGTGGCTGTATTCGGGTATATGGGCGTTCCACAGCCATATCTCGCCATTCTTGTGGCTGGCATAAGCATCGCCGATGTTGGCGCGGCCAAGGCGCAGGGATTTCACCTCCGTGCCCAGCAGCATCAGCCCCGCCTCCATGACTTCCTCGATGGCGTATTCGAACCGCGCCTTGCGGTTGATGGCGACTGTTTTTTTCTCGACCATGGCTAGATGAGGTTCAGCCCTGCCATGGCAGAGCGCACGAGAGCCTGTGTTTCCGAAGTGGGCTGTACAAGCGGCAGGCGCATTGCGCCATTCGTTTTCTTCATCAGGCTGCTGCCGAATTTTACCGGCATCGGGTTGGTCTCGACGAACATGGCCTGAATCAGCGGCACCAGCGATGCGTGCATCCGGCGGGCTTCTTCATGCTTACCGGCGAGGCTGAGATTCTGAACTTCAGCCATGATTTTCGGGGTCAGGTTCGAGACAACGGAGATGACCCCGCGCCCGCCCATGGCATTGAAGCCGACGGTGGTCATATCCTCGCCCGAGAACTGGATGAGCCGATCACCGACCAGATGGCGCAAGGTGGC
Source organism: Rickettsiales bacterium (assembly GCA_044239745.1). Taxonomy (GTDB): domain Bacteria; phylum Pseudomonadota; class Alphaproteobacteria; order Rickettsiales; family UBA3002; genus QFOX01. Next base: position 979 of record JBIIAV010000148.1, read on the forward strand.
GACGCGTGCGAGATCACCGGTAGCGTCCTTGATGCCGGCGATATTCGTGATCTCCGCCAAACGCGCCAGCGTTGTATCCGTCAGGTTGACAACCGAACGTCCCGGAATGTTGTAGATGAAAATGGGCAGGCTGGTGGCGGCAGCCACGGCCTTGAAATGCTGGTAAAGCCCCTCTTGCGTCGGCTTGTTGTAATAGGGCGCAACGACCAGTGCCGCATCGGCGCCGACCTTCTCGGCGTAGCGCGTATATTCGATGGCTTCGGCCGTGGAGTTGCTGCCGGTGCCGGCCATCACCTTCGCGCGACCGGCGACTATCTTCACCGTGCGCGCGATGACATCGCCGTGCTCGGCGGGGCTGAGGGTGGGTGATTCGCCCGTAGTGCCGCAAGGAACAAGGCCGTGAATGCCTTCGCGCACTTGCCATTCCACCAAGGACTCAAGCGTGGCAACGTCCACCCCTGCATCGCTGAAGGGGGTGACAAGTGCTGTGTAGCAGCCAAAAAACTGTGTGTCGTTGATCATCACACAGCAGTTAGTGCTATTTTGCCGTAACGTCAATCACGGCGCTTGCTTTTCATGAGAGGCTGATGATAAGCAGCACCCCACGTCGGGGAGTAGCGCAGTCTGGTAGCGCATCTGGTTTGGGACCAGAGGGTCGCAGGTTCAAATCCTGTCTCCCCGACCATTGGTTGCTGGAATTACTTATTAAGCATCGCGAGTATTTTTGTGTGCCCCATATTTTTGGCGTAATCAACAGCATTGCCCCAATGATTGGCTAAGAGCGGATCAGCCTTATGCTCCAATAGTATTTCAACGATTTCCGGACGATTCGACGTAACGGCAAAAATGAGTGCCGTACTTGCTTGGTTGCCATATCTGAAATTAGGATCAGCACCATGATCCAGCAAGAACTTAATGGTTGCTGGTTCTATATTCTTGATCTGAACAGAATAAATAAGGGGCGTTTCATGCATGGCGGAAAGCCCATTGATGGAATATCCCTGCTTTAATAAAGCGGTGATGAGGGCAATGTCGTTTTTAGAAGCAGCGTAATGGATTGGGGTGATGGTATTTGCTACATCTCCCATCGGTACGCAATGTCCTTTTATACAGGCTGCCGTCAAAGGCGCTTCAACAGAACAAATACTGGTCGTATTTTTACTGAATTCTTTATCCTGTTTAAGAAACGCTGCCGCTAAATCCAGCAATGTCTTTTCATCGGTCACCCGCGTTGAATAGAGTTTGTATTGCTGATACCCACCGCAAGGCCTGCTGCCAAACCCAAACGATTTACATTGCTCATCCCTTTCGCATGTAAGGTCAGAGGTTATTGCTAAAATTTGCGCTTCCAGCTTTTCTCTATCTGTTTTAGCCAAGGCATTAAAATGCACGCCAGAGGTGCATAGAAAGAGGAGGAAGGTAAGAGTGATCGGCTTCATAATCCATCTTAAATTGGGGGCTGCAATTTACCAAGCAATTATACCGTCATATTCCTAGAATGACGAGTGGTTGTTTTTACGTTCCGTAGCACGCCTCTACATCTCTTCAATGCGCTGCTTCCTCGCCACAGACACATCTGTAAAATCAAAAATCTACGCTCTTGGCAGGTTCTGAACCCGTCCACTAAGGCCGACCATTTTCCCAAAAACCCTTACTTGACCCGCCCGCGCCCCTTGGCTATAGCGATGCTCGCTTAGGCGCCACATGTCGGGGCGTAGCGCAGCCTGGTAGCGCGCCTGCTTCGGGAGCAGGAGGCCGGAGGTTCAAATCCTCTCGCCCCGACCATTAAAAAAGCAGTCCTTCAGGGCTGCTTTTTTAATGGATTGACCACTGAGGGTTTGACCGCTGCTGCGGTGAAGGCATTCTACACGGCTATTGGGCAAGCGCTAGGGCGCAATCTTCACTTTGTGAGCTTCGGTGTAGGGCCCGTTTGGTGTCTGGGTGATGGTGAAGGTTACACTCTCGTCATCGCCGACGGTGCCAAGATCGACTTCGCGGTCAGGGAAGACGACGATGTAGCGCTTGTTGATGGAGACAATGATCTGCTTGCCGGTGCCGTTATTCTCGAGCGCCCATTGCTTGATATGTTGGTAATACGGGGCCTTGCGCCATGCATCCGGCCGAGCAGGGTCGACGATGAGAAAGACATGCGGTTGGTCCGCGATGGTACTGATGATGATCCGTGATTTTCCGGGATACCATGATTCGGGTACACCGGGCTGGGTGATGTAGCCGCAGTTGAACGTGTCGCAAATCTGCACCGGTCGATACGGATAGATATCGCATTTTTTGTGGGTGGAGCAATGCTTGCACCATTCGCCAGCAGGTTTTTCGAGTGCTGCGATATCTAGAATTTTGCAGCACAATGCGCAATCGCCACAGCTGCGGCCAGTGAGGGCGCGCGCGGCGTCGGTAGCGGGGGTAAGGCTTTCGGTGACAGGTTCCATGGTGCGTTTCCGATGATTTTATAGCATATTTGCAAGGCGTGTGCCAACTTACTTTAGAGGCATAGAACTTTGGTGGGCTTCTCTCGCCCCGACCAATCCACTAGCTATCGAGCAATGCAGCCGAATAAGGAAAGATGAGCCGCACGGTGGTGCCCTGCCCGCCTTCGCTTTCAAACAGCATTTCACCGCCATGGTATTCCATGAACCGCTTAGCGAGGTAGATGCCAAGCCCCGTTCCCTCGATGTGCGAGGTGGCTTCGTCGCGGTGGAATTTCTCGCCGGCACGGCGCATCATCTCGGCCGACATGCCGGGCCCTTTATCGACGACCGCGATTTCCAACGCCGCCGGCATAGTGCGCATGATGATATCGACCTGCGTGCCCAGCGGTGAATATTTGATGGCATTGCTGATGACGTTATGCAGCGCGTATTCCACCAAGCGATGGTCGCCGTAATAGTGAACGATATCCGCGCTTAGGCTGAGATTGAGGCGTTGCTCGTCGAAATATTCGGCCACTTGTTGGATGGCCTTGTTCATATCGAACAGTTCGGGAGAGAAGACCTCCTTGCCCTCCTCGACCATGCTCAGGCGCAGCACGTTATCGAGCAGGCCGATAAGGCGCTTCAAGGCCCCTTCCACCCGCTGGAATTGCTTGGCGCCCACACCGGCGGCCACTTCCGGCGCTTTGGCGGCCAGCAGCTGCATGGCGCCCGAGATGATGGCGATGGGGGTGCGGAATTCGTGGCTGACGAGATGGATGAATTCCTTCTGGGCGGTGCTCAGTTCCTTGGCGCGTTTGAGCGCTTCGTTCAGTTGCAGGTTCTGGACGGAGGATCGGTGCCGCTCGATGGCGTAGCGCACGGCGCGATAGAGGCTGAAATTGGTGTATTCGCCCTTGATGAGGAAATCCTCCGCCCCTGCCTTCAGGCATTTGAGGGCTTTGTCCATATCCGCCTCGACCGTGATCATCACGATGCTGATATCGGGGTTGAGGCCGAGCATCATGGAGGTGAGGTCGACCCCGTGGATGTCCGGCAGGTTCATATCGAGCAGCACGCAATCGATGGGCGCGCGGCTGTTATTGATGACATCCATCGCTTCCTTACCGCTGCCGGCCTCGAGGATGGTAGTATCCGCCGGTGCCACCTCGCGCAGGCGGGTACAGATCATCTTGCGGTCGAACTCCTGATCGTCGACCACCAATAGTTGCAAGGGGTGCTCGGTCTCGGGGAAGGGTAACGGAAAGGTCATCGGCGCCACCTGTAATGGAAATGACAGAACGCCAGTTTCAATCATCGGCTGCCAGCGTGCAAGCGTGGGATGATATCCGCAGGCTTGGGTAGGCAACTAAATGCCGCGCTGTGCTATTTTAGCGAGGGCTTACGCAGTGTGAGAAAGTGCCGGCGTCGCCTGCACTCGTTGCAGATGCTGCGCATGGCTGATGGTGGCGCTCGGAAGTTCGTGCGCATGCGTAGGTGCCACCTGTTGGCTCACTGCAGCTTGCGCCGGCTCCTGAGGCGAACGGGTCTTCGCCGAAGTCCATGGATTTTTTTGTAGCGCGTCCATATGTGCCTGCAAGGTATGCGCCATTTTATCGACATCGCCGCCCATGACTTCGGGTGCGGCAAGATAGCCAGCCAACTGCGAGGTAAGCGTTTTTTGTCTTTCGGGCGGCTGACGTAAAATAAGCTCGGCGGTGGATGCAAGGATGCTCTCGTCCACGCTCTTATCGGGCTTCAGCCCTTCGCCATGGCCTTTCGATGATACAAAAAGCATGACCTCGGACACAACGTTGGCCAACACGAAAATGCCGCGATAGACTGCTGTTTTTTTGACGAGCGCATCGCCGCCTTTGTGTTTCACGTAAGTGCCGTATCCGTGAAATAGCGTCGAGATCATGTAGCCGAAACCCGTCGCGCGTAGGGGTTTTTCCTGCACCCAATCGAGCACCTTGCCCAAGCCCTGACGCCGGTCATTCTCATCGATGCGTTTTTCTTTGACCAATAGTCCCGTCATCGCCGAGGTAAACGTCATTAGGCCGAGGCCAACGTCCATCGCTTCTGCCCGAGCTTCTTTTAAATTCCCCTTAGTATGGGCGACCACGGCTCTATAAAAGGCGGCCGATCCGAGCAGCGCGCCGACAAAGATATAGATCGAGTTAAAGGTCTCCGAAGGATAGCGCGCAAATACATTATCGAGCCTTCCAAAGAATCCGCGCTTCTTTTCATGCGTGCTGTTGGCCAAGGCCGAATCTTCTGGCACGTTGATGCCGGTATCGGCAAGGTAGTCCTTGATCTTCTTGTTGGTCGATTGGATCATGATCTGCGAGCGATCGCCGTGACCATATTTCGTGAGCGCGAGGCTGCCCGCAGCATATCCGAAGCCGGCCACGATATCCATGACATTGAAGAAATTAGTCATGTTCTTGGCATTGGGCACATGCTCATGATGGTATTTTTTGAAGGCGTAAGTGAGATACGCGATATCGCCGATGTTATACGAAAGTCCGGCCGCACTTAAGGTCGCGTGCCGCCATTTCTGCGCAGGGTTGACGATATCTCCCTCTTCGCGCGTCATACTGGTGACACCGGTGATGTAGTGTTTCTCAAGCAGGATGCGGGTAAAGTCGCTGGGCTTCTTGAAGCCGCGCACTTCCAGCACGGGCCGCCCATCCTTGGTCGTGGGGATGACTTTGAGGTTACGATCGGCCAATCCGTTCTTTATTTCCAGCAGCTGCTCGGCGGAAGCGGTGCTCGCCGCGTGCACATAAGCACGCACGCCGCCATTCTCGTTGCGGCATACCTGCACATCGTCGATCACCGATCCAGACTGATAAACGAATTTAACCAATGATTCTCACTCCGTAGACCCTGTGCGGCAGCGATAAAAGATCGCCATAGCCAAAGCCTTCCAACCTTCATTGTAGCAAAGGTATGTGACAGTTTTGTGTCGGGATGGCGCTTTTTCTGCTGCCTCAGGGCTTTGCCGCAGTGCAGCATCGTTTATGCTTGGCATTCGCGTCCATATAGGTAATGTCGCGCGCTCAAGTAAATCAGTAAGGGGACATTATGGCGTTCATGGGTGGCAAGAAGAAAGTCGTTATTTCTGGGATGCTTGGCAACGGGCTGGAATGGTACGATTATGCGCTTTATGGCCATATGTCGATCGTGTTCTCCAAGCTTTTCTTCCCGGAGGGCGACCTTGGCCAGAGCCTCATCCTGACCTATCTCATTTTCGCGGTGGGC
>JBIIAV010000010.1:0-24063 GCA_044239745.1 Rickettsiales bacterium
CTCGCCATTTTCTCGCTGCACTTGGCCGGTATCTCCTCCATCCTCGGCGCCATCAACTTCATCGTCACCATCTTCAACATGCGCGCACCGGGCATGACGCTGTTCAAAATGCCGCTGTTCGTCTGGTCGATCCTCATCACCGCGTTCCTGCTGCTGTTGTCGCTGCCCGTGCTCGGCGGTGCCATCACCATGCTGCTGACGGATCGCAACCTCGGCACCAACTTCTTCAACCCCGCCGGCGGCGGTGATCCCCTGCTGTTCGATCACCTGTTCTGGTTCTTCGGCCACCCCGAGGTCTATGTCCTCATCCTGCCGGCATTTGGCATTGTGTCGGAGGTGATTGCCAGCTTCTCGCGCAAAGCCATCTTCGGCTATCTCGGCATGGTCGCGGCCATGAGCTGCATCGGCGTGCTTGGGTTCGTCGTCTGGGCGCACCACATGTTCATCGTCGGCCTGTCGCCCGATACCGAGGCCTACTTCATGATCGCCACCATGGTCATCGCCGTGCCCACCGGCATCAAGGTCTTCTCGTGGATCGCCACCATGTGGGGTGGTTCCATCACCTTCGAAACGCCGATGGTGTTCGCGCTGGGCTTCATCTTCCTGTTCACCGTCGGTGGGGTCACGGGCGTCATGCTCGCCAACTCGGTCGTCGATATGAGCTTCAACAACACCTATTACGTCGTCGCGCACTTCCATTACGCGATGAGCTTGGGTGCGTTGTTCGGTGTCTTCACCGCCTTCTATTACTGGATTCCCAAAATGTCGGGCTACATGTACAGCGAGTGGATGGGCAAGTTCCATTTCTGGCTGTTCTTCATCGGCACCAACCTCACCTTCTTCCCGCAGCATTTCCTCGGCATGGCCGGTATGCCCCGCCGCATTCCCGACTATCCGGATGTCTATGAGGGCTGGAACTACTGGTCGTCGATCGGCTCCTACATCGCGTTCGCCGGTGCCATCTGGTTCCTGATCGTGGTCGCGGAAATGTTCATCCGTAAGCGTCCGGCGAAGAACAACCCGTGGGGCGAAGGCGCCACCACGCTGGAGTGGACGCTGAGCTCGCCGCCGCCGTTCCACACGTTCGAGACGCAGCCGGATTACAGCAAGATCCCGACGGCTTACCCAAGCAATCACCACTAGGAGGGGCGCGTGACCACGACCGCCACGCCATTCAGCGCCGCTGAAGCCGCCTCCTTGCGCGACTATGCGACACTCCTCAAACCGGGGGTCATGTCGCTGGTCGTCTTCACCGGTGCGGCGGGGCTATGGATGGCGCCGATCCAGATTCACCCGTTCTATCAGCTCATCACCATCCTTTGCATCGCGCTGGGCTCCGGCGCCGGCGCCGCACTCAACATGTGGTACGACCGCGACATCGACGCCATCATGGCGCGCACACAAAACCGCCCCGTCCCCGCCGGTCGCATCGCTGGCGACGACGCCTTGGCGCTCGGCCTCATGCTTTCGGTCGCGTCGGTATCGCTGCTGGGGCTTGCTGTCAGCATCCTTGCTGCGGCGTGGCTGGCGTTCGCCATCTTCTTCTATGCCGTCATCTACACCATGGGCTTAAAGCGCCATACGCCGCACAACATCGTCATCGGCGGCTTGGCGGGGGCGTTTCCGGCGCTCATCGGCTGGGTTGCCGCCAGCCCCGAACCGGCATGGATGCCGTGGATCATGGTCGCCATCGTCTTCTTCTGGACACCGCCGCATTTCTGGGCGCTGGCGCTCTACCGCCACGACGATTACAAAAAAGCCAACGTGCCCATGCTGCCGGTGACGGCCGGCATCGCCGCCACCAAACGCCAGATCCTTTTTTACACCGTGCTGCTGATCGCAGTATCCCTCGCCCCGCTGCTGGCCGGCGCCAGTATCGTCTATGGCACGGGTGCGGCCGCATTGGGCGCTAATTTCCTGCGCCACGGCGTGCGCGTGCTGCGTTCGCAGCAACCGCGCGATGCCATGCGCATGTTCGGTTTTTCCATCCTCTATCTGTTCGCGCTGTTCGCGCTGCTGGTCGCCGATCATCTCACGCAGGGCTTTGCAATCGCCTGATTCTGCGCTAATGTCGGGTTGATTCTCTTTCACTACGGAGCGTGCTCATGGATGCCAAAGCCAACGTGATCCATCTCGATAAATTCGTCCTTACCGAGAACATCGTCTACCTCATGGGCACCAGCTTCATCCTCGGTAGCCTGTTCACCATTTTCACTCTGTTGGTGCTCGATTTCATGCGCCGCGATAAGGTAAAATAGCCATGCCCATCAGCGAGACCCACCGCCGTAAACGCGCCAAGAACTATTTCGCGCTCGCCGTCATCAGCCTGTTCGTCATGGGGCTGTTTTATCTCAGCATGCTTAAAGTCGGCGGGCAGTAGCACCCTTTATGCATTCCAATCGCTCCATCGCTTTGCACATGGCCGCCATCGCCGCCGGCATGCTCATGCTGGCCTATGCGAGCGTGCCGCTGTATCGCCTGTTCTGTCAGGTGACGGGCTTCGGCGGCACCACCCAGCGCGTCGCGGCTAATACCAGTGGCCGCGTCGTCGATCGCACCATCACCGTCACCTTCGATGGCAACACCGACCCGCGCCTGCCATGGAAATTCGAGCCGCTTGAAAAATCGGTCACCGTCAAGCTCGGCCAGAACCGCCTCATCGCCTTTCGGGCGGTAAGTGAATCGAATCTGCCCACTCGTGGCACCGCCACCTACAACGTCACGCCGTTCGCGGCGGGCAAATACTTCAACAAAATCCAGTGTTTCTGTTTCGAGGAACAGCATCTTGCGCCGCATCAGTCGGCCAACCTGCCTGTGTCATTTTTCATCGACCCCGCCATCCTCGACGACCCCGAGGTAAGGGATCTGGCAAATATTACTTTATCTTACACGTTTTTTAGCTATGAAAGTGCTAATCAATCGAAACTCTAGGTGGGACTCCATCGCTGTCGCTATCGGGCGATGATGGTGGATGAAATGCTAGGAGGTGCGGCACGCAGGAAGGGAGTGTACAACCCGTACATGACCGACCGAGTACCAAGCCGCCGCCGCAGTTCGCCACCAGCACCGCACGAGGATTTATGAGCGCCAAAGTCACGCACCCGTATCATCTGGTCAACCCCAGCATCTGGCCGATCTTGACGGCATTCTCGATCTTGCTGTTCGTGGTCGGCGGTGCGTTCGCACTGCACAAGCATGCGGTGGGCTTGCCCATGGTGTTCGCCGGTTTTGCCGCCATCACTGCCAACGTCTTCTTCTGGTGGCGCGACGTGATCCGTGAAGGGCTTAACGATCATGCCCACACCGACAAAGTACGCCTCGGCCTGCGCTACGGCATGGCGCTGTTCATCTGCTCGGAGGTCATGTTCTTCGTCGCCTTCTTCTGGGCGTATTTCGGCGCGGCCTTCTTCCCCAAACTGCCGCTGGAGGATATCTGGGCGATCGCCGAGGGCGTCTGGCCACCGGCCAACATCATCGCGTTCGATCCGTTCGATCTGCCGCTGCTCAACACCCTCATTCTCCTGCTGTCGGGCACCACCGTCACGTGGGCGCACCATGCGCTGCTTGAAGGCAACAACAAGGATGTCATCCGCGGCCTTGCCTGCACCGTCGCGCTCGGCTTTTTCTTTTCCATCGTTCAAGCCTACGAATATTCCCACGCCGCCTTCGGTCTGACGGATGGCAAATACGCCGCCACCTTCTACCTCGCCACCGCCTTCCACGGCATCCATGTCATGATCGGCACCGCGTTCCTCGCCGTGTGCTTGGTGCGCGCCCGCCGCGGCACGCTCAGCGTCAAGGGGCATCTGGGCTTCGAGTTCGCCGCGTGGTACTGGCATTTCGTCGATGTGGTCTGGTTGTTCCTCTTCGTCGGTATCTACTGGGTTACTTCTTCGTAATATATTTGGAAGGGGGCATCGCCCCCTACGCTGCGCTCACCCCCTCCCTTCGGGCTCGCCATGGAAGGCTACGCGATGACTACGTCACCTTCACTGCTTGCTCAGCTCGTGCGGCCCCGCTGTCCACGTTGCGGCACGGGAAAGTTGTTCAAGGATATGCTCGGCATCGTCGATAGCTGCAGTGATTGCGGCCTCGTGCTCAAGCATCACGATGCAGCGGATGGCCCCGCCTTCTTCGCGCTGGTCGTCGTCGGGTTCCTTGTCACGGGCGGTGCGGCCTTGGTCGAGATCAACTTCGCGCCGGCGCTGTGGGTGCACGCCGCCCTATGGATCCCGCTGACCTTCCTCGCCTGCATCGGTTGTCTGCGCATGTTCAAGACCATCCTCATCACCATCGAGCACCGCCTCGCCCTGCTCAAGGAGAACGATCCCCATGCCTAACCTGTTGTCGAAATTCCATCGCCCGAAGGCCGTCGCGTGGTTCTTCTTCATCCTCGCCTTTGGCACCTGCATGGTGGCCGGCGGCTGGCAGGTCAAGCGCCTGCAATGGAAAGAGGCGCTCATCGCGCAAATCGCGCAGGCCAACGCCATCGACCCCATCCGCACCTTACCGCGCGAGCCGGAGGCCTTGGCCGCCTTGCAGTTCCACACGATCACCCTCACCGGCACATGGCGGCCGACTGCCGAGTTCCATATTGCACCGCGCTATTGGCGCGATAAATTCGGTTACGCCATCGTCACCCCCTTTAAACTCACCGACGGCCGCACGCTGCTGGTCAATCGCGGCTGGGTGCCGGCGGCCAAAAAACTACCCGAAACGCGGCCCGAAACGCGGGTGCGCGGCATGGCCACCATCACCGGCCTTGTGCGCGTCGGGGCGGAGCGCAGCTACTTCACCCCCGTCAGCCAGCCGGAGAAGAACATCTGGTTCGGGCGCGACGTGGCCGATATGGCCGCATCCGCCAAACTTAGCAATGTCGTCCCCGCGATGGTCGACCTCGTCGGCACGCAGGACGTGAACCGCCTGCCCATCCCGTCGGACGGCACCATCCGCCTGCGCAACGATCATTTGAGTTATGTCATCACGTGGTGGGGCATCGCGCTTGGCATCTTGGTGATTTTCGTGCTCTACCATCGTAAGAATCCTAGATAACGCGAGCCGACCGATGCTGCATCTACTGCTTCACCCCATCAAGGCTTGGCGCCGGCGCTATAAAAAAGACCGCATCGTGCTGGTCAAAACCCTCTTCAAGGCCATCGCCCACCAAACGGACTATCTCGCTAATAGCAAGAAGGTATTGTGGATCGGCGTCTGCCCGACGACCAAGGGCTACTACAAAAAACTAGCAGCGCAGGGCGCCACCGTTTGGACGGTGGATGTCGACCCCGCGGCCGCCAAATTCGGTAATGGTGCCCACCACACGATCGGCGAAGCCACCGCGCTCGAGGCTGCCTATGAATCCAGCTTCTTCGATGCGGTGTTCTGCAACGGCGTCATCGGTTGGGGCATCGACAGCGAGGCCGACCAAGCCCGCTGCTACACGTCCATGGCGCAGGTGCTCAAGCCCAATGGCCTGCTGGTGTTTGGCTGGAACACCCACAAAAGCCGCGATCCCCTCGTCAGTCAGCTGCATGCGGCGCACTTCGTGCCCTTTGCATTGCCGGGGTTTGGCAGCCGCATGGTGGTGCAGCAGGTCACCCACGTATTTGATATCTGGACGCGGCGCTAGGGCCACCCGCACCCTCGACAACCGCCCGTATATCCGCTAAACCCGCCGCTATGATGTATGTCTCCACCCGCGGTGCCGCACCGCATGTCGATTTCAAAGGCGCGCTGTTGGCTGGCCTCGCCAGCGATGGTGGGCTGTATGTGCCCGCATCCATCCCGCAATTCTCGCCGCAGCAAATTGCCGGCTTCGCGGGGCTTTCCTATCCGGATTTAGCCCTTGAAATCATGGCGCCCTTTGTTGGGGAAAGCTTCACGCGCGCCCAACTCAAAACCATGATCGACGCGGCCTACGGCAACTTCCGCCACGCTGCCATTGCGCCGCTCGTGCAGCTTGCGCCCAACCATTTCCTGCTCGAACTGTTCCACGGCCCCACCTTGGCCTTCAAGGATTTCGCATTACAGCTCCTTGGCCATCTTCTGGAAGCTTCCCTCGCCGAGGGCAAGCGCGCGGTAGTGCTCGGCGCCACTTCGGGCGATACCGGCTCGGCGGCGATGGCGGGCTGCATGGGGCGCGCCAATCTCGATATCGTCATCCTCTATCCGCACGGGCGCACCTCCGAGGTGCAGCGCCGGCAGATGACCACGCTGGGCGCCCGCAACATCCACGCGCTGGCGGTCGAGGGCACCTTCGACGATTGTCAGGACATGGTCAAAACCCTGTTCGCGGATGCGGCCTTCCGCGACGGCACGCAGCTGCTTGCCGTAAACTCCATCAACTTCGCGCGGGTGCTGGCGCAAATCGTTTATTATTTCTATGCCGCCTTGCGCCTCGGCGCTCCGGCTGCTCAGCTCAACTTCACCGTCCCCACCGGTAATTTCGGCGATATCTACGCCGGCTACCTCGCCCGCGCCATGGGGCTCCCCATCGACAAACTCATCATCGCCAGCAACCGCAACGATATCCTCGCCCGCTGCGTGAAAACCGGTGCCTATCGCATGGCGGGCGTCAACGCTTCGCTTTCGCCCAGCATGGACATTGAAATCTCCAGCAATTTCGAGCGTGTGCTGTTCGACCTGTTCGACCGCGACGGCGTGGTACTGGCCGCTGCCATGGCACAGTTCCGCGCCACCAAGACCCTGACGCTCACGCCCGCCCAACATGCGGATTTCGTGGCGGTGTTCGCCGCCCACGCGGTCGATGATGCCGGCACCCTCGCCCAAATCAAAAAAACCCATGCCGAAGCAGGCTATCTGCTCGACCCGCATACCGCCGTCGGCGTTGCCACCACTGAAGCGCTCGCGCCCGCGGGCGTCACCGTCACCTTGGCCACCGCCCACCCCGCCAAATTCCCCGAGGCCGTGCGCGAAGCCACCGACCTCACCCCGCCGTTACCGGCGCATTTGGCCGATTTATACGACCGCAAGGAAGTATTCACGCCGATGGCGCGTGACTTGGCGGCGCTGAAGGCCTATATACGCGGGCTATGACCTATCAACTGACGACCTTGGATAACGGCTTCCGCATCGCTTCCGAGCGCGACGGCCAAGGCCATTCCGCCGCATTTGCGATTGCGGTGGATGTCGGGGCGCGCCACGAGGAACCGCACGAAGGCGGGCTGTCGCACCTGCTGGAGCATATGGCCTTCAAAGGCACCGCCACCATGAATGCGCGCGAGATCGCCGAGGCCTTCGACCTCATGGGCGGCAACATCAACGCCTATACCAGCCACGAGCACACGGTCTATTACGCCAAGGTGCTGAAGGAATATGCCGACGACGCGCTGCGCCTGTTGTGCGACATCATCGCCAGCTCCAACTTCGATGCGAACGAGTTGGAGCGCGAACGTCAGGTCGTGCTGCAAGAGATCGCGATGCATCACGACACGCCGGACGATCTGGTCTTCGATCTCTACCAAGAAATGGCCTTCGGCGACCAACCCCTCGCCCGCCCTATTCTAGGTAAGGCCGAGCGCGTGGCCACCTTCACCCGCGACGACCTGATCGCCTACACGAAAAAACATTACCAGCCAAACCGCATGGTGCTGGCGGCCGCTGGTTGCCTCAATCACGCTCGGGTAGAAAAAATTGCTGCAGGGTTTTTTGCGAAAGCCGAAAATACATCCGCGCAGCAAATTTTAGAAAAAGCTCGCTATATCGGCGGTGAAAAAACGCTCGAGAAAGAGCTGGAGCAAGTGCAACTCGTACTCGGCTTTCCGGGCGTCTCCACCGTCGATGCCGACCATTACGCCCTGCAGGTCTTCGCAACCATTCTAGGCGGCGGCATGAGCAGCCGCCTGTTTCAGGAGATCCGCGAAAAGCGTGGGCTGGCCTATTCCGTCTCGGCCTTCGCGTCGGGCTATCAGGATGTCGGCGTGCTCGGCATCTATGCCGGCACCACGGTCGAGCATCTGGGGGAGCTCACCGGCGCCTTGAAGGACGTGCTTCACAGCATGAAGGACGGGGTTTCGGAAGCCGAATTGCTGCGCGCAAAAAACCAGCTCAAGGCCGGCACCGTGATGACGGGCGAGAATTGCGGCGCCATCGCCGAATGGATCGCGCGGCATTTGCATGTGTATGGTGAATACCGCACCGCCGACATGCTGCTCGCCGAGATCGACGCCGTCACCCAAGCCGATATGGTACGCATGGCGCAGCGTTGCCTGCAAACCGCCACCCCGACGGTGGCCGCACTCGGGCCCGTCGGCAGCGTCACCAACGCAGGGCTGACCACGCGATTAGCGGCATGAGCCAACCCCATACCGTCACCGTCGATGCCGATTCGGCCGGCCAGCGCCTCGACAAATTCCTGAGCTTGGCCCTGCCCGATATCAGCCGCGCACGCCTGCAAGGCATGATCGAAGCCGGCGCCGTCACCCGCGATGGCACGCCCTATACCAACAGTTCGCACAAGGTAAAAACCGGCGAGGTCTTCGCCCTTGTCATCCCCGATACCGTCACGCTCGACCTCACCCCGGCGACCGGCATCACGCTCGATATCGTCTACGAGGACGCCGATCTCATCGTCCTCAACAAGCCTGCGGGCATGACGGTGCACCCCGCCGCCGGCACACGCGGCGACACGCTGGTGCATGCGTTACTGCACCATTGCGGTGCGTCGCTTTCGGGCATTGGCGGGGTGGCGCGGCCGGGCATCGTCCACCGCATCGATAAGGAAACGTCCGGCCTGCTCGTCGTCGCCAAGAACGACGCGGCGCACCAGCATCTGTCCGCCCAGATCAAGGAGCGTACGTTAAAGCGCACCTACATCGCCTATGTCTGGATGGCGCTCACCCCGCGCACAGGCACCGTCGATGCACCGATGGCACGCAACCCGCGCTACCGCCGCCAAATGGCCGTCGTCGCCACCGGCAAACATGCCGTCACCCATTACGAAACGCTCGCCGCCTACCACATACCCGGCAACATCACGCCGCTGGCAAGCAAGGTCGAGTGCACGCTCGAAACGGGGCGCACCCACCAGATCCGCGTCCACCTCACCCATGCCAAATGCCCACTCATCGGCGATCCGGTTTACGGCATGCCCACCAGCACCCGCATCCAGCGCCTGAAGGCAGCGGGCTACCTCCTGACACCGGAGGCCATCGCCGTATTACAAACATTTCATCGTCAGGCGCTGCATGCCCAGCAGCTCGTGCTAACCCACCCGAAAACCAACGAAATCATGGAATTCTCCTGCCCCCTGCCGGAGGATATGCTGGCGCTTGAGGCGACCCTCGATTCCTTGACAATTCGCGGGTAATCGACTAGGTTACAGGGCAAGAAGTGGGGATGAGCAATTCCCCCCAAAGGCAAGCCCAGCGGCCATATCGCCGCATGATCTTTAGGAAGGCACGCAATGTCGAAACAGTCCATGGCACTCCCTGTCGTCTCGCCGGATGGCCTGCGCCGCTACATGCAGGAGATCCAAAAATTCCCGATGCTTTCGGCGGAGGATGAATACATGCTCGCCAAACGTTGGAGCGAATACGGCGATTACGACGCGGCCCACAAGCTCGTCACCTCGCATCTGCGCCTTGTCGCCAAGATCGCATCCGGCTATCGCGGCTACGGCCTGCCGATGGCGGAGCTGATCGCCGAGGGCAATATCGGTCTCATGCAGGCCGTCAAAAAGTTCGAGCCGGAGAAAGGCTTCCGCCTTTCGACCTATGCCATGTGGTGGATCCGCGCCTCGATTCAGGAATTCGTGCTGCGCTCGTGGTCGCTCGTCAAAATGGGCACCTCGGCGGCACAAAAGCGCCTGTTCTTCAACCTCAAGAAAATGCGCAAGCGCCTCAAGACAGTCGATGATGGCAAGACCCTGACGCCGGATGAAATTCGCATCATCGCGCATGAGCTCGATGTCGGCGAGCAGGACGTGATCGACATGGATCAGCGCATGGGCGCCTCCGACAAGCATCTCAACGCCCGCATCGGCACGGATGGCGACGGTGAGTGGATGGACATGCTCGCCGATCCATCGGACAACCAAGAGACCATCTTGGCCGAGGACGAAGACTTCCAGCAAAAACGCGGACTGATGATGCAGGCCTTGGCCAGCTTGAATGAGCGCGAACGCGATATCATCGTCGCCCGCCGCCTGAACGAGGACGAGCAGACCTTGGAAGAACTCTCGAAGCGTTTCGGTATCAGCCGCGAACGCGTCCGCCAAATTGAAGCGCGCGCGCTTGAAAAAATGACTCAGTTCGTCATGGCCGCCGCCAGCAAAGCCGCCTTGCCGCGCCCGCAGGTCGCCTAAATCGCTGCTTCCACCATCATCTCCACCGCCCATTGCGGCAACGCGAGCTTGGCTTCGACCGTCGCGCGCGCCGGCGTTTTACCGGCAACCACCCACGCGTCCCACACCGCGTTCATCTCGCCGATGGTGGTGATGTCTGTCAGCCAGATATTGGCCTTGAGCAGCTTCGTTTTATCGCTGCCGGCGCTGGCCAGCATCGCGTCGATCTGCGCTAAAATATCCGCCGTTTGCGCGCGCACGGATTTGCCGGCCGCTGCGTCCGCCACCACGCCGCACAGGTAAACCTTACCGCCATGGATCACCGCTTCGCTCATGCGCGGGCCGGCATCGATACGCACAATATCCGTCATGCGACCTGCACGCTGTCGCGCCACGCGCCGATCTGTTCGATATGCTCGATGGCCGCCGCGCGCTCCTTCTCCTCGATCGTGCGCTCCACCTTGCGCACCACCGCTTGCATCCAATCCCAGCCCGCCAATTGCGCCGACATCGAGCGCAACATCAGTTCGTTAAGGGGCGAATTCAGTAAGCTGCGATAGCCTTCGGCATAGGTTTCGGCCGCGCGCTCGATATCGCGCAAGGCGCTGTCCATCTGCTGGCTGGCGTGGGGCTCCTCGTGCGGCACTTGCGCCAGCAACAGCTGCGCCTCGATGCGCAGCACCGCCGCCAGATCGCCATGGTGGTACGCCGAGTTCAGTGCATGCATCGTCGTCGCCATGGTGCCCGCACTATCGACCACCATCGCGCGGTCGGGGTGCACTTCTTTCGCCAAGGCGCGGTAGCGTGTCTTCAGTTCGCTGCGGCGGGCGTCGCTGGCATCGCGCTGCGCGATGACCGTGGGCATGGCCGCTACCACCTCGTCGCGGCTGACACTGGCCAACCGTTGTTCGACCTGTGCAAGGCGCTCCGTCACCGCACCGACCGCATGGTAATATTGTTTGGCGAAGGCGCTCAAGTCCTCCTCCAGTTGGAACATACGCCGTGCTTCGCGTTCCAATCGGTCAAGCAGGGTCTGGGTGCGCAGGCGCCAGTAATGCGCCATCGGATGTTGGGTGCGTTGGGCGAGCGAGGAAAGCTCTGGGTGCTGATTGCTATTATTGTAACGTCCGTTCATCCCACCATCCGTAGTCTAAACCAGACATCTGGATACTATATCTTGTGGTGAATGAAAAGAATTTTAGCGCGAACGGCCATCCTCGCGCGCACAAAAAATAACGGTGCTATCCCAATTTCTCGGCCAGTGTTTTCAGCGCTAGCATCATGTTTCTGCCGATATGCTGGCCATGTTGTTTGATCTTTTGTTTGAAAATAACATGGATAGCATCGATGTGTTTTCGCAACACTACGAGGTTGTCTTTTGTGAAATCGCGCGGCGTCTCGAGATAGCCTACAAGTAATGTCGCCACCTCCGTACCGAGCGAATATCCGAAGATGCCCGCCTGCGATTTGATGGCATAGGCCGCCTCGGACAACGCGCGTGCCGCCGCTTCGTCGTTCGGTTTATGCACGAGGGTGGTGTAGGCCTGCTCCAGCAATTTGATGTCGGCGAACGCCCAGTCGATGAACGTGCTCTCGGCCTCCTCGAGGTCGGCCTGCGCCTGCTCCACCGCCGCTTCGGTGAGAATGTCGGCGGCGCGCATCTCGCCCAGTTGCTCTTGCAGATTCTGGCTTGGCGGAAGGGTGGTGGAGCTGAGCACGCGCCGATCCTCCACCCCCGGTGGCGGCTCACCCAGCCGCCTGCGGCAGGGGCCGACATAACTATCATTCTCGACGAACGCGCGCGGATTATCGATGATCTGGATGATGCGATTGGAGATGGCCTTGGCCGAGAACGGCTTGGCAACGAACTCGGTGATACCGGCATCACGCGCCATGTAGATGCTCTCTTTATCCGCCCGCGCCGTCAGCATGATGATGGGAATGTCGCGCGGGATGCGGGCGTCGTCCTTGGCGCGGCGGATGGCCTTCACCAGCCGTACGCCGTCGACCGGCACCATGTTCCACTCGGTGATGATGATGTCGTAGGGGCGGCTGCGCAGCAATGTCAGCGCGCTTTCACCGCTGGTCACCACATCCATGTTGCGAAAGCCGAACGAGAACAGGATGCCCTGCACCAGCGATGCCGTGCGATTGTCGCGGTCGGCGACCAGCACCTTCAGCTTCGATAGCCGCTGCCGGTTGTTGTTCATCACGACACTGATGGGTGCGATATGTTTATTCTTTTTCACCATGCCGCGCCCATAATCGCATGAATCTATGCCGGTTGCCAATCGGGATGTTGCAGCGCCTCGCGCACCAGCGGCACCGTGATGGCGCGCCCGCGCGTCAGCGACAGCCGGTCCATCGCCCGCACGAATATTACCGTCGCTTCGTAGCTGCGCTCCAGCTGCTGGGCGGCATAGGTCAGCACTTCCGGCGCGATGCGCAATTGGCGGTCGGCGAATTGTTTGGCCAGCACCCCCATTAGCAGCGCATCGTCGGGCGCACCGAGGCGGATGGTCGGCAACGCCAGCAAGCGCGAGCGTAAGTCCGGCAACGTAACGGCCAGCTGCGCCGCCGGTGCGTGCGCGGTCAGCAACAGATAATCGCCACGGGCACGCGCATGGTTGATGAGCTGCGCCAGCGCCGCTTCCTCGCGCACCGCTTCCACCCCGTCGAGCACCCACGCATGGTGGCCGACCAACAGATGATCCGCCGGCGCACTGCCCACCCGCGCAGGGTCGATGAAAGTGGCGCCGCTGCGCGCAGCGAACAGATGCGCCAGATGTGTTTTGCCGCAAGCCTTGGGGCCATGCAGCAACAGGATGGAATACGGCCAGTCCGGCCAGCGTTCGATCACGGCCAACGCTTCCTCATTCGCGACACCGCGGATGAAATCCTCGGTGGCGTAACTCGTCATCCGTGCGAAAGGCATCACTAGTTGCATGGCGTGCTCATCGTCCATTCGGCGGGGTGGTCATTGGTCGCGATAGAGGCCCGATTCAAGGTATCGGGCGACGGCGAACTTCACCAACACCCCGATGACCGCCGTCAGCGGAACGGCGAGCAACACCCCGACGAAGCCAAGCAGCACCGCACCGGCAAGCATGCCAAACAGCATCCATAGCGGGTGCAGGCCGACACGGTCGCCGATGATCTTGGGCGTCAGGATCTGGGTCTCGATGATCTGGCCGACAGCATAGATCGCGATCACCATCCAGAAGTTGGTGGTGATGTCGTATTGGCCGTAGGCGACGGTAAGGCCAAGCCCGACCGAGATCAGCGAACCGATATACGGGATGATGACGATGCAGCCGGCAAGGATGCCGAGCACCAAGCCGAAATTAAGGCCAAGCACGCCGAAGAGGATGACGTAATAGACCGAGAGAATGAACATCACCGTCAGCTGACCGCGCAGGTAGGAGGCCAACGTGCGGTTGATGAGCACCAGCTGCTGGCGGATGGTCGGGGCATAGGCAAGCGGCAGCATGCCGTCGATCTTCTTCACCATCGTCGGCCAATCGCGGATGAGGTAGAAGCACACGATCGGCGCGATGAGCAGCAGCGCGAACACGTTCACCAGCGCCGCGCCGGAACTGAACAGCCCGCGCGCGATCCCGCTGAGCCCTGCGATGCCGCGCTGCACCAGCACCGTCGTATCGGTGGGGATGGCGTCCTTGCCGTTGCCACTGATGGCATTGAGTTTCTCAAGCAGCGGTGCCGCACCGGTGCGCACGTTGGTCGCCACTTCCTGCAGCATCGCCGGTGTGCGGGTGGCAAGGTTGGCGAACTGCTGATAGACCATCGGTGCCAGCCACGCCACCAGCGCGAAGATGAGCGCGAACAGCCCCAGCATGATGACGGCAGTGGCCGCATTGCGCCCCAGCCCCATGCGCTGCAAGCGCTGCGCCAGCGGGTCCATCAGGTAGGCGATGAACATACCGAGCACGAACGGCAGCAAAATGGGCTGCACCGCACGCAGGAACACGATGAATCCGGTGATGATGGCGAGCCACAGCACGAAGTGGAACCAGCGCGCCTGCCAGCTGTTACGCGTATGTTGGGGTGTATTCATGGTCGCGCCTTTTCTGCTTACAATTACCGTACCGACAACCGCCAGCCTTCACCGCTGGGCGCGATGACCACGCCCTGCTTCGTCAGCAGTTCGCGCAGCGGTGCCGCTTCGCCCTTTAGATAGATGGTACCGGTAACCTGCGCAAGCGCGATGCTGGGCACATCAAGATAGAGCACCTGCGGCGCGGCGCGCACGGCTTCTTGCATCCGTGCCAATTCCTTAGGGATGGCATAGGCGAACGTGACAGGAATGGTTTTAGCGGCGGCGCGGGCGGCTTGGTCGCGCTCGGCGGTGGAGGTGGCGATCTGGGTCGCGGCCGCAGCAATGGCGGCGGCGGCCTTGCCAAGGCGGGTCGAGCTGGTCTCGTCCGAACCACTCAAGGGGATCTCCATCACTTCGTTGCGGTTCTTGGTCGGCGTGATGCGCCGCAGCAGCACGGTCGAGGCATCGCTGGTGCCGGCCGCACCGATCGTCAGCACCGCGATCACGATCTCATCCGCACCGTAGCGCTTGAACATCGGCGTCAGTTCCTCGGCGCCCACCGTCAAGGCGTTGTTGTAGTCAATCAGGCGCAGATCATCGAGATCGCCGCCGGGAAGCAACACGCTGCCATAGGATTGGCGGCGCACTTCTTCGGCCAGCGGCGCACGCAGCAGGTTCTCCTTCTCCCACAGATAGGCGCGCTCCTTACCGGCATAGACCGGCAGCAGCAGCAGGCCGCGCGCATCCATCCCCTGCGGACGCGCCTTGCCGTAATCGTCGGGCAGCTTAAGGGCACGGCGCAAGGCCTCGTCCACGATCGTCACGTTGACATCGGCATAGGTGATGTAGCCATCGCGGCGGGTCTGCGTCACGGTGGCGCCGCGCACGATGAGGCCCAATTGCTCGTCGGTGAATTTGGAAGCGACCTTGCCGGCATTGGGCACCCCAAGCTTCAGTGTCGCAAGGTAGACCGCACGTTTCTTGGCATAATCCATCGCTTTTTCAGCGGCCTGCATGCTGCTCGTATCCGAGCCCACGCCGATGACGCGCATCTCCTGCACCGCGGCCATGGCGGGCACCGCCCACGCCAACAGCACCAGCGCAGCTAGCCATTGCCAAGGGCGAATCGTTTGTCGTATGGTGTGGCCGATCATGAACCACAGGCTACCGCAAATGAGCGCTTCAATCAACGAACGATATAAAGAGGCCGGTGTCGATATCGCCGCCGGCAACGCGCTGGTCGAGCGCATCAAGCCCCACGCCAAGGCTACCGCGCGTGCGGGCGCCCTCGGTGGTCTGGGCGGGTTCGGTGCGGTGTTCGACCTCAAGGCCGCCGGCTTCGAGGACGCCCTGCTCGTCTCGACGACCGATGGCGTTGGCACCAAGCTCAAGCTAGCACAACAACTCAAGCAGCATCGCGGCATCGGTATCGATCTGGTCGCCATGTGCGTCAACGATCTGGTCGTCCAAGGCGCGACACCGCTATTCTTCTTGGATTATTACGCCACCGGCAAACTCGATGTCGATACCGCGGCCGAGGTCATCGCCAGCATTGCGCAAGGCTGCACACAAGCCGGTTGCGCGCTGGTCGGCGGCGAGACCGCCGAGATGCCGGGCATGTACCAAGGCGAGGAATACGACCTCGCGGGCTTCGCGGTCGGCGCCGTCGCGCGCACCCACCTGCTGCCGAAGCCGACCATGCAGGCCGGCGATATCCTGCTTGGCATCCATTCCGCGGGCATCCATAGCAACGGCTACTCGCTCGTGCGCAAGATCGTCACCGAGTCCGGCGTCGATCTGGCGGCCAAACCGCCCTATTCCTGCGCCGCCACCACGTTCGGCGAGGCGCTGCTGGCACCGACGCGCATCTATGTCGCATCGCTGCTGCCCATCCTCGCGCACGGGCACATCAAAAGCCTCGCCCACATCACCGGCGGCGGGCTTACCGAGAACATCCCGCGCGCGCTGCCGGCGCATCTTTCCGCCAGCATCGACCTCACCAGCTGGCACCTGCCCGCCCTTTTCGATTGGCTGCGCATGACCGGCAATGTCTCGCTCAACGATATGCTCAGCACCTTCAATTGCGGCATCGGCATGGTCGCCGTCGTCGGTAAGCACGAGGCCCTCGCCGTGCGCAGCGCGCTCGAAAAGGCGGGCGAAGCCGTCTCCATCATCGGCGAGTTGGTGGCCAGTGCCGAAGGTCAGCCGCGGGTCATTTGCTGCGGCGACAACCTATGCGTCGCGTAAGAACAGCCGTTCTCATTTCCGGCCATGGTAGCAACCTGCAAGCCTTGATCGACGCGGCCAAAGCGCCGGATTTCCCTGCTGAAATTGTACTCGTCATCAGCAATGTGCCCTACGTGCATGGGCTGGTGCGCGCCAGCGAAGCCGGCATCGAAAGCATGGTCATCGCCCATGGCGGCTACCCCTCGCGCGAGGCGTTCGATAACGCCATCGACGCCGTGCTCACCAGCCACCGCATCGAGCTGGTCTGTTTGGCGGGGTTCATGCGGGTGCTGTCGGAAACCTTCGTGCGGCAATGGGCAGGCAAACTCATCAACATCCACCCGTCGCTGCTGCCCAAATACAAGGGGCTCAACACCCATGCACGGGCGCTTGAAGCCGGCGATGCCGAGCATGGCGCCACCGTTCATTGGGTTACACCGGAACTGGATTCGGGCGAGATCATCGCGCAAGCGCGTCTTCCCATCCTCGCTGGCGACACGCCGGAGCTGCTCAAGCAGCGTGTCCACACGCTCGAGCATCTGCTCTATCCAAAGGCATTGGAAACCGTCGCCCGCGAGATGGTGTAGTCTTTAGACAGTGGATGGGGGTATCACCCCCAAACCCCCTCTCTCGCGGGCTCGGCGTAGTCTACGCACGGACAATCACAAACGCTAGAGGGGGCGGTGCGTAGCGCTTTATGGCGCGAGCCGCGTAGCGGCTGGGGGTCAGCGCAGCGTAGGGGACGAAGAGTCCCCTTCCATAGAAAAAGCTATACTTACGCTACGATCTCGGTGCCGCTGAAGAAGTACGCGATCTCGATCGCGGCGTTCTCGGCCGAATCCGAACCATGCACCGAGTTGCGCTCGATCGATTCGGCGAAGGTTTTACGGATGGTGCCTTCAGCAGCGTTGGCGGGGTTGGTCGCGCCCATCAGGTCGCGGTTCTTGGTCACGGCATTTTCCGCTTCCAGCACCTGCACCACCACCGGGCCGCTGATCATATAGTCGACCAGTTCGCCGTAGAAGGGGCGCTCTTTGTGCACGATATAGAACTGCTCGGCCTGCGCGCGGCTCAGCTGGATGCGCTTTTGCGCCACGATGCGAAACCCTGCTTTCTCGAACATCGCGTTGATGGCGCCGGTCAGGTTACGCTCGGTCGCGTCGGGCTTCAGGATGGAAAGGGTGCGTTGAACCGCCATGATGATCTCCGTAAAGTGAATGAACGAATGCGGGGGGCTAATAGGCGATGCTGCGATGCGGCGCAAGTCTTTTTCTCGTCCACAGGGGGGTTGAAAGCATGTTTTGCATCGGCTAAGATTGCTGGCAACATTACAAAAACAGTTGGTGCAACACCACGAGGGTCTCGGCAATGCTCAAACACGCGCTCGCAGCGCTGGCTGCCTTATGCATGCTCACCGCCTGCGATTCCACCGAATCGCTCAAGCAATTGCGCGCCGCCGAACCCACGGCCGACCCCTATCTGGCCGCACTTGCCATCGATTACCGCGACTATGCCGAGGAAAAGGCCGCGCGCTACAGCTGGGAAGTCTCGCAGTATTTCGCCGATAAGGGGCTGCTCGCCGCCTACGGCCGCACGATCGAACCGGAGAATCCCGATAACTGGGAGATCCCCGCCACCATCTTGCCGCAACTGGTCGATGCGCGCAGCAAGCTGATGGCCGCCATCGCCGCTAACCGCACCACCCAGCCCGAACTCACCGCCTCGGCCGTCGTCGCCTATGACCGCTGGGTCGAGCTGCAATTCCAGCAATGGAACACCCCCGAGATCGAGGAGCGCCGCGACGTGTTCTTCGCCATCCTGACCAAGCTGGAGGAGGCATACGCCGCCGCCAACAGCGCCGCCACGCCGGTGCCCACCACCACTACGCCGGTCGAAAGCACCTCCACCGTGCTCTATTTCCCGATGGATAGCGACCAGCTAGGCGATTCGGCGCAGGCGGTCATCGCACAATTGGTGCGCTACATCCAAAGCGCGGGCAATGTCACTGTCCATATCAACGGCCATGCCGACCGCGTCGGCAGCGAGGACTACAACATGAGCCTCTCCGAACGCCGCGCACGCTTTGTGGTCAAGGCGCTCGAGGCGGCGGGCATCGCCAACAACATCATCCAGTTCTTTGCCTTCGGTGAAAGCGACCCTGCGGTAGCGACCGAAGACGGCGTCGCCGAGCCGAAGAACCGCCGCGTTGAAATCTACATCGAGTGATCGGGCTGGATTCCTACCTACAGCTTGTCCATCTGCGCGCCGAATGGCTGATGCTGGTGCTGCTTGTCGCGTTCATCGTCGGCGAGTGGGCGGCGCGCCTCACCCGCGTCGAGGCATTGCTTGCGCGCGGGCGGCGGCTGGTGGCCACGCTCGGCCGCAAGCTCGATCGCGAGAATCGCGGGGTCGCCACCTTGGTCTATCGCGGCATCGTCGCCTGCATCTTGCTATTGCTGCCCACCATCGCCGTCACCGCATTGCTCGCCACCAAACTCGAGCTGGTCGCCCTTGTCGCCCTCGTTGCGTGGTTCGGCCGCAGCTTCGCCACCCACGATGGCTGGGCATTATGGCGCCGCGCCAAGGCCGATCATACCCCGCTTCAGTTGGCGCACTTGAACTACATCTTCCCCGACGGCCACGCCGTGCTGCGCTACAGCGTCACCACCCGCGCCGAACGGTTCGCGGTCGGCGTCGTCGGTGCCGGTGTCTGGTATGTCGCCGGCGGCCTCGTCGCGATGGGTGTCTATCTGGCGCTGGCCACCGCCCGCGATCAATTCCACGGCAACGCCTTCGGCTGGGCGGCACGCAGCGCCTTTTGGCTGCTCGATATCCTGCCGCGCTTCGTCGCCCGCGCCCTGTTCGTGCTGGCGGGGCTGTTCACCCCTGCCTGCCACCCGTTCAAGGCCGTGTTCGCCCGCGACTGGCTCACCTTCGTTGCGCGGCTGTTGGGCGTGGCGCTCGGCGGCCCCACCCCCAGCGGCGAGACCCCATGGGTCGGCGAGGGCACCGCCCGCCTCACCCACGCGCATTTACGGCAGGCGCTGGTGCTCCACTCCGTGGCGGCGCTGTGGCTCATGCTGGTTCTTTCCGCGCCAACCATCTATAAAATAATCATAATCTTTATCTAGTCCGGCACTGCCTACCTTGCGCACGGCGCATAGCTACCCCCAGTCAGCCATGCGGCTGTCACAAAAACTTCACGAAAAGCTGCGTGTTTCAGCCTCTTAAACCGCGTACAATCAAGGCGTGGAACCAGACCAACAGACTGCGCGTCGCGACGCCCCTGCCCTGCCCGACCTGATGGCCGGCGGCGCGCCGCTGCACACCAAAACCGAATCCACCCTTGCGCCCACGGCCGAGTTCACCCGCATCTTCCTGCTGGCATGGATTATCCGTTACATCTTCCGTGGCGCGGCCGGCACTGCCTTCGAAAAACTCGAGACCACGCCTGGCGTGCGCAACCGCATCATCAACGCTTTAAGCGCACCGGGGCGCGCCCTCAAGAACACGTTCTTCCCCGCGGTGCCCCTCAGCCAAATGGAGGCGGCCGCCTACGCCGGTGCCATCGGTGTCGGCAGCGGCTGGCTCAGCTATCGCTATAGCCGCATGGTCAAAAGCGACATCCAGAATATTTTCAGCGAGGCCGTCGCCTACGAAAAAGGCAAGCCGGTCGAGGCCATCACCTTCGACGACATCAAGCAAAGCGATAACCACATCGTCCAGCGCACGGTGGAAAATCACCGCAGCAAACTGCGCTCGCGCCTTGGCACGGATGCGCTGTTCTTCGTCGCCGCCGGCCTACGTTCGGCGCATATCACGGATTTCCTTTTGGGTGCCAAGGGCGTGCAGATCTTCGCCGATACATGGAAGCGCAAGACCACCATGTTCGAGGATCTCATCACCTTCATCAACAACAAGATCAACCCGCGCAACGGGCTGGGTCAGGCCATCACGGTCGGCGAGGTCTTCGATCTCTACCAGCATTACAGCGAGATGTTCCACCCCGCGCACATGTTCCATAACGTGCTCGAGCGTAGCAGCGAGGAAGGCGCACGTTGGGCGCAAAGCCAGCCCATCTTCCAGCGCATCACCGAACTGATGAACCTGACCTATGCCTACAAGCACAGCTCGGTGATCGACCCCACGACGGGGCGCGCGGTGCCGCAAGCGGATTTCGCGCTGCCCAAGCTCATCTACCTGCTCGGCCACGACCTGATCGACGTCAACAAACCGCAACAGACCTTAGCCACCATCGAGATCGCCAACCGCTTCGGCATCGGCGCGGTGAAAGAGATGCAGGCCATGATGCAAACGGGCGCCACCCTCGAACAGGTCGCGAAGCGCTTCCCCGTGCCGCTGGCACCGCGGGTCGATAAAAAGAAAGAGGCCGACGAGAAGAACGGCGTCATCGCCAAGGGCTCCACCATGCAGCTCGATCAGGCCGAGATTCCGGCCACCACCGTCACCGCCGATTCCATCGCGGGGCACCAGATGCTCGCGCCGCACGCCGCCGGCGCGGCTAGATAGTGTCGTCACACGATTCAGGGCGCTAGCGCCAACGACCCGCAAGGGCGTTGGACAGCGTGCTGCCCGAAGGGTGAGCCTCGTTAAAACGAGGCGAATCCAAACAGTGAGTTACGAGAACCGGAGCGCAGTGTAGCAGCACTACATGAGCACCGGAAGCGAAGTAACTTGCTGTTTGCAGCAAGTCCTCAATCGTGTGACGGTGCTATCTATTCAATAATCCGCACGCGCTGCAAACTACCGATGATCTGCTGGAATACCTTGCTCAGCTCCGCCGCGTCCGGCGCACGGTAGAAATAGAGATTCTCGTTAGGCTTGGGTTCGGCGCTGCCATTGGGCCCCGTCGCGCAATCGGAAAGGAACTGGCGCACGGGCGCATCATTCACCACCGTGCCGAATGCAATGGTATAGATGATCGTGCGCGGCTGGGCTTTAAGCGCGTTACACGCGGCAAGGCTCGCCGGTGTGTCGGTGGCGGGGTTGTTGTTCTCGCCATCGGTCAGCAGAATGATGGCATGCACCGCATTGGTGCGGAAGTTGGCCGAAAGATCGAGCGCCTTTTGCAACCCCGTGGTGCTGTTGGTGCCGCCCGCTGCAATCATGCGCATCAGTTCGCTGCGCACGCTCGCGTAATCGGTCGAGAAATCCGAGAACCCGATCAGGATGTTCACCCACGTCACCACCGCCACGCGGTGGTTACTGCCGGCAGCATTGAGCAGCAGGCTCGCCGCCGCATCGGCGGTGAAGCGCAGTGCGTTCAATCGGTTGGGGCCGACGAACCCCCAGTCTAGGTAATCGTAGGCATACGGGTAGACGCAATACGGGCTGTAATCATAAGCGAAGGTGGCGATCTGCACGGGGTCGCTCCAGATGCGGATGCAGGCGGCCAGCATGCTGGGCAGGTCGCCGTCGAGCACTTGGGTGGCGCCGACGTCCTGTGCTGCCATCGAGCCGGAATTATCCATCACCAGCACCAGGTCGATCTGGTTGAAGTTCTGTTTGATCTGCACCACGCTTTTGGCATTGGCGGCGATGCTTGGGATATTGAAGTTGCTGACGAACGACGTGCGCACACCGGCATCGGCGGTCACCGTCACCGTCGCGTTGGTGATGGTGATGGTCGGGGTCGGCCGCGTCGTGCCGAGATAGCCATCAGGGAAATTGAGCGAGAAGAACGCATTGGCGACTTGGCGGCGGCGCCCCTCGTCGGTGTTGGTCGGCAGGGCGGCGGCGCTCAGGGCGGCGGCATCGGCTGCTTGCTGCATGCGTTGCTGCACCAATTGCTGCTTGCCCAGATCATAGGCCGCCCCGCCGATACCGACCAGAAACAGGAACGAAAGTCCCGTCAGCATCAGGATGTTCCCGCGGCAGTCCTTGCGAAGTCGGTGCACTAAAGTTCGGTTCATCGGGGCGCTCACGGAACGGGGAAGTCGGGTGGAAGGCCATACAGCGCACCGCTGCGCGGCAGGAAATACGTGCGTTTGACGAAGATGCGCGGCTTGACGTAAAAATCGAAACCCATCATACCGTCGCCGCCCGCCGCGCCTACCGATTGCAGCACTTGCTGCAAGATCGGCTCGTAGGCATAGAACACTTCGGTGATGATGATGTTGAGATCCTCGCCGCCGCCAGTGGCGTTGATGAGGGTCTCGACCTCGGCGGGGAATGCCGTCGCCATGCCGCGTACCGCGGTCGAGACGGCCGAGGGTTCGCGGTCATTGACCACGCTGCGCACGCATACCGGCGGCGCGCTCGTATCGCAGCCGGAGAGGAACCCGCCTCCTGCCACCTGCCATTGAATATTCTTCGCACCCGCCGCCGTTTTGCGAATGGAGGTGACAATGATTGCCTGCCGCGTGTCGTCGTCGTAAGGGCTCATGATGCGCGAGAATTGCGGCAGCACGTTCTGGGTCAGCTCGGCGACGTTGATCTCGCCCGCCGCGCCGGTGGTGGTTGCGGATTGATATTGCGTGATGATATCGGCGATGGCGTATCCCGCCTTCTCGTGTTTTTGCTGCGTCAGGATCAGGCGGTTGATCTCGATACCGCCAAACAGCAGCAGGAAGAACACCGGAAACACCATCGCGAACTCGATGAGTGCCACCCCTTCCGCTGCTACCTTGAACCGTTTCAACATCCCCCGCATCGCCATCCCCCTAGAACGGTTCGTTCTTGATGACGGTCGAAGCGCTGATGGTCAGCACCCCGTTCTTGCCGAAATAGGAACGAAACATTGGGAACAATACCCGCCACAGATAGGTCACGCGGATCTCGACCACATCCCCCGCATTGCCGATGGAGGTGGCGCCCAGCGCCGCCGGCGGGTTGTAGCTCAGCGGGTCGCCGCCGTTCTCCTGCCACACACCGCAGGTGGGCGGGTAGGGCGTCGCCGAATTATCGAGGCAGATGTCGGGCTTGGGCGGCGTCGCCGTCGTCGGGCCGGAGACAACCGTCGCCGTCACGCTGACCGATTGCGCATCGATCAGTCCAAGCGTTTTTTCCTGCACCAAACGCCGTATCTCGCAGACGCGGTCGTTACAGCCCGCGCCGACCGAGCCGATGCTGGCGCTGCGCGATATCTGGATGGTGGAGGACTCGATCGCTACCTTCGTCAGCATGATCAGCCCATATTCGATGATGGCAAACATCATCATGAAGAAGACGAACGCGACGATGGCGAACTCGATCGCCGTCGCCCCGCGCCGGTCGTTCAGGCATCGCTTAAGTATGATCACTCTTTTTCCCATCGCAGGCACTGTAACACCCTATGGCCTTCATTGCATGTGTTTTGTGGTCGTAGATTCTATACCTAAAAACTACGGCTGCGCGGCAATGTCTGCTCGCGATTGATATAAACATGCTGCAAAATGCCGCAGGCCATCAAGGTGGTGAGCAGGAACGACCCGCCGTAGGAAAGGAACGGCAGCGGCACCCCGACTACGGGGATGAC
>JBIIAV010000082.1:0-6531 GCA_044239745.1 Rickettsiales bacterium
CGCACGCTTCCGCACGATCGCCGCCATTATGCACGTACTCAACCACTCGCTCTCTCAAATCAACTGAATATGCTCGTGCCATAATCCAGGCACCATAACACAATCAATCTAATTAGTAAATACTATAATATAAAATTAACCTTATGATTATAATTTATAGGAAGTAGGGAATGAACCCTACGCTATATAAATATAAACAGGGGCAAGTCATGACAAAGAACGTAGATACAAAGAACGTAGATACAAAGAACGTAGAAATTAAAGCAGCAAAGTCTGAAAAAGGGATAAGCGTTTCAGATAATAAAGGGAATAGTTTTGAGCTCGGAAAGGGCTTTGCCAAGGTTACCTGCAACGGCGAGCAGCAAGATATTGACGTTCCCAAAGCTCGTAAGCTTGCTGCCGACCTCGGCTATCAAGTTAGCGAGATGGGTACGGTACTAAAGTCTACACCGCCGGCAACGCCAGCGCCAAAGCTTGATACCGCTCCACAAACAAAAAAGGAGCATTGGTCATTCAAGCAAGCCGCCAATACGGTAGCTCCGATTGCCACCCCAACACCTCCGGCACCCTCTATGGGGGCAGGGCTGGGTGGGAGTACCACTGTCGGAGGAGCTCTGGATGGGCTCAAAGGTCTTGTGAAGAATGTCAAGTCCGTGAGCGTCACTTTGGAGGAAGGCCTTCCCAGTCCGCTTACGAATGTATGCAAACAGGGGCAGGACGCAAAAATTATCCGGCCTAGCAAATAATTATCCACATATTCCAAATGACGGCAGCGTAGGTTGATCCTTACGCTGCCGTTTTTTTTATCGTGTGTGTGAGTAACGCATCGCGGATGATAGTCGCCGCCAAATCTGCTAGTATGGTGATTGACCGAAAACAAAAAACGATGGTGAGCATACCCCGATGGCGACTGTATTAGAGCATCCAACGTCGAGCGCGAAGAACGAAAGCACGCCCCTTCCCGCACGCGAAGCGCCCAACAACCTCGAGGCGGAACAAGCCGTGCTCGGCGCCATTCTCGCCAATAACGAGGCGCTCAACCATGTCGGCGGCAGCTTGGTGCCGGAGGATTTCTATGCCGGCATCCACCAGCGCATCTTCAAGGCCATCCAGCAATTCCACGACAAGGGGCTCATCGCCAACCCCGTTACCTTGAAGCATCATTTCGCCGGCGCCGAAGGCCTCGAGGATCAATACCTCGCCCGCCTCGTCGGTAACGCCACCTCCATCATCAACATCGCGGATTACACCCGCATCATCCGCGACCTATCCGTCAAGCGCCGCTTGATCGCGGTCGGCGAAGGTGCGGTGGTTGAGGCATTCAACCCACAAAGCGAGCATGGCGGGATTTCACTCGTCGAGATGACCGAACAGCAGCTCTTCAAGCTCGCCACCGACGGCGATGCCGAAGGCGGTTTCAAACCTATCAAGCACTCGCTGGTCGAGGCCATCAACCGCACCGAGAAGGCCTATCAGCGCTCCGGCACGGTGGTCGGCATCGATACCGGCTTCATCGAAATGAACCGCGTGCTGGGCGGCCTGCATCCGTCCGATCTGCTCATCCTTGCCGGTCGCCCCGCGATGGGTAAAACCGCGCTGGCCACCACCATCGCCTATAACGCCGCCAAAGCCATCGCCCACGAGGATCGCGACATGCTCGCCGCCGCCGGCAAGGCGCGTTCGGTAGGGTTCTTCTCGCTTGAAATGTCCGGCGAGCAGCTCGCCATGCGTTTGCTGGCATCGGCCTGCGGGGTCGGTTCGCACAAGCTGCAGCGCGGCGAGCTCAATCAGGAAGAATTCCAACGCCTCGTCGAAAGCTCGGCGGATATGGCAAGCCTGCCGCTGCATATCGACGATACGCCCGCCCTCACCATCGGTGCGTTGCGCAGCCGTGCGCGGCGCCTCAAGCGGGTGCATAACGTCTCGATGCTCGTCATCGATTACCTGCAACTGGTGCGCCCATCGTCGAGCAATTCCCAATCCAACCGCGTGCAGGAAGTGTCGGAGATCACGCAAGGCCTTAAGGCCATCGCGAAGGAACTCGATATTCCCGTCATCGCGCTGTCGCAGCTTTCGCGCGCGGTGGAGAGCCGCGACGACAAACGCCCGCAACTGGCCGATCTGCGCGAGTCCGGCTCGATCGAGCAAGACGCCGATATCGTCATGTTCGTCTACCGCGAGGAATATTACAAACAGCGCCTGCAACCCAAGGAAGGCACGCCCGAGCACGCGCAATGGATGGCGGATATGGCAGCCATTCACGGCGTCGCCGAGGTCATCATCGCCAAGCACCGTAACGGGCCGGTCGATACCGTGAAGCTGCAATTCCAAGGCGAGCTGACACGCTTCCTCGACCTTGCGAAGGAAGACCACCTGCCGGAGCAGTATTACTAGCCCTTGCGTTTGATGAACAAGGCCGAGCCGGTCGCGAAGGCACAAGCGATATCGGGCAGATTTTCTTCCACCCAGCGGTCGGCGGCGATTTGCGGCCCATCGCCGAACGCCCACTGATAATCATCGATGATGATCCAGCCGCCTGCCACCACGTGCGGTATCCAATCGGCCATATCCTGCGTGATGTGGGCAAGGTCGTGGTTGCCGTCGATATGTAAGCAGGCGATGCGGCCGGTGTAGGTCGTGGTGCCGAAGGCCTCGCTGGTCACGCTCAGGCCTTCGCGGTAGCGGGCATGCGCGTCGTGCGCCCCGCCGCGGGTGTAGTTGATGCGGCCATCGGCATAGGGTAGAAGATTGATGAGAAATCCCTGAAAAGCACTGTCAAAATCGATGTCGCGGGCTTCGTCGTTCAAGTGCTGCGGCACGCCTTCTTGGTGGGCCTCGTCGTTGCGCCACGGGTCGAGGCATAACAACGCACCTATCGCATAATGTTTGGCAAGTACCGCCAGCACACAGGCCGAACGCCCCCAGAAACTGCCGATCTCCACGATGTCGCCGCGTGGGCAACTGCGGAAGATCTCCATCAACGCCACGATCTTTTCATCGCTCGATTGCCCCTCGATGCGCAAAGCATGGCACATCAGCGATGCCATCGCCAAGCGGCTCAGCGCCGGTCGCTCGTTGGGCAGCGTCAGCGCAAACGGCTGCGCGATGAGCGCGTCCACCCGCGCGAAGATCGATTGATGCTGCTCGATGGTTGCAGCAGCGAAGGTCGCCGCATCGAGGGCGATCTCGAGCCTATGCTGCGCGATGAGCGCCTTGAGGTAGCGGCCGATGACCGGATGCCGCGTGAACACGTTCGTCACCCGTTGCGCCTTCACCAGCGCCACGAATGCATCCTCAAAGCGCGGGTCGGTGATGAATGGCAAGAACGCCCATGCTGGGTAAAGCGGCTGCGCCGGATCGTTCGGCAGCGAGGAGGCACCGATCACGCGGCGCCCCTGCGCGGTCAGCACACGCAGCTGCTCCAACGCTTCGGGCATACCGGCGGGAAAGAGTAAGGCTGCGCTCATCGGCGATATGAATCAAGGTTCTGGTCGAGGATATCTTTCATCATCTGCGCGATATGCGGCGCATAGGATTCCTGTGCGAACATGGTGTCGTTCTTGGCGAGAATGGCATCGCTGAGCGCTTTATGGTAGGCCGTATCGTTGGCAAGTCTTACCGCGATACGGGCATATTCGGTGGTATCATGCGCCATCGGCGCATCGGTTATGCCCATCAGGGAATAATAGGAATGCACGACGCGCCCGCGGGCATAACGGCCGGGCATGGTGACAACGGGCACACCAAATGCAAACGCAAATTGGATGGTAGTGCCGCCGCCGAAATAGACCGTATCGAGCAACGCGTCAGAAATTTTCATCACACTAAAGAGGACGTCAACCGGAACCCACGGCATGAAAATAACGCGCTCGGCAGCGCATTGCGTCAGGATGCGTGCTTTGAGTATTTCACTGGTCGTGCGTTCTTGAAAATCACTGAACAACACAACAACAGCGTTGGAATCACGCGCTAGAATATCGGCAAGTATGCCATCAAAATCCGGGTGGAATTTTTGGATCGCCATCGGGCAGATATAGAGTTTTTTATCAACCGGCAGTCCCAATTCCTCACGGGTTAGCCAGCGTTCCGGAGGGGTTGGGCGATTAAAAATTGTGTCAATCCCATCAGTACATAGCAGACGCTCGGTATAGTTTTCATCAGCATGCGGCGGCTCGTAGGAGCGCGAGGAGATGACATAATCGATGGTGTCGATACCGGTCGTTTCCGGATGTCCCTGAAAACAACATTGATAGGGCGCGAGGCGCCCCATCGCTAGATAATGCGTTGTCGCATCCATCCCAATATCGGGATAAATCAGAATATCGAGGTGATAGCTAGCAATACCTTTTTGTGCCGCATCGAGCGCTTTGGGTAGCGAAATGATCGGAATATTCGCGTCGATAATTTGCTGAATGCCACCATCCATTACGTTGGCGAGATTAAAGAACGTGACTTCAAAATCGGGCTGTGCGGCTAGATGCAGCATCACCCCACGGTAGCAGTTACCCACCGAATGGTTATGCATATGGCGCGAAACAAACCCAATACGAATGGGTTGTTGCGCGGGTTTCACCAGCTTCGCATGGCAATGGGCAGCCGTATAGTTCAACTCCGGCGCCACAGCGCGCAGGGTTTTTGCATAAAGCTGTGTCAGCACCTTATTGTCCCGGTTGTGGTAGGCGAGTTGGAAGAGGGGCTGGTAAATTAATATATCGAGGCTAATGCGCGGCTTTTGTTTTAAAAATCTTTCCAGCGATGCTTGAAAAGTGGCGCGCACTGAGTCGATTTCCTCCACCGATCGGTTAATGCGTGGCAAATAACATTCATACAAAAAACGAAAATGTGCGGGCACCGCACCATCGCGCAGCAGTTTTTTATAAATGATTTCCGCTTCTTCCACGCGATCATTTACCTTCAGGGCAAATGCATAAAATTTCAGCAACAAGCTGCTGGTGGGAAAGCGTGGCAAAATCTGCTCGATATACGCAGGTACAACATGCACTTGGTTAAAATGCATGAGTTGTGTCACCATCGTTCCATGGGCGCTGTCGCTGTCCGGCACAGCTTGGGTCGCACGATGCGCCATTTGAATCGCTTCATCGCCACGGTTTTGCATTTGAAACACCGCGCACAGCATGTGGTAGCTGTCGAGATGTGTCGAGTCGCTCAGGATCGCGCGTTCGTAAAATTGTACTGCTTCGGGGTAGTTGCCCGCGCTATGCAGAATCCAGCCCATCAGGTGCAGCGCTTCGGTCTGGCTTGGGTTCAACGCCAACACTTCGCGCAGCAAATTGACTGCTTCTTGGATACGCTTTTTCTCAAGCGCCGTGCGTGCCAGCTTGATCAATTTACGGGTGGATGGAGCAACGTAATTCATACGACCTAACGCGAAAGGATATCATCGAGTGTCGTGGCCACCGTCGCCAAATGCTGCGGGGCGATATCGACATAGAACGGCAGCGAGACCACCGACGCACCGAGCTGTTGCGTCACCGACAGGTCGCCATGCGGGTAGCTGGCATAGGCCGGTTGCACGTGGCAGCCCTTGTCCCACCACTGGCGCGCCTTGATGCCGCGCACCTGCAGCTGCGAGATGACGCTATCGGCGCTCACGGTCGGCAGGCGCACATTGCAGGTCGTCGTCACGGCGTCTTCGGGGAACCACAAGGTCAGGTTATGTTTTTGCGCGACAGGGGTGAGCGCGCGCTTGCACACCTCGGTGATGGCGAGCCACTGCTGGCGGCGCTGCGGCCACAGGTCAAGCGCGGCATGCCCCACGGCCGCCGTGTATTCGCTCATCTTCGAGTTGATGCCGGGAATGGAGATGCGGCGGGTGTAATAGCCGAAATTGGTCTGCTCATGCACATGGCGCAGCAGCGCCGTATCGCGCGAGACGACCACCGCCCCCTCGCCGACCCCGAGCACTTTGGTCGCGTGCATGCTGAACACCACCGTCGTTTTACCGAACTTCACGTTGCGGAAACTATCGAAGCCCGATGCCGCATCGACAACGACGGGTATCGAGGTCTCGGCGGTGAATCGGTCCCATGCCTGAATATCGACGGGCTTGCCGAACGGCGCCACCACCAGCACCGCCCCGATCACGCCCTTCACCTGTGCGATCTGCTTCTTCACCGCCTCGGGGTCGAGCGCCCATGTGTTGGGGTCGACATCGATGAAATAGGGGGTCATTTCCGCCGCGATCGCCGAAGCGGGCGAAGCCACGAATGTCCATGAGGGCACAAGGCAATAGCTATCCTTGGGCAGATTCAAGGCGCGCAGCACCGCGATCAGGCCGGAAGTTGCGCTCGAGGCCGTCACCGTGCATTCGGCGGTCACCCCGAAATGCTCGGCCAGCCGGCTGCGCAATTCCTGCTCCAGCGGCCCGAAATTACTGTACCAACGCGCCGTATCGATACGCTCCAGATAGCGCAGGATATCCTTCGCCTGCGGCAACAGGGGGCGCAACAGGTCAATGGTCTCGAATGGCTGTTCCAACGGTTTTTCCAAGGCGTGCGCTCGCATGGGTTA
>JBIIAV010000149.1:0-6477 GCA_044239745.1 Rickettsiales bacterium
ATCCAGAATCTTGAAGGCAGGCATGTAGCGTACATCGGGTACGGCCAGAATGCTCAATGCGCGGGCGTGCACATTCGCGACGATAAGCGAAGCGTGGCGGCCTTCCACCTTTTTTTGTGCAAAGAACCCATCGATGATGGCAGCAAAATCATATGCTGAAGCGTTATCAACCATGGGAAATCATACCATGGGAGCCAATCAAATTCCAGTCGGATGGTGGCTTCCCGATGCAGAAAATATCGGGTATTGTCTAGACGTCGAAACCGTATTTTTCCTTGAGATATTCCTTGACCTCTTGCGTCGGTTCTTCGCCGTAGCACGAGGCCACGACCTTGCCGTAATCTTCAAGGTCGGTGGTCCCGTCGCCTTCGATGGCCTTAAAGAAGGCCGCCTCGCGCGGCGCCTCGACGAGTACGAAATAATAAGCCCAGCGCCCCGTGGTGTCCTTTGCTTTGAGCTTGTGGATCAGGTGCCCTTTCTTGGCAATGATCTGATCGACAAAGGTGCGACGTTTTTCGTCCATCGGTGGGTTCTTGGCTCCGGTTAACTTATATCAATCATACGTAGCGCACCAACCAAACTCAAGAGATTCAAGTAAAAAATGATAGAAGACTATCAGGCAATGCTCCGGCGTGACCAATTCGACGCAGCTAGCCGTCGGCATTATTCCCTCTTTCTCTTGCGGGTGATGGCAACGGTGAACCCCGGTGTTCGGTATACGCATAACTGGCATATCGATGCGATCGCGGAGTATCTGGCGGCATGTGCGAATGGTGAGATACGCCGATTGGTAATCAATCTGCCGCCGCGGATGCTGAAGTCCACCTTGATCTCGGTGGCGTGGCCAGCATGGCTACTGGGCCATCGGCCGAGCCGCCGGATCATGGCCGCAAGCTACGCCCAGTCGCTGAGCCTAAAGCACGCTATGGATTGCCGCGTGGTAATGGAGTCCCCTTGGTATCGCCAGTTATTTCCGCAAACACGGCTTAGCGACGATCAAAATGAAAAAGAAAAATTCGTGACCACCCAACGCGGCTATCGCCGTAGTGTTTCGGTCGGGGGTGCCGCGATCGGAGAGGGTGGGGATGTGCTGATCATTGATGACCCGCTGAACCCGCTTCAGGCAAGCCATCGGCATCAGCGCGATGCGGTGAACGAGTGGTTCGACCACACATGGGCAACCCGCTTGGACGATAAGCGCAATGGGGTGATGGTTCTGGTGATGCAGCGCCTTCACATGGATGACCTATCGGGATATTTATTGAAAAAAGGCGGGTGGGAACATCTTCGTTTACCGGCTATTGCGCCGCACCGGACCATAATCCAGCTCGGTAATTTTCGCCACGAACGTGAGGCCGGCACTGCGTTACACCCCACGCGTGAGCCCCATGAGGTGTTGGAGCGATTGAAGCGCGATGTCGGGAGTGCGAATTTCTCGGCGCAATATCAGCAGCAACCGATCAATCATGCGGGAAGTATAGTGCGCCCACACTGGTTCACACGCGTGGATATCGACCAGCCGACAAGTGGCGCGGGTTACGTGCAATCATGGGATACGGGTATCAAAGCCGGTGTAAACCATGATGCGAGCGCTTGTGCGACCTTCGTGGTCAAAGAGGGCGTGCATATTTTGGTGGATATGCTGGTCGTTCGGCAAGAATATCCCGAATTGCGACGGACGATTATCCAGCATGCTGCACGGTTCTCACCGGATGCGATATTGATGGAAGATAAAGGCAGCGGACAGTCGCTTTTACAGGAGTTGCGCAAGGAAGCGCAGCTGCCGTTGATCGCGTGTATGCCTTCCTCGGACAAGGTAACACGGCTTATGCGGGCGACGCCACTGATGGAAGCTGGCAAGATGGCCTTGCCCAAACACGCGAGTTGGCTAGCCGCTTTTGAGCAGGAGTTGTTTCAATTCCCCGATGGCGCGCACGACGATCAAGTCGACGCCATTAGCCAGTATTTCAATTGGATCGCCTTGCGTAATCACCCCGATGCCATGCGGATCCGCCGGCTATGAAGGGCTCGTATTGTCATAAAACTTTCATGAATCCCCATCGGCGCTTGTGGTATTTTTTGATGATGGAAGATTCCAACCCAACCGCTGCTAAAGAGCAGCCTTCGTCGCTGGTTAACCACTATACCGTGGTGATCCGCGCCCTTGCGAGCGCGGCTGTCTTTGGTGCGATGGGGTGGGGGTTGGGGCGCTGGCTTGGTAGGCGGGCGAATCCCTACAATAGCAATGTGGTCGAATCCATCATGAAATGGGGCATGAGCATATTCTCGGGAACCCTTGCGGCGTATTGCTCGTTAAAGGTCAGCGAACCATCCAGCGGTGATCGTTTGGATCAAACGGTTTCGGCACAAAATACTTCCGCTACCGAGAATGCTTCAAAGCAGGCTAATCAAACACGCCATGATGTGCCGCGTGCACACATCGAGGCACCAACGGGTGAACTGCAGGGAAACCTTAGGGAAACTGGCGCATTGCAGCGTTGATAAAAAAAGTGATCGTACCCCCTTCCGGGTATTGGGGTTACGGGTTACAACCTTAAATATAGAATGGATTTCGTGTGATTGATGCGATGATGCATCGTCGATCTCTCTTCGACTTATTGCGGTAGCACCCTTAGTGCCGATGGCACGTAAGCGGGCTATCCCCTGATACCCTCATTCATTTGGAAAGAAGCTATGGCACGTATGATCCCGTGGTTGAGCCGTCGCGCGAGCAGCGCCGCGGTAGAATCAAAATCCTACCCATCGACGACGTCCTTTATGATCCCCTCGGGACAGCCCGTATGGATGCGCCGCGATGTCGTTAAATTTGCCGACGAAGGCTATCGTCGCAATGTGATCGCGCATCGCGCGGTGGCGATGATTACAACAGCCGCTGCTTCCGTGCCATGGAAGTTGAGCGAGCGCCGTGCACGCACGAGCCGTATATTGGAATCGCATCCGTTGCTGACATTGCTGAATAACCCGAACCCCCTGCAAGGCGGTACGGAACTATGCGAAGCGCTGTATGCGCACCGACTCATCGCTGGAAATGGATATCTGCATGCGATCGGCCCGCGTGACGCGGCACCGTTGGAGCTTCATGTATTGCGGCCGGATCGTGTGGCGATCATCCCCGGACAGGGCGGTATTCCGAAGGCATATCGCTATACGATCGATACGCGCTCGGTCGATATTCCGGTGGATGCAATTACCGGTCAGTCCCGCATCTTGCACCTCAAGACATTCCACCCGCTTGACGACTGGTATGGATTGTCGCCGATGGAAGCCGCCTCCTACAGCATCGATCAGCATAATCAGTGCGGTGCATGGAATCAGGCATTGTTACAAAATGGCGCCCGCCCTTCGGGTGCGCTGATGGTGAAGGCGGGGGATGGGCAACCCGGAAACCTGACGGAAAGCCAGTATGCACGACTTAAATCGCAACTGGACGACCAGTTCTCCGGTGCGGGTAATGCGGGGCGACCGTTGCTTTTGGAAGGCGGGCTTGAATGGAAAGAGATGAGCCTCAGCCCGCGCGACATGGATTTCATACAGATCAAGCATTCCAGCGCGCGTGATGTGGCATTGGCATTCGGCGTTCCGCCACAGCTATTGGGGATCCCCGGTGACAATACCTATGCCAATTTGAAGGAGGCGCGCCTAGCGCTGTGGGAGCAGACGATATTGCCGCTGCTGCATACTGTTACGGATGCATTGAACAACTGGTTGGTGCCGATGTTCGATGGTGGCCTCGTACTATCGTTGGACCAAGACGCGATCCCCGTGCTTGCGGAAAAGCGTGATGCTTACTGGGAGCGCATCAGCAAGGCGGACTTCCTGAGTGCCGACGAAAAACGCAAATTATTGGGTATCAGTGATGGAAAATAAAGCGAACCACCGTACGCGGCATCAGTTACCGTGTACGTTTGAGATGAAGTCCTTGGGAGCCGATGGTAGTTTTGAGGGATATGCCAGTGTATTTAACCTGATCGATAGTCAGCGTGATCGCGTACATGCAGGTGCCTTCAAGGCGAGTTTGAAGGACCGCGATAAACCCGTTCAATTGCTGTGGCAGCATCAGTGGGAGAAACCCATCGGTGTCATCACAGCTTTATTCGAAGATGCGCGTGGACTTTACCTTAAGGGAAAGCTGTTATTGGAGGTAGAACAGGCACGTGAGGCCTATGCCCTGATGAAGGCCGGTGTGGTGCGTGGACTGAGCATCGGCTACAGCGTGAAACGCTCGCGGCGCAATCCCGATACGGGCGTGCGGGAGCTGCTGGAGCTGAACCTGTGGGAGGTAAGCCTAGTGACCATGCCCGCAAACGAGGCGGCGCAGGTTACGGTCGTGAAATCGAGGATCACGGATGATATGGAGGCCTTGGCGCGCGCCATTGATCGTGCGGGAATCTCGCTGTTTTATGCGATGGGTTCGCCCGGCTTCGGCACGTCGATGCGACCGGAGTGAGCTGCGTGGATACCGCCCAGCACCGTGGTGGTCGCTGAATGGAACACGGCTTCTTGTGTCTCGACCAATACGGCATCTAGCGATGTTTCTTTGAGGTAGAAGACGTTGCTTGCCATGGCCGCATGGCGATGTGCTTCACGTAGATGTTCCTCGCTGATGCGAATGACATTCTCGAATAAATGCACGAGCTCGCGCGGGGAAAGTGCACGCGTACGTTCGTCCAAGCATAATTGTAGGCCGGCAGCGGTGATACTTGCGATCCATGATGGATCGGCACTGGAGAATGACTGGCCATGGATGTTGAAGTAGGCGCGCGTCAGGTGTTCGGTCACATGATTCTTCAGTTCAGGACTCGCGGTGATAGCTGCACGAGAGACTCGACTAAAAGCAACAGAGAATTCCTGCATAACCTGCCTGCGCGATACGTCCCGTAAGGGATCTTTTATGTTGTTCTTAGATGACCGAAGCGTAGTGCCCCTTAATCATCCACCATCTAGGTTGAAGCATGTGCCAAAGGCAACATGTTTCAATGACTCGTCAACAACTTAGCCTAGGCCTGACTGCCATATGGCATCATTGTTTAGTTAAGATTTGTTAACATATGCGATTGGTTAACACAAGTTAAAGTTTTCCCCATCCATGCATTTTTTCTTTCCGTCGATTCGGAGCTTTCCGAAGCGATATTCTTTTCACCACTCAAAAGGACTTAATCTATGACGATTCAAGAAGTAACGGAGGGTATGTACGCCCTCGGCAATGCTTGGGAGCAATTCAAGCAAGTCAATGAAAACCGTTTGCACGAGATCGAACGTAAAGGGTATGCCGATCCTCTGCATCTCGACCATCTGAATAAAATCAATGATGCGCTTGATCAGCATAAGAGCCGTATCGACCGACTCGAAACGGTGAATGCGCGTCCCGCCCGCGAGATGAAGTCGCTCGGCTATAGCGGCGATGACCAATCGGAATACAAAGCGGCGTTCAACATGTATCTGCGCAAGGGTATGGAATCCGGCCTTGAGCAGATCCAGACGAAAGCACTTTCGGTCGGTACCGATGCAAACGGTGGTTTCTTGGTGCCTAACCAAATGGCCGACCTGATTGTTCAAATCGTGAACGAATCTTCGCCGCTGCGCCGCCTTGCGACCGTGGAAACCATTTCCTCGGATTCGTTGGATGTCATCGAGGACATCACGGATATGGATGCGGCATGGGGTGATGAGACCACGGTACGCAGTGCCGAGACAACCTCTTCGACCCTTGGCCGTAATACCATCGACACGTTCGAGCTTTATGCGCAGCCGCAAGCGACGCAGAAGCTGGTGGACGATGGTTCGATCAATATCGAAGAGTGGGTTGCACGCAAGGTGGCCGATAAGATGGCGCGTCTCGAAGCGACCGCGTTCATCAACGGTAACGGCACTAGCCAACCCAAAGGTATCTTGACCTACGCGGCGGGCACCACCTTCGGTCAGATCCAGCAGATCAACAGCGGCACCTCGGCGGTCATCACAGCGGATAGCCTTGTGAACCTGTATTTCTCGCTGAAGGACGATTATGCGCGCAACGCAACGTTCCTGATGCATCGTACCACCGTGCAGGCGGTGCGTTTGCTGAAAGATACCACTAACCAATATATCTGGCAGCCCGGTCTTTCGGCCGGCACACCGAACACCCTGATGGGCGTTCCGGTGGCTCTGGCGGCCGATATGCCGGTTCCTGCCGCAAGCTCGCTTTCGGTGGCCGTTGGTGATTTCAAACGTGCCTACCTGATCGTCGACCGTATCGGTATCCGTACGCTGCGTGACCCGTTCACGAGCAAACCATTCGTGAAATTCTACACCACCAAACGCGTTGGTGGCGAAGTCATCAATACGGAAGCAGTCAAGATTCTGAAACTTTCGGTCTAATGAATTCAATGCCCCCGCGGCCGTTCGTGCCATCCCCACCGGTACGCGAACTGAGGTGCGTTGAAGGGCGGGCATGGCGTAAGCCATGCCCGCCTCGAA
>JBIIAV010000083.1:0-6465 GCA_044239745.1 Rickettsiales bacterium
TGATGACATCGAGCGTTTCGCGCACGTTGTGATCGGTGATGAGCACGCCGATGCCGCGATCCTTCAGGTGTTTCACGAGGTCGCGCACCTCGGCGATGGCGATGGGATCGATGCCCGCCAGCGGTTCATCGAGCAAGATGAAGGACGGGCGGCCGGCCAGCGCGCGTGCGATCTCGGCACGGCGACGTTCACCGCCGGAGAGGGCGATGGCCGGCGATTGACGCAAATGGGTGATCGAGAATTCGGCAAGCAGCGCGTCGAGCATGACATGGCGCGCTTGCGGATCGGGCTCGCTGACCTCGAGCACGGCCATGATGTTCTGTTCGACCGTCAGGCCGCGGAAGATGCTCGCCTCCTGAGGTAGGTAGCCGATGCCAAGGCGCGCGCGGCGA
Source organism: Rickettsiales bacterium (assembly GCA_044239745.1). Lineage (GTDB taxonomy): Bacteria > Pseudomonadota > Alphaproteobacteria > Rickettsiales > UBA3002 > QFOX01. The sequence continues at coordinate 393 of JBIIAV010000083.1, forward strand.
TACATCGGCAAGCTGGTGATGTCGACCCCGTCCAAGTGGATGGTGCCGTAATCAGGCGTGACAAGGCCGGTGATCATGTAAAAGCAGGTGGTCTTACCCGCACCGTTGGGGCCGAGAAGCCCTACCGCCTCGCCGCGCTGCAACGACAGCGAAACATTACGCACGACGGGACGCTTGGCATAACGCTTACCCAAATGCCGCACGAACAGGCCGGATTCCTTCTCGACCAGTGCGGGCTTGCGCGGGGCGAGCGGCTCGGGGCGCGGCAGTTCGACGACGACGGGAGCATCGTGGTTCACAGGCGGCGGTGCGATCGACCAATCGTTGCCGAAACCATTATCGTTGTTATCCGTCATGGTTTTGCCGCCGGTTTATCGGATTTGGGAACGAACAGCCCCTGCACGCGCTTGGGCTTGCTGGTGGCGCTTTCGTTGGTGCCACCGGTGAGGATGCTGCGCCGCGTGGCCATGTTGTAGTTGAGCTTGGTGCCCTTGAGGATATTTTTGCCCTGCGTGAGGGTGACGTTGTTGCCGAACACATCGATCGTATCGGTATCGACGTTGTAGATGGCCTTATCGCCCAGCGCGACCTCGGTCGGTGTGGTGAACACGACCGAACCTTGCGCCTCGATGCGGTAGATGCCTTGGGGTGCGGGTGCTGCATCCGGCGCGGGTGCGGGTGTTGGTGCAGCGGTGCCTTTATCGCGGTAGAATACGGTCATTTCGGTGGAGCGCATGTTGGTGGTGCCTTGCACCGCGATGACGTTGCCGGTGAAAATGGCCTTGTTCTCGTTTTGAAAGACATCGAGCTTATCGGAAGTGATCTCGATGGGTGTATCTTGCTTGATGGCCGGTGCGCTTTGCGCCCATGCACCACTCAGCGGCACCACCAAAACAGCCAAAAGCGATAGCGCTATATATCGGAATGATATCATTTTTCTTTCTTTTTTCGATCCACGGTCACGCGCAATTGCTCGGCGCCACCCATGAAGATAATATGATTACCGTTATCCCTTATTTCGAAGCTGCTGGCAAGGATGTTGCCAAGCGCACCGGTTCCCGAAATGGCCTCGTTGCCATAAATGTTCATGGTATCGGTCTCGATGGTGGCGCTTTCGGTGATGAAATTCGTCGCCTTCATATCGATGACGCTGACATTGCCGAATAGTTTGATCTGTTTGTTCTCTTGCAGGTAATCGGCACGATCCGCCGTCAGCGAGAACCACGAGCCATCGGCCTTGAGCATTTGCGCCTCGACCTTATCGATGACGATAAGCGCCGGCGTTTTTTGCGTCGCGCGGATGCCGTTGACCTTGTATTGCTGTCCATTCAGCCCCACCCCGCGATATTCCGGATTGTTCATGACCGGGCTTGTCGGCTTATCGGCCTTACCGGTCTTATCGACGAACGAGATGCGCATGCCGGAGCGATCCTTGGTGATCAGCGGCCATGCAATCAAGGTGGCGACGAGCAGCAAGGTCACCACCATGAGCGACCATTTGCTATACATGACGAAGCGGGTGTAACGCGCCAATCGCGAAAAAAGATGGTCGACCTCGCGCACCGCCCACATCGGCGAGATGCGCCGCTTATCGGGCTGCTCCATCGGTGCCACGGCTACATCACCCCTGCGCGCAGGCAATCATGGATGTGCAGGATGCCTACGGGTTTTCCCTCCTCGACGACGAAAAGGCAGGTGATGGATTTGCTGTTCATGATGCCCAGCGCCTCGGCCGCGAGCATGGCGCCGGTGATGGTGATGGGATTTTGGGTCATCACTTGCTGGGCGGTCTTGGTGATGAGATCCGCCCCCATATGGCGGCGCAGGTCGCCATCCGTCACGATGCCGGTCATCGCGCCGCGCGCATCGACCACAGCGGCGCAGCCGAAGCGTTTGGCCGTCATGGTGAGTAGTACTTGCTGCATGGGCGTAGATTCGCTGACGCAAGGAAGTTCCTCGCCGACATGCATGAGATCGGCTGTGCGGATGAACTGGGCGCCGAGCTTGCCACCGGGGTGGAAGACGCCGAAATCGGTCGAGGAGAAGGATTTACGCTCGAGCAGCGCGATCGCCAACGCGTCGCCATACGCCAGCATCATGGTGGTGGAGGTGGTGGGCACGCCGATGGGCGAGGCTTCCGGCACTTCCGGCAACACAATCGCGATATCGGCCGCATCGACCAGCACCGAACCATCGCGCCGCACCAGCGCTACCAGCGGAATGGAGAAGCGGCGCGTATAGGCGATGATATCGCGTAGCTCATGTGTTTCGCCGGAATTGGAAAGGCACAGCACCAGATCGTCCGCCGTGATCATGCCCAGATCGCCGTGGCTGGCCTCCGACGGGTGGACGAAATAAGCCGGTGTGCCGGTGGAGGCGAGCGTTGCCGCTATCTTGCGGCCGACATGGCCGGATTTGCCCATGCCGCTGACGATGACACGACCCTTGAGGCCCGCGATGCGGTTGACGAGCGCAACGAAACGTTCGTCGAGCGCACCGGCGACAGCCTCGAGGCCTTCGATCTCGCGGGCGATGACGGCGCGTGCCGCATCAAGCGCATGAGAGGTCGGCGATGTGTGGGCGGGTTTGCTCATGCGGCTAGTGCGAGAAAATATCGATTTCCGGCCAGCCCGCCAGATCCAGCTCGGCGCGGGTGGGCAGGAACCTGAAACATTCCGCCGCCAAATGCGTGCGGCCTTCGCGCGCCAGCATCGCATCCAGCTTCTCGCGCAAGCGGTGCAGGTGGCGCACATCGGAAGCGGCGTATTCCTGCTGCTCGGGCGTGAGGGTCGGCTGCCCCCAATCGGAAGATTGCTGTTGCTTCGATACCTCGACGCCCAACAGGTCGCGGCAGATATCCTTGAACCCATGGCGATCGGTGAAGGTGCGCGTGAGGCGCGAAGCGATTTTGGTGCAGTAAATGGGTGCGGTGGTGACGCCAAGGTAATGCTTCAAAATGGCAACATCGAAGCGTGCGAAGTGGAACAGCTTGACGCGCGCGGCATCGGTAAGCAGCGCGGCGACGCGCGGCGCATGGTATTGGTTGGGCAGGAACTGGACGAGATGTTCGTCGCCCTTACCGTCGGAGAGTTGGATGAGGCAGAGGCGATCGCGCTGATTGTTCAGCCCCATGGCCTCGGTATCGACGGCGATGTCGCCCTCGAACGTGACCGATGCTGGTAGATCCCCGATATGTAAGTAAACAGCGATGGTAGCCTCCCCTTAATACGGGGGAGAATCTGCCATAAGAAAGGCAGATATTCAAGGCATTACTGAGAAATATTCATGCAAAAAGGCGCGTTAGCGCGTGATGCGGACCCGCACACGGCGCCCCTGCCCCAAACGGCGGGCGCGCAGTAGCATGGCGCTACCGAGGTAAAGAAGGAATGCGGCGACGATCAGGTTCATAAGGCCATTATGACCATAAAAACCCTAAGAAAGGATTAATGCAGCGCAATAAATTCGCTTCGGCTATGCCGCGATCCAGCCGCCGCCGAGCACACGGTCGCCGTCGTAAACGACGCAGGCCTGCCCCGGTGCAATGCCCTCGTACGGCACGGCCAGCGCGACCACCGCATGGGCGAGCGAGGACGGCTGAATGGAAGCCACCATCGGCGATTGGGCGGAGCGCATTTTGACGCGAATCTCGCTGCGCGGAGCGAGCGTATCGAGCCAGTTGAGCTCCTTGATATCGAATTGCTGGCGCGACAACGCCTCGCGCGGGCCGACGATGACACGCTTGTTCGCCGCATCGAGCTTCACCACATACAGCGGCTCGCCACTGCCGCCGCCCAAGCCTTTCCGTTGGCCGACCGTATAATGGATGATGCCCGTATGCGCGCCCAGCACGCGGCCATCGACATGGACGATCTCGCCCGCTTGCGCCGCGTTGGGGCGAATTTTTTGGATCACATCGGCATAGCCACCGGTGGGCACGAAGCAGATATCCTGACTATCGGGCTTTTCGGCGACAGCGAGATTGAACTTCTCGGCCAGCGCGCGGGTTTCCTCCTTACGCAGGCCGCCGAGTGGAAAGCGCAGGAAATCGAGCTGTTCTTGCGTGGTCGCGAATAGGAAATAGCTTTGATCCTTATCCGGATCGGCGCCGCGATGCAGCTCCGCCTGCCCTGCTGCATTGACGATGCGCTGCACGTAATGGCCGGTGGCCATGCAATCGGCGCCAAGATCGCGCGCGGTCATCAGCAGATCCTTGAACTTCACACTTTGATTGCAGCGGATGCATGGAACGGGCGTGGAGCCGGCGAGATAGGTATCGGCGAAATCCTCCATCACCGATTCCTTGAACTTGCTTTCGTAGTTGAGGACATAATGCGGCACACCGAGCGAATCGGCCACCCGCCGCGCATCATGGATATCCTGCCCCGCGCAGCAGGCGCCCTTCTTGCCGACCGCGACACCATGGTCGTAAAGCTGCAGCGTGATGCCGATCACCTCGTAGCCTTGGGCATGCAACAGCGCCGCGACGACGGACGAATCCACCCCGCCACTCATGGCAACCACCACGCGGGTATCTTTTTCAGGTTTGTTGAAGCCGAGGCTGTTCATGGGGCGCTATGTAGGGGTTTATGCACATTGTTGCAAGGTGACTGCTGAGGGCACTTGCTATTCACAGTAAAATAATGTAACGCTAATATTGAAAGTTTCTGCTGGCTGATGACAGAAACTTGTCAGGCGAACCAGCAAAAAATCCGTTCGGATTTATCTAAGCTGCATACGCATCTCTATTTCATCGTTTTTTAAAAAACTAAAAGGGAATGCGTTATGCGCTGGCTAGAACACGTGTACTTTATTTTTGAAATAATCCAACAAATTATCGAAATCGGACGAGGTTTTGGATGGTGGTAAAAACCGTCACTTCTCCACATTCCCCTTCACGCGGGCAGCGAGTGACGCGTTGACGAACATGTCGAGGTCGCCATCGAGCACGCCTTGGGTGTTGCTGGTCTCGGCGCCGGTGCGCAAATCCTTTACCATCTGGTAGGGGTGCAGCACGTAGGAACGGATCTGGTGGCCCCATGCATTGTCGGTCTTTTGGCTGTTGAGCGCATCCGTCGCGGCCTCTTGTTTGCGCAGCTCGTGCTCATACAGCCGCGCGCGCAGCATCTTCCATGCCTCTTCGCGGTTCTGGTGCTGGCTGCGCTGGTTCTGGCAGGCGACGGAAATATTGGTTGGGATGTGCGTGAGGCGCACGGCGGATTCGACCTTATTCACGTTCTGCCCACCTGCCCCGCTACTACGGAACGTATCGACCTTCACGTCCTTTTCCTCGATGACGATGGTGATGTTCTCATCCACCACGGGGTAGACCCATGCGCTGGCAAAACTGGTGTGGCGGCGGGCGTTGCTATCAAACGGTGAGATGCGCACAAGGCGATGCACGCCCGATTCCGTTTTTGCCCAGCCATAGGCGTTGTGGCCACTCAAGCGGATGGTGGCAGATTTGATGCCCGCTTCATCGCCCGTTTGCTCGTCGATGATATCGACCTTGAAGCCACGACGCTCGCCCCAGCGCAGATACATGCGGTAGAGCATGAAGGCCCAGTCTTGGCTTTCAGTGCCGCCCGCACCGGGGTGGATCTCGATGTAGCAATCGTTCGCATCCGCCTCCCCGTTGAGCAGCGCCTCGAGTTCCATCTTGCCGATTTCGCGCACCAGCGATTCGAGGGTGGCCTGCGCTTCGGCGCGCATGGCCTCCTCGCCTTCCGACTCGGCCATTTCGTGCAGCTCGAGCGTGTCATTGAAGGCGGTATCGATGCGGCGGAAGCTGGTGATGAGGTTATCGACCCGCGTACGCTCGCGCATGATTTTTTGTGCGTTTTCGGGGTTATTCCATAGATCGGGATTTTCAGCCTCGGCATTCAATGCTTCGGCCTGTTTCAATAGGTTGTCCCAGTCAAAGACACCTCGCGAGCAGGGTCTGCGAGGCGGTGAACTGTTCTTTCAAGGTGATGATCTCGGCGCGCATTAGTAGAGCCCTCCTGTGCCGACGGCGGCGCCGGCGCTGGGGTCGAACCCTTGCGGATCGACGGGGCGCTGGAACGGCGCTAACTCC
>JBIIAV010000011.1:0-23680 GCA_044239745.1 Rickettsiales bacterium
GTGACAAGAGCCTTTAGAGTTTTAGACTCTTCATCGGTGATTGGCCCATCGGTGGTGTGGAGATCGAATAAAGCTGTATTAAACCTTTTGTGGCTGAGATTCAGCCGAAGGCGCTTCTTTTCTAAGGCTTTTAAGACTTCAAGAATGGCGTTCTGCTCGGCCATCGTTTGGGTGATGGCGCTGGCTTCAAGGTTAAAAATAATATCCGAATCGGTTTTCGTATCGAGATAGTCTTTCATGCGTGCCTCCGTTAGCGAAGCGGCAGCTTAGCAGGCAATCATGACAGTTTTATGTCAGTGATGCGATTTATTGAAAAAATAGGGAAACGGCGCGTGGGCGCTTATTCCATGTGTTGGCCGCCATTGACCGATAGCGTCTCGCCGGTGATGAAGCCGGCCATATCGTCGGCCAAGAAGCACACCGCGCGGGCGATCTCGGCCGCTTCGCCCAAGCGCCCGACGGGAATTTTGGCGAGGATGCCTTTCATCACGTCCGCCGAGACGGCGGCGACCATCTCGGTGTTGATGTAGCCCGGCGCCACGGCGTTGACGGTGATGTTCTTGTTGGCGCATTCACGCGCCAGCGATTTGGTGAAACCGAACACGCCTGCTTTGGCGGCGGCATAGTTCGTTTGCCCCATTTGCCCCGTTTGACCGTTGATGGAGCTGATATTGATGATGCGGCCATAGCTGCGTGCGCGCATGCCCTCGATGACGGCGCGCGCCATGTTGAAGCAGGATTTGAGGTTGGTATCGATGACGCTGTCCCAGCTTTCTTCGCCCATTTTATGCATGAAGCCATCACGCGTGATGCCGGCGTTGTTGATGAGGATATCGACCGCGCCGATCTCGGCCTCGATGCGGCGCACGGCGTGCTGGCATTGCTCGAAATCCGCGACATCGAAGCGCATGACCTCGATACCGGTATCTTTCTTGAAAGCGAGCGCTGCTTCCTCGTTGCCGTGATAGCTGGCGATGACCTTGCAACCGGCTTTTTTAAGGTCGATTGCGATCGACCGTCCGATGCCGCGGGTGCCGCCGGTGACGAGTGCTGTGCGATTCTTCATGCCCATGGGGTGCTCCTTTTATTTTTTGTATGCGCGAGAGGGGTGATGGCGTTACGCGGCCTCGACGCACATGGCGATACCCATACCACCGCCGATGCACAAGGTTGCCAATGCTTTTTTTGCATTCCGGCGTTGCATCTCGTGCAGGAGTGAGGTGAGGATGCGCGCACCCGATGCCCCGATGGGGTGACCGATGGCAATGGCGCCGCCGTTCACATTCACCTTTGTTTCGTCCCAGCCCATGCCGCGATTGACCGAGATGGCCTGCGCCGCAAAGGCTTCGTTCGCCTCGATAAGGTCGAGCTGGGCATGTGTCCAGCCGGCTTTCTCGAGCGCTTTTTTGGATGCGGGGATGGGGCCCGTTCCCATGATGCTCGGGTCGACCCCAGCGGTCGCCCATGCGGCGATGACGGCCAGCGGCTTGAGGCCGCGTTTCTCGGCTTCGGCGCGGGTCATCAGCAAGGTGGCGGCGGCACCGTCGTTGATGCCGGATGCATTGCCGGCGGTGACGGAACCGTCCGGCTTGAAGGCGGGGCGCAGCTTGCTGAGCACCTCGAAGGTGGAATCGCCGCGGATGAATTCGTCCTTATCCACGATCACATCGCCTTTTTTGTTCTTGATGGTGATGGGAATGATCTCGGCGGCGAACTTGCCTTCCGCCTGTGCTTTGGCGGCCTTGGCTTGGCTGCTGGCGGCGAATTTATCCTGATCCTCGCGCGTGATCTGGAATTGTTGCGCGATGTTCTCGGCCGTGATGCCCATGTGGTAGTTGTTGAAAGCGTCCCACAATCCATCTTGGATCATGGTGTCGATCATGGCGCCGTTGCCCATTTTGACACCGCTGCGCAGCTGCATGGCGTGCGGCGAGAGGCTCATCGATTCCTGGCCGCCGGCGATGACGATGGTGGCGTCGCCGTTGCGGATGGATTTCATGCCCTCGGCCACGGCGCGAAGGCCGGAGCCGCAGACTTGGTTGATGGTCATGGCGGTGGATTCGTTCGCCAAGCCCGCGTGAATCGCCGCTTGGCGTGCGGGATTTTGGCCGGTGGCGGCGGTGAGGACCTGACCCATGATCAGCTCGTTCACGTCGGCGGCGGCGATCTTGTTGCGCGCGAGCAACGCCTTGATGACCTCGGCGCCAAGCTGCGCACCGGTTAGCGTGGCAAGGCCGCCGCTGAAGTTGCCGACAGCGGTGCGCACGGCATCCACAATCACGATATCATTTGCATTGGCCATGATTCTCTCCCCTATGGTGACGCTGCGTTGTAGGCGTATCGGCGGGGGTTGTCCAGAAGCTCGGTGTGCGATGCACTAAAATTTTGAATCCAGCCAGTTGGCGACGGGTTCCCACATCTGTGTCCGCGCTTTTTTGCCGACCACCATGCTGACATGGCCGCATTCGGGCAACAGCGTTTCGCAGCGCTTGATGCGCTTGGTGAGCGGCAGGGCGCAGCCCTTGGGCACGATGCGATCGCGCGTGGGGATGACCGCAAGCGTGGGGCAGGTGATGAGCGCCGGTTCGATCCAGCGGCGGCCGATCTTCCATTGATGGTTGGCGAGGATATTGCCTTGCGGCCAATCGACGAAACATTCCTCGGCGACTTGGTTGGCCAAGGGCACGCCGTCGTTCACCCATTGCTCGACTGCGAGGAAATGGGTCTTTTCGGTAGCGTTCAGGAAGGGGTAGTTGCTGAATTTTTCCTGCACGCGCCATGGGTCGATCATGTGGAAGATGGTCTGGGTGACGAGGGGCTGCACCGGATATTGCGAGTTGATCCATTGCCGCAGCATGGTCTGGGTGGCGGGTGCGAGCAGGATGCTCGGTGCATCCTCGGCCGAGAAATCCCAAGGGGTGGCGAGCAGCACCAAGGCATCGACCTCGCGCGCGGCCAGTTGCGCCATGGCGGTGGTGAAAATACCGCCCATGCAATAGCCCAGTAGTGCAATGGGGCCGTCATGGTTCTCGCGCAAGGCATGCAAGGCATCGAGCGCGTAGAAGCTGATGTAATCGGCGGTGGTGAATTCGCACTCCTCGGTATCCGGCGTGCCCCAATCGAGGATGAGGGGCCGGAAGCCGCGTTTTTTCAGGAATTCGACGAAGCTCACCTCGGGGTAGAGATCGAGGATGGTGGATTTATTGATGAGCGACGGCACGCACAGGATGGCCACCGCATCCGTCGCCTCCGGCGCGAGGTCGAGCAGGCGGGCGCTGCCGCGCTGCCATAGCACATCGTATTCCTTTTCGGGGCGCTCGTAATCGCTGGCGAGGTAGGCCTGCATGCCCTGCAGAAAACCGGTGCTGCGGTTGAAGGCCTCGCTGCCGAGCGATTGTACGAAATCGGGGTTGAAGAAATCGTTGATGAAATCGCTGAAGGCGTTTTCGCTGCTAGCGTTTGCGCTTGGGCTTGGTTTTTGGCTTGGACTGCCGGCGTTCAGCCACGGCTCGCTTGCTTTTTGCCACAGGTTTAGCAGCGCTTCGGTCTGTTGTTCGAGCGGGCTTTTGGGCCGCATCCATTCGGGCATGAAGCTGCTTAAGTTGGTGCTCCAAGGTGCGTACGCGTTCGGTAAGATGCCGGATTGCATCATCGCGAGCATCAGGTGCATGGGCAGGGCGTCGGGCATTCGCATCATGGGGTTGGGCTCCGAATTGTTGCATGGCGGCGAGCATGGCAGCGATAGCATCGGGATGGTTCATTTGGCGGGTCATTTGTTCCTGCCACTGTCGCAAAAAATCCGCAGCGCGCTTCTGATAATCCTGATTCGCCGACATGGGTCTCCTTGTAATGCTTGCCAAAAGCAATGGAGTGATGTTAGGTCAACCCACAGAAAAAAGAAAGCATAACCCGTACTGAGGATCGTATGAGCAAGAAAACGCAAAGTAGCGAACCGATTGTCATCAAGAAATACGCCAATCGCCGCCTCTACAACACCGACACCTCGAGCTATGTGACGCTGGAAGATTTGTGCAATATGGTGAAAGAAGGCGCGGACTTCATCGTTTACGACGCCAAGTCCGGCGAGGATCTCACCCGCCAGATCCTGACGCAGGTGATCTTCGAGCAGGAATCCTCGGGCGAGCATCTGCTGCCGACGAATTTCCTGCGCTCCATCATCGGGTTCTATGACAACTCGCTCAAGGAATTCGTGCCGCACTACCTTGAATCGACCATGAAGACCTTCTCCGGCAACCAAGACAAAATGCGCGAGATGATGGGAATGGGTACCTTGGGCAGCTTCAGCCAAGTGGCGACGCAGCTTGAGGAGATCGGCAAACAGAACATGGAAATGTTCACCAAGGCCTTCAGCATGTTCACGCCGTTCACGACGGATGCGACCGGCACCAAGAAGAAATAGCCGTTTGCGGACAAAGCATAAAAGAAAAGCCCGCCGGTTGGCGGGCTTTTTGTTTCATGAAGGTTAGGTCAGTGAAATTTATGCGCGGCCCTTGCCACCAGAAAATAGGTTGTTGATTGCAATCCCTGCGGTCATCAGCCCAGCGGCAAGGGGGCTGCCAGTAATGGCGGCGGTTGCAATACCACCCGTTACGGATTTACCGAAAGTGCCAGAAAGATTGTGAGCACTTACAATCAAATCATTCATGATTTGGTCTTTAATGGAAGCGCTACAGCCAGTAATTTCTGCTTTGCCAGAGAAATTGAATTCGTTGGCACGGCTTGCAGCAAACTTTGTTGTGTCACTGGTAATGTTGGTTTCGTTGCTCATGTCGGTATCCTGTGCGGTGGTGTTCTTCCTTACTTTCAACCTACCACAGGATTGTGACAGTCGTATGACAATGGCGCGATTATTGTGTGAAGGTTCTGTGACAAAAACCTTTACAATTACTTAAAATTTTAGGGAATTTGGCGCGCGTTAGAGGCGGCGTTCGCGGGGCGCTATTTCGCCATTTCACGGTTCAGGTTGGCGGTATCGGCCTCCACCTGCTTGGCGAAGTTGGCGTCACGCGGGGTGATGCCGCCCATGGTGGAGCTGCTGGCGCGGGCAGCCTCGGCATGGCTTTTGAAGCCGGCGGTGGATTTGAAGCGATCCATCCAGTTGGTTTGTGGTTTTTGCTGCTCGACCGCGTGATCGGCCGCCATATGCTGAGTGATGTGCGCGGCGTTATGCATGTGGGCGGCTTGCACGGCCTGTGTTGCGCCAAGGGCGCTGCTGCTATCGGGCATGGGGCTGTTGGTAAACTGAAGCTGATTGAATGCATTAATCGCTGGATGTGCCACTACCACTGTACCCGCCGTCGCGCCGGCAATACTAAGGGCGGTGGTGGCGCTGGCCGCTTGCGCGGCGGTGATGGTGCCAGTTAACCCGAAGGCGCTGACGAACGCAGCAGGCAGGGAAGTGACAAAACTGGCGACGGCCGCCCATGCGGCACCGAGATAGCCACCAATGGTGGAAGCAACGCCCAAAGCGCCGGTTGCCAAGGGGCCTGCCGCTGTAGCATTGCCGATGAACGCGGGCATAAAGAAACCGGCGGCAAAATTAAGGGCATAGAAACCGGCAACACCAGCGACGACCACCGCACTGACAATGGCGACGCCCTTGATGACGCCGCCCCAGTTGATGGTTTTCGTTGGTTGTTCGATTGCGCTTGGCATGGCCGTGGTTACCCCAATGATTCAGGGTAAACATACCATGCGGCCACATCGCGCTGTGTGACAGTTGTGTGAAATTTAGGGAATGCTAGTGCAGTTCCGCGCGTTGCTGCACGGCAGGCTGGCCATAGGCCATGCCATCCAGCCGGTGGATGCGCTCATACAGGTTGAGCGAACGCTCCGACAGGTAGTTAAGGTAATAGGGCATCGCGACCAGCGCATCCGGCAGGTGCTTGAGGCAGATCTCCGCCCCGTCGAGGCGGTAGCTATCCGAGGCTTTTTCCTCCTCGATGCGGCCGGCATAGACCGCGCGGCGCACCATCAGCCACGCCATGACGCTGGTTAAACGCATGGTGACCCGTGTCATCTCGTTGGAATATGTCAGGCGCATATCCTCGGGGATGCTGGCCTGATCCTCGACCCCACGCGACTGGAAATAGTGGTGGGCATCGAAAAGAAGGCTCAAGGTTTCGTTGAATACGCCCGGTAAAAAGAGTAACTGATTATCCGGTGTTGCTTGGCGAGCGACTGGGTGCATGCAAGGCCTCTAGCTGTTTTATATGTCCGTGGATCCGGATCTATCCACCCAGTATCGCCAAAACAGGTAAAGATTAGGTTAATAAAACGTGGTGAAATGCGGTTTTGTTGAACAGGAATGATCGTCGTCGCTATCGGCAACGCGCGGTCATTTCGAGGGGTTAAGCCATTGAGTGCTCATTTGAAATCGGAATGGATCACGGCCAATGCCGGCAGCGGCAAGACCACCGCCCTGACCGAACGCGTGGTGAAATTGCTGCTGCTGGGCGTGCCGCCGGAACATATCGTGTGCATCACCTATACCAAGGCGGCGGCAAGCGAAATGCGGGTGCGGGTGCTCGATATGCTGCGCGGCTTGCTGCTGGCGACCGACGCCGCCTGCGCCGAAACCATCGAGAAATTGCTCGGCATACCCGCCGATGCCGAACGCATGGCGCGGGCGCGCAGCCTGTTTGCGACCGTGCTCGATAGCCCGAGTGGTGGCGTGCAACTCACCACCATCCATGGATTTTGCCAGCATATACTGAGGCGCTTCCCGATGGAGGCGAACATTGCCCCGCATTTTTCGGTGCTGGAGGACGCCATAGCCGAAGAAGTGCTGCGGCAGTCGAAACACGGGCTGCTGCTGGGGTTGCAATCGGCGGATGTATCGCTGAAACAGGCGCTGGCACTGATCGGTGCGCGCGGCGGCGAAGTGCGCTTCGATAGCATCGCGGCGGATATCATCAAGCAACGGCGTCACTGGGATGTGATATGGCGCGCGCAGGATATTTCCTCGCTGCGCGGGCATCTCTATGCGTTCCACGGCCTTGCAGCCGACACCACGCAAGCGATGCTGGACGCGGGATTGCATGATGCCATCAGCGCGGCGGATGCGGCGCTGTTACGCGATCATCTGCCTGAATTACTTGCCCACAAGACCAAAACAAATCGCGAGATGGGTGAGGGGCTTGCGGCATGGCTCGCGGCGGATGATGCGCATCGCGCCGACCTGCGCGATGATTTTATCCACTTGTTCATCAAACAAAGCGATGGCGAGCTGCGCAAGAACTTGCTGACAAAGGAGTATGCCGCCGACCACCCGCTGAGCGTGACGCTGCAACGCGTGGCGGCTGGAGTGATGCGCTACGCCGAACAGACCCGTGCGCTGGCCTGCGCCGAGGAATCCTTCGCGGTGGCGGTGGTGGCCAAGACTCTGTTCGAATTTTACGAAGCGGCGAAACTTTCGCGCCACGCACTCGATTACGACGACCTGATCGCGCGCACGCTGGAGCTGCTGCAGCAGCCGGAAACGCTGGGCTGGGTGATGAGCAAGCTCGACCACCGCATCGACCATCTGCTGATCGATGAGGCGCAGGACAACGGCAGCGCGATGTGGCGCATGGCGCATACGCTGGTAGAGGAGTTAGTGGCCAACGCAGGCGAGAATACACCGCGCAGCGTGCTGGTGGTGGGCGATGAGAAGCAATCCATCTATAGTTTTCAAGGCGCGGCACCGGAGCAGTTCGGGCGCTACCGCGATGTGTTCGAGGCGACGCTTGCGGAAAGTGCCAGCAGATTCAACGTGCGTGCGCTCGAAAAATCGTACCGTTCGACGGCGGCGGTGTTGCGGTTGGTCAACCATCTATGCGCGCAGCCGGCCATCGATGCGGCGATCCGATCCGCCGGTGAGGGCCAGCCCCACTTGCTGACGCGTGGCGATGCATGGGGCTGTGTGCGGCTTTATGCACCCGTGGTGGCGCCGGAAAAAGAAACGCCCGAACGCATGCTGTTGCCGCTGCAATCGCAGGTGCAACACCGCGCGCCGCACCTGCTGGCGGAGCAGATCGCCACTACCGTTCACCGGTGGCTGATGGTGGAAAAGCGCCCGCTGGCAAGCGCGGGGCGGCCGCTGCGCGCCGGTGATATTTTGATCTTGGTGAAGAACCGCAACCCGCTGGTGGCACCGCTGATGCGGGCGCTGCAACGCAACGATATCCCCGTGGCGGGGCTCGATCGCTTGGTGCTTTCCGAGCATCTTGCGGTGCGCGACTTGCTGGCGCTGATGGCGTGGTGCGGTAATGTGAGCGACGACCTTGCCTTGGCGCAGGTGTTGCGCTCGCCGCTGGTGGGCATGAGCGACGAAGCGCTGCGCGCGCTTGCCTATGGCCGCCCTGCATCGCTGTGGCAGCAAGTGCAGGAACCGTGGTTGCTACAGATGCTGGAGCACGCGAACGCCAACCCTTATGCCTTCCTGACGCAGGTGCTGGAAGTCTCGGGCAAGCGCCGCGCCTTCGCCAAACGCTTCGGCGCCGAAGTGCACGAGGTGCTCGATGAGCTGAAGGCGCAAGCCGCCGCCATGACCAGCCACCGCATGCCGACGCTTGCCAACTTCTACGACGCGTTGCAGGCAAGCACACGCAGCATCAAACGCGAACAGGAATCGGGGCAGGAAAATCTCGTGCGCATCATGACGGTGCATGGCGCCAAGGGGCTCGAGGCGCCGGTGGTCATTATGGCGGATACGGTGAGCGTGCCGACGACACAGCACGAGAAATTCTTCGTGGCTCTAAGCGAGCATGGCCAACCTTTGCCGATGCTGGCGATGTCGGAGCATGCGAAGCTCTCGGCGCGGCTGGTGGCGGCGAAACAACACAAACGCACCCAGCTTTTTCAGGAATATTACCGCTTGCTGTATGTCGCGGTGACGCGCGCGCGCGACGAGCTGCACGTCTTCGGTATCGCTGATGCGAAGCCCGATGCATGGTATGAAATGATCGCGCAATCGATGCGGGCGCTGGGTGCAGTGGCGCACGAAGGCACGCTGACGCTTGAAGAAGGTGTGGCCAAGCCCACAGCAACGGTACAACCACCGCTATTGGAGCAAACGCTGCCACTACCGGCTTGGGCGCAGCAACCGCCGGTGGCGGATATACAGACGACACCGCTTTTGTCGCCCTCCGCCCTTGCGCCGATGCAGCCGGCAGTGCAAGTGCGCACGGGGGTGATGGGTGCCAAGGAGCGCGGCGTGCGCATCCACCGCGTGCTGGAGCTGATGCATGCGCAAAGCGATGCGGCATCCGTCGCGGCGCTGGTGGCCTATGTCGCGCCGGATTGGAACGAGGCCGAACGACGCAAGGCAGTGGCGGAAGTGATGGCGCTACACGCCAAGGAGCGCTGGCTGTGGCAAGCGCCGCGCATGCCCGAAGCGAGCATCGCCGGTACGCTGACGCATGAAGGAGTGGCTATTCCCATCAGCGGGCAAATCGACCTGCTGACGCACACTGCCGAGGGGATGGTGATCGTCGATTATAAGACCGGCCTGCATGTGCCGAGCACGGAAAGCGAAGTGCCGCCGGCCTATGTGCTGCAACTGAAGACCTATCACGCGATCATTTCCCAGATCTATCCTGATATCCCAGTGCGTTGCGCTATTGTCTGGACACAGGCCGCCCAACTGATGTGGCTGGACGATGCGGTAAAAAACACCCCGTTTCCTGAAAAAAATGTTATGTTGAAAACATCCGTTGCTGCTTGACGAATGGCGGATGCAGACCTACTTCTCTAAGTATAAGTATTTCGAAATCTAAAAAAGAATAACGAGGATTCCATGAGCACGAAACATGTAACGGATGCAGAATTCGACGGGACTGTATTGACCAGCAGCCAACCAATCCTAGTCGATTTTTGGGCGGAGTGGTGCGGCCCTTGCAAACAGATCGGCCCGATCCTCGATGAGATCGCCAAGGATATGGACGGCAAGCTGACGGTGGCGAAGGTCAACATCGACCAGAACCCTGAATCGCCGCAACGCTATGGTGTGCGGGGTATTCCGACGATGATCCTGTTCAAGGACGGCAAGGCCATCGCGACCAAAGTCGGCTCGATGCCCAAAAGCCAACTGGTCGAGTGGCTCAATAGCCACGTCGCTTAGTTGCCGCTGATAAGTTTCAAAAATCCATGGCGTTTTGTATGGCGCGCTGATAGCTAGGGCTTCCCGTAAGCCCTGAGTGATTTGTGCATGATGCCCTCGATATCCGAACTGATTCGTAGCCTTTATACCGAATATGCCCTGACGCCCGTGATGGCGGCTGAGCTTGAATGTTACGTGATGCTGCCCGACACGTCGCCGCAAGGCATGGATCGTTTTTGGTCGCCCGTCGAGAAGGCGATACGCCACGAGGGGATTCCGCTGATACGCATCGAGAAGGAACGCGGCGAACACCAATACGAACTGGTGACGGGAGTGATGGAGCCCGAGGCGCTGGCCTATGCGCTTTCGAGCATGCGCGCCATCATCGAAAAATATGCCGCGCGCTATGGGATTGAAACCAGCTTTGCCGCCAAGCCCTTCAGCGACGAGCCCTCCAGCGGCATGCATATCCACCTGCATCTGGCGGACGATGACGGCATCAACGCCTATCACAAGACCGACGAATGGATGAGCGATACACTGCGCTACAGCCTTGGTGGCCTGCTGGAATCGATGGCGCAGGACATGCCCGTATTCTTTCCTGAGATCACCGATTATGCGCGGCTGAACGACGCCGACCACGTGCCGAAGATCTTCGGTTGGGGCGTGAACAACCGCTATTGCGCGCTGCGCATTCCGGCGATTCCGGATTTTTACGACAAGCGCATCGAGCACCGCGTGCCATGCGCCAATGCCGATCCGATGTTAGTCATTGCGGCCATACTCAAGGGAGTGATGATGGGGCTGCGCACGCAGATAGAGCCCCCGCCGCAGCAATACGGAAAAAAGTCGGATAAGAGCGTGAAGGCCTTAGCGCTGACAAGCTTCTGCGAGTGAGCGCACGTAGGCGCCAAGGGCGTTCACGTCGCCGTTCGTTTCATGGATCACCCGCACGATGGCGGAACCGACCACCACCCCGTCCGCATGCGCGGCCATCGCCGCCACATCCGCCGGTGTGTTGACGCCGAAGCCAACGCACACCGGAAGTGCGCTGGCCTTGCGGATCGCGGCAATATTGGTGGCGACGGATGCCGCGCTTGCCGAACCCGCACCAGTGATGCCGGTGATGGAAACATAATAAAGATAGCCTTGCGCATGCTGGGTGAGCAGCGGCAGGCGCGCGGGCACCGAAGTGGGCGCGATGAGGCGCACGAGGGCGATGCCGTGCTGGGTGAGCAGCGGCTCGATCTCGGCGGCTTCCTCCGGCGGCAGGTCGACAAGGATGATGCCGTCGACCCCCGCGGCGGCGGCGTCGCGCGCGAAGGCGGCGTAGCCATAGATATAGATGGGGTTGAGATAGCCCATGAGCACCAATGGCGTGGCGTGCTTAGCGCGAAAGCCGCGCACCATATCCAGCAGGTGGTGCAGGCTGGCGCCCGCGTCCAGCGCGCGTTTTCCGGCGGCTTGGATGGTGGGACCATCGGCCATGGGGTCGGAGAAAGGGATGCCCAGCTCGATGATATCGGCACCAGCGGCGGGCAGCGCATCGAGCAAGGCGGCGCAGGCGTCAAGCGATGGGTCACCACCCATCAGGAACGGGATGAAGGCGGCGCGGTTGGCGCACTTGCAGGCAGAAAAGGCAGTGTCGATGCGGTTCACAGCGTGACCCCGAGCGCCTCGGCGACGGTGAAGATATCCTTGTCGCCACGGCCGCAGAGATTCATCACGAGGATGCTATCCTTCGGCATGGTCGGTGCGCGCTTGATGACGTGTGCCAGCGCATGGGCAGGCTCCAGCGCGGGCAAAATGCCCTCGGTGACGGCCAGCATTTTGAAGGCATCGAGCGCTTCGTCGTCGGTCGCACTCACGTATTCCACGCGCCCCAAATCCTTCAGCCATGCATGCTCGGGCCCGATGCCCGGATAATCGAGCCCCGCGGAAATGGAGTGCGCCTCGGTGATCTGGCCGTCGGCATTTTGGAGCAGGTAGGTGCGGCAACCATGCAGCACACCGGCGGAACCCTTGGTGATGGAGGCGGCGTGTTGGCCGGTCTCGATGCCGTGGCCGGCGGCCTCGACCGCGACGAGCGCGACGCTTGTATCATCGAGGAAAGGGTGGAACAGGCCGATGGCGTTGGAGCCGCCGCCGATGCAAGCGACCAGCATATCCGGCAGGCGGCCGAGGCGGCGCAGCGATTCCTCGCGCACTTCGGTGCCGATGACGGATTGGAAATCGCGCACCATCATGGGGAAGGGGTGCGGGCCGGACGCGGTGCCGATGAGGTAATAGGTGTCGGCGACGTTGGTCACCCAATCGCGCATGGCCTCGTTCATCGCGTCCTTCAGCGATTGCGAACCGGCCGTGACGGGAACAATGGTGGCGCCGAGCAGCTTCATGCGGAAGACGTTGGGCTTTTGGCGTTCCATGTCCTTGGCGCCCATGTAGATAACGCATTCCAGCCCGAAACGGGCGCAGACCGTGGCGGTGGCGACCCCATGTTGGCCGGCGCCGGTCTCGGCGATAATGCGCTTTTTGCCCATGCGCATGGCCAGCAGCACTTGGCCGATGCAGTTGTTTATTTTATGCGCGCCGGTGTGGTTCAGCTCGTCGCGCTTGAAGTAAATTTGGGCGCCGCCGAGTTTCTCGGTGAGGCGCGGCGCGAAATAAAGCCGGCTGGGGCGGCCGACATAATGCTTCATCAGATCATCGAACTGGGTGCGGAAAGCGGCGTCGCCGCGCATGGCTTCGTAGGCCTTCTCGACCTCGAGGATCAGGGGCATCAGCGTCTCGGAAACATAGCGGCCACCATAGATGCCGAAATGCCCCTGCGCGTCGGGAACGGTGTTGAGCTTAGCCATGCGCCGCATGTAGCACAGCCGCATTGAAGGCTGCAATCAATTCCTCGGATTTTATACCCACAGCGCGTTCGATGCCGCTGCTGACATCGACCATGGGTGCGCCGGTGGCGCGGATGGCCGCAGCGACCGTCTCGACGGTGAGGCCGCCGGCAAGGAACCAAGGTTTGCTGAGCATCAACGCCGTGAGCAACTGCCAATCGAAACGGTGGCCGCTGCCGGCATGGGGGGCATCGAACAGCAGATGCGAACTTGCATCCTCAAGCGCTGGCACGGTGGTCAGATCGTCGGCGTTGCGCACGGAGATGGCGGTGATGACGGGAATGCCGGTGCGGGCGTGGATCGCGTGGATGCGGGAGGCATCGACCACGCCGTGGATTTGCCAAAAATCCGGCTTTGGCAACTCATCGAGCAATGCATCCGCCGGTGATACAAGAACGATGACCTTGGCGACGGTTGGCGCGACATGGGCATATAGCGGCGCGATATCGCGGATGGGAAGATGGCGCGGCGATGCGGCGTGATGCACGAAGCCAACGAACGACGCGCCGGTGGCACAGGCTTGCGTGACGGATGCAGGGGTGGTGAGGCCGCAGTTTTTAATGCGTGTCGGCACCCAAGATTATTCTTTGGGGATTACGTTGGTCACGCGTTCGCGCAGTTCCTTGCCGGTGCGGAAATAGACAGCATGGCGCTGGCCGACGCTGACCATATCGCCGTTCTTGGGGTTGCGTGCGGCGCGTGCTTCGCGCTGACGTACCGAGAAGGCACCGAAGCCGCGCAGCTCGACGCGGTTGCCGGAGCTGAGGGCGTTGGTGATCTCGTCGAACATGGTGTTGACGAGGACTTCGATGTCGCGCTGGTACAGATGCGGGTAACGTTTGGACAGTCGTTGGATGAGTTCAGACTTTGTCATCGTTTCTCTCGCGAATTCATGTGGTTATTGCGTGAGGGAAGGATGCCAGATGCTGACCAGCCCGTCAAGCCCTACTGCATTGCGGTTGAATATTTTTATGCCGGTAGCCATCCCAAGCTCGTCCCAAAGGGTTGCTAGCTCAGGCTCAGGGGTGATTTCTTGGATTTTCAGCGTCGGGCTGATCTTGCGGGTCTCGGTCAGCCATTTCAGGGCTTCCTCGGTGCCACCGATGCCGTCGATCAGCTGGTTATTCAGGGCTTGGCTGCCGGTATAGACGCGGCCATCCGCCAATTTACGCACCTGCGCCTCGTCCATCTTGCGGTTCTCGACGATGAGGCCGACGAAATGGTTGTAGGCGTCCGTCACCACTTCGGAGACGATGCGGCGCTGTTCCTCGGTGAAGGGCTCACCCAGCGCAGGCACATCCTTCATCGCGCCGGATTTGATGGTGATGGGGGTGATGCCGAGCTTATCGGCCAAGCGGCTGATCTCGACGCTTTGCAGCAACACACCGATGGAGCCGGTGAGGGTGCCTTGGCGGGCGATCATATGGTCAGTACCCAGCGCTGCCATGTAGCAGGCCGAGGCACACAACGTGTGCATGACACCGACCACGGGTTTCTTTTTAGCGATCTCCTTGAGTTGGAGATAAATTACTTCGCCGCCGACGGTGGTGCCACCCGGTGAATCGAGCCGCACGATGAGCGCCTTGGCGCGGTTATCTTCGAGAATTTCCTTCATGATGGCGTCGCGCTTTTCGTCGTCGACCATGATGCCTTCGATGGAGATCTGGGCGATGTAATCGCCGGTGATGGCGCTGCCGCCATGGGCGCCCAACCCGCCGAAGAACACGGCGCCCGCACCGAATACCGCGAGCACTGCCAGCGCCCGCCAGTTGGTGAGCTGCGACTTGAGGCGTTTACGATCAATGAGAAGGTCGCTGTGCGGTTGCATGCAAAAATCCATGGATACTAAGGTGGTAGGCGCTGCACCATACAAAATCACCCGCAGATTGCGAGCAATAAATACGGGGTCTTTTCAGGCGTCAAACGCATTGTCACCAAACCGTAACGGATTGTTAACTAAATGTTAACCTGGGGGGGTAAAGTTTAAGTCAATCATCGGATGAATGTATTCAGATTTTATAGGAGATATTTATGAGTGTTTCGGTTCATTCTAAACCTTTTGATTTTAAAGAGTATGCTGAATTTATTCATACCGAGGCAATGAATTATGGCAATAATGTAACGCAATCGAAAGCATTATACCTGAAGGATAATCAGCATCACACCGACAGTTTAAAGTCACATATTCTTAAAAATCCAGAAATTCATAGAACATTGGATTCTGAGATTACTACAACAATTGAACAGCGAAATTTCGCTCGATCTAAGGATATGCCTTATCCCAAAAAATACTCGCATAACTTGCCTATGAGTTATCATGCTCCTGATATACAAACAGGTGAAAGTTGGAGGACGATTCCTAAAATGCAGGGAGGTTTTGTATCCACTGCAGTATTAACTGACCCCCATATTAAAGGCGGATTGCTTGGTGTTGCTGGTGCTGGTGCGGCGGCGGCAGTGGAAGCTCATAAGGGTGTTGGTGCAGCGTTGAATGCAGCTGCGGAAGCGATATTGCCTGGCAGTTCGACCGCTGGAAATAATGTATGCAAAGTGGCCGGCACCGTGATTGGCGGTGTGGCAGGTACGGTTGCGGCCGCAGGTGCGGGTACGGCGACCTTTACCGCCACGGCAGTGCCGACCACGCCGGTTGGCGCAACGGTGCTTTCGGTGGCGGCAGGCGGTGCAGCCTATAGCGTGACGCAGCCGGTGGCAAAGCAGGCGACCGAGGCGTTGTGCAATACGGTGTTGCCCGATTCTGTTAAAGCGGCGGCAGGTAAAGCGATTGCTGCCATTAACTCCGCACTCAGCTTTGGCGGGAGCGACAAAGCACCCCAAACCATCGTGGCACAAAAAAGCAGCGATACGGGGAAAGCCCGCTAAGCCACAAACAAAAAGGGCACCTTGCGGTGCCCTTTCGTTATGCATGGGTAGCTAACGCTACGCCGCGTCTTCGTCGGCTTTGGATTTTTTCTTGGCGGCAGGCTTTTTGGTAGCGGATGCTTCCGAAAGTGCTGCACCGAGAATATCGCCAAGCGACGCGCCCGAATCCGACGAGCCGTACTCTTCGATCGCTTTCTTGTGCTGGTCTTGCTCAAGCAGCTTGATGGAGAGTTGAACCTTGCCGGTCTTCTTGTCGCTCGAGACGACTTTCGCATCGACGCGGTCGCCCACGGCGAAACGCTCCGGACGCTGATCCTGACGATCGCGCGACAGTTCGTTGCGCTTGATGTAGGAGGTCACGCCTTCGGCGATCTCGACTTCGATGCCGTCCTTATCGACCGCGATGACCTTACAGGTCAGCACGTCGTTCTTCTTGTAGGCCGAAGTGGTGTCGCCGGCTGGGTTCTCGCTCAGTTGCTTGATGCCCAGAGAGATACGTTCCTTCTCGATATCGACCACAAGGATACGCGCCGATACTTTGTCGCCTTTCTTGTAGTTCTTGATGGCTTCTTCGCCCGGCTCGCTCCAGCTGATGTCGGAGTGGTGGACGAGGCCGTCGATCTCACCTTTCAGGCCGACGAACAGACCGAAATCGGTGATGTTGCGCACTTCACCTTCGATGATGTCGCCCTCATGGAAGTTGGCTGCGAAGCTGTTCCATGGGTTGTCGATGCACTGCTTCATGCCGAGGCTGATGCGGTGTTTGGTCGCATCGACATCGAGCACCTGCACTTCGACTTCCTGACCGGTCTGCACCAGTTTCGATGGGTGGACGTTCTTCTTCGTCCAGCTCATCTCGCTCACGTGCACAAGGCCTTCCACGCCGGAATCCAGCTCGACGAAGGCACCGTAGTCGGTGATGTTGGTGATCTTACCCTTGAGGCGTGCGCCTTGGGTGAATTTGTGGCTGACGCCTTCCCATGGGTTGGAATCGAGCTGCTTCATGCCCAGCGAAATGCGCTTGGTCTCGGCATCGAACTTGGTGACGATGACACGTACCGCGTCGCCGATGGCGAACACTTCCGACGGGTGATTGATACGCTTCCACGAGATATCGGTAACGTGGAGGAGACCGTCCACCCCGCCCATATCGATGAACGCACCGTAATCGGTGATGTTCTTGACGATACCGTCGAGGATCTGACCTTCGGCGATCTTATCGAGCAGCATGCCACGGGCTTCGGCGCGGCTTTCTTCCATGATCGCACGGCGCGACACCACGATGTTGCCACGGCGACGATCCATTTTCAGGATCAGGAACGGCTGCGGGATATTCATCAGCGGGGTGACGTCCTTGATGGGGCGGATATCGACTTGGCTGCCCGGCAAGAAGGCCACGGCGCCTTTGATATCAACGGTGAAACCGCCCTTAACGCGACCGAAGATGGTGCCTTCGATCTTGGTTTGGTTCTTGTGGATCTCTTCGAGCTTCACCCATGCTTCTTCGCGCAGTGCCTTCTCGCGGCTGAGCTGTGCTTCGCCGTGACGGTCCTCGATACGCTCGATATAGATGTCGTATTGGTCGCCGATACGCACTTCCGCCGGTTGGCCTGCGACGGCGAACTCACGAAGCGGAATGCGGCCTTCGGATTTAAGACCGACATCGATGATGGCGAGGTCTTTTTCGATGCCGACGATGGTGCCGCGCACTACGCTGCCTTCCGACAATTTGCCGGCGGCGCTGTTTTCGAATAGGTCGGCGAAGCTTTCGCCCGTGGTGAAGTTCTCGTCCTTGAAGTCTTCTTTACGTACGACGGTGGATTGTGCCATGAGATCGGTCTTTCTACTCTGACGCTTGCGGCGTCAGTCTTGGTTGGGGTTGAACATGCATAAACCCGCATGCACCTGCGCGCGGGAGGTGGATACATACCCCCAGAAACACAAAAAGCAAGCGCTTTGCTGGCCGATTACGCCAAAATCTTCATGCAATTATCTTTCACCTGCAGGCAGGTTATGTTAGGGTGCCTGCCATTCAAACGAATATAATAGAATGGGTTAGCCTGCCTTGCGGCCATGCGTGGCGTTAACCAATACTTAAGCGGCATGCGCTAAGGTAAAGGCTAGCACGGTTCGATTTACGGAATAGATGTAGGATGTTATGGCAAAGTTGACGCGCAATTTTCGACCCAGCTCGGATGAGCGATACCAGTATTGTACGGAGCTTAAAAGCTACGAAGTCGGGCAGGTGGAGGAAAAGCGCCTCGTCGAGATGAGCGTGCGCCTGATACCGGTGGCGGCGCCGCCCTTGTCGCATCCGAACGGTTCGATCCCGCGTGATTATTACCGCATCGGAGTTTTGGCGGACGGTACGGTGTTCGCCGATATGGAGCAAGAGCCCGTGCCCGATCCAAGCAGACCCGAAGCGCGCCCGAAACTGCGCGACCACCATTATGCGAAGATCCAATCGCCGGAATTGGCCAAGGCGGTGCGCACCGCGTTCGATCGCTATGTCGATGAAAAACCGTTGAGCGACCGTTCGGCCGAGGATATCCGCGAATTCATCGCCGGCAAGCTCGAGGTGCTGAGGCTGATGGGGGCGGACAAGAACACCGATCCGGCGCTCAGCCGCCGTTGATCACGGCCAACGCTTTCTCGAACACCTCGTTCATGGTCATGTCGCTGGTATCGATGGTGACGGCATCCGCCGCGGCGACCATGGGCGCCACGCTGCGCTTGGCGTCGCGCTCGTCGCGTTCGATCAGGTCGTCGTAGACCGACTGATAATCGACCGTGATGCCATAATCCTGCAATTCCTTGTGGCGGCGTTTGGCGCGCGCCTCGAGCGATGCGGTGATGAAGAATTTGTAGTCCGCATCGGGGCAGATGACGGTGCCGATATCGCGGCCATCGAGCACGGCGCCTTGTTCGCTGGCGGCGACGTTGCGTTGATAATCGAGCAGCACGTCGCGTACCTCCGGCATGGCGGAAACAATGCTGGCCGCTTTGCCGATGCGCTCGCCACGCAATTTGGGGTTGGCCAGATCCTGCGCGTTGATGGCGCGGGAGGCAGCGATGGCGGCGGCGACATCCGTCGGCTGTTGGTTGGCATAAATCACGCGCATGCCCACGGCGCGATATAAGCTGCCGGTATCGAGGTAATCGAGGTTGAAATGATTGGCCAAGCGCCGCGCCAGCGAACCCTTGCCCGAGGCGGCCGAACCATCGATCGCGATGACCATGCGGCGATGGCTGGTGGGCGCGGGAATGCGTTCGCGCAAGCTGGCACCGAGGGTGCGCATGAGCGTCAGGAAGCTTGGGAAGCTGGTTGCGATGGCGCGGCCATCATCGACCGTGACCGGCTCGGCGGTGACAAGGCCGAGCACGAGGAAGCTCATGGCGATGCGGTGATCGAAATGGGTGATGACGGTGCCGCCGCCTTGCGGTTTGCCGTTCTTGCCATAGACGATCAGATCGTCGCCGTCCTCGTGCGCCTCGATACCGTTGGCGCGCAGCCCCGCGATGATGGCGGCCAAGCGGTCGCTCTCCTTGACGCGCAGTTCCGATAAGCCACGCATGACGCTTTTGCCGCTGGCGCACGCCGCTGCGATGGCGAGGATGGGATATTCATCGATCATACTGGGCGCGATGTGGGCGGGCACATCCACCTCTTGCAGCGCCGAGCTTTTGGCGGTGATGTCGCCGATGATCTCGCCGCCCATCTCGCGTTGGTTGGTGATGGTGATATCCGCACCCATGCGTTTGAGCACCTCGAACAACCCCGTGCGCAAGGGATTGAGGCAGACATCCGTCACCGTGACGGTGGAGTTGGGCACCAGCAACGCCGCGACGATGGGAAACGCCGCCGAGGATGGATCGGCAGGGACGAACAGCTCGCGATCCTGCGGGGTTTGTTCCGGCTGCCCTTGCACGGTGATGGCGATTGCACCATCCGCCTGACGGTGCGACTCGACCGGAATACCGAAGAAACGCAGCATGCGTTCGCTGTGGTCGCGGGTGGCCTCGCGCTCGATGATGGTGGTGGTGCCAGCGGTGTTGACACCTGCGAGCAAGATGGCCGACTTCACCTGCGCCGATGCCACGGGCAGGGTGTAGTGAATGGGCAGCGGCGTGGCGGCGCCCTTCATGGCCAACGGCAGGCGTACGCCATCGCGCGCCCAGAAGGTGGCGCCCATTTCCTCCAGCGGGTTGGTGACGCGCTGCATGGGGCGTTTGCGCAAGGATTCGTCGCCGGTGAAATGCGTGGTGTAGGGGTAGGTGGCGAGCATGCCCATCATCAGCCGTGCGGCGGTGCCGGCATTGCCCATATCGAGCACGTCCGAGGGTTCCTGAAGGCCACCGATACCGCGACCGCTGACGCTCCACTTGCCGTGACCATGCTGGGTGATGGGTACGCCGCATTGGCGCAATGCTTGCGCCGTGCGCAAAACGTCTTCACCTTCGAGCAGATCGTGGATGGTGGTGGTGCCAAGCGCAAGGCTGGCCAACATCAACGCGCGGTGCGAGATCGATTTGTCGCCAGGCACGCGGCAGCGGCCTTGGAGCGATTTTGCTTGCGTTGCCGTAATCGGCTGTGGATTGTTATTGGATGAATGCATGAGGCTACTTGCGTTTTCTGAGAAACTCACGTTATGTGATGGAAGAAGCGTTTGTAACCGAACTGGATTGTGGGCGCAACAACAGGAACAAACACAAAAAGGGCGGAGGCTCCATGACGTCGAATCATTTAGGCAACAAGCGTGTTTGCCCGAAATGTGACGCCAAGTTCTATGATTTTGGGTTGGTCGCCCCCATCACCTGCCCCAAATGCAGCCACAAATGGACCGATGGTGCCAAGAAAAAAGCCGCCCCTGCCGCCAAAAAGGAAGCCAAGGTCCCACCCAAAGTTGTGCGTAAGCCCGCCCGCGACGAGGACGACCTGATGGGGCTGGCGGGTGACCTGCCCGACGTCGAGGATGGCGAGGCCATTGAGGAGCTGGAGCCGATGGAGGATGACGGCGTGGAGCTGACATCGCTTCAGGAGGTGGAAGAACACGAGGAGGCCGAAGAGTCCGACCCGAATTCCGACGATGCCGAAGACGACATGTTCACGGAGCTGGCCGGTGATAACAAGATCGTCGACGATTTCGATGAAGAGGAAGAGGACGACGAGGATGATGAAGAGGATGACGGCGACGCGGAAGAGGACGACGAAGACGACGATGATCATGGGCGCAAGAAACGCCGTCGCTAGCCACGCGACGATAGAAGGATGATGCATGCGGGTAGTGAGTAGAGAGCCGGAAGCCCACCTGATCGAGCTGCTACAGCTGGTGGAGGACGCGCCGCAAGGCTGGCAGGTGGTGTGCTTCAGTTTTGCCAAGCTGCTCGAGCATTACCGCAGCGAATACCAGATAAAAA
Organism: Rickettsiales bacterium; assembly: GCA_044239745.1. Lineage (GTDB taxonomy): Bacteria > Pseudomonadota > Alphaproteobacteria > Rickettsiales > UBA3002 > QFOX01. Next base: position 21,298 of record JBIIAV010000011.1, read on the forward strand.
TCTCCACCAACCTGATGAACGACCTGCTGGGCGACCGCGACGGCGCGATCTACCTGTGCGAGGACTCGACCATCTATGTCATGGTCAAGAATTTCCCGCGGCAGCTGACGGAGAAAATGATCTTCCAGCTGCGCTACCTGTTCATGGACGACCCGCTGGCCTACACCGCCGACGGCGACGAGAACCCCGCCTTCTCGAAGGTCTACGACATTGAGTCGCAGTGGCAGGAATTCATGAATATCTGCAAGCGCCGGTTGGTGAATCGTGTGCGCCAATCGCAGGTGAATGTTCCGCGCGCCGCGCAATTGGGGGTGGACGGCCAGCCCGCACCATCGCCGCGCACGAAAAAAACGCTGGCGGTGTTCACGGCCAGCAACCTCGCCACCATCGAGCGCGATATGCTTGATGTCGATCTTTCGGCGACGATCCGCCGCCAGCCGATCTGTGCGGCGCTGCCGGAAACGCCCGTGCGCACGGTGTTCGACGAGATGTACATCAACATCAATCATTTGCGCCAGAGCATGGGCATCGATGTCGATCTGTTATCCAACCGCTGGCTGTTCAAATACCTGACACAAATCCTCGATGAGCGCATGCTCGATGCCATCCAGCGCAGCCCGCTGCGCTATCTTTCCAAGCCGATCAGCCTTAACCTCAATATCCCGACCTTATTGTCGTCGCGCTTCTTGGAGTTCGACGCTGCCATCAAGCCCAGCACGAAGGTCTCGATCGTGGTGGAGCTTCAGATCGCCGATGTGTTCGCCGATATGGCGGCCTTTTTGCTGGCCAAGGATACGGTGCAGAAACTGGGTTACCGTGTGTGCCTTGATGGCGTCTCGGAATTGGGCTTGCCGCAGATCGACCGTCAGCGTTTGGGCTTCGATCTCATCAAGCTCATCTGGAACAGCGACGGCGAGCAGGACGTGAAATCCGCCAAAAACATCAAGCTGGCGGAGGCGGTGCGCCAATGCGGGAACAACCGCGTCATCCTCACGCGGTGCGACAATAAGCAAGCGGTGGAATATGGGCAGGCGCTCGGCATCACCTTGTTCCAAGGCCGCTACCTCGATGGCATCGTGAACCCTAAAGCCTCGATCAAGAACTAAGATGCTCGACTGGATCGCCACATATCAGTGGACACTGATAGGCGTGATCTGGATGTTGGTACTGGGGCCGGCGGTGGGCAATTATGCCTGCTCGGTGGTGTACCGATTGCCGCGCGGCAAGACCCCGTTCGAGCGCCATCCCTATTGCGGTCATTGTAACGCGGATTTGAAACCGAAAGATCTATTTCCGATTCTTTCATGGCTGAGCACGCGGGGTGCCTGCCGCTATTGCGGCGGGGCGATCCCGAGTGTTTATACCGCAATCGAGCTGGCCTGCGGCGCTATCTTTATCAGCTATTTCCTGCATTTTGGCATGGGCGAGCCGTTCTTGCTCTACACCGCCTATGCGGTATTCGTGGTGATTTTGGCGGCGATTCACTGGCAGCAAGGGTGGATTTCGTCGAGCATCTATGCCTATGCGTTCGCGTTGCTGGCGATGGCGCGCATCCTTGCTGAACATAGTTTTTATGGGGTGGTGCAGGGCGCATTCCTGATGCTGCTGCTGATGCTGCTGATGTTGCGTTTTTCGAAACAGCGCGCCGTTTCGCCCTTCGAGAAACCATGGATATGGTGGTTCGTGCTGATGGGAGCGTTGGTGCCGCTGGCGCAGTGGCACCTCATCGCGCCGATATTCGTGGTGAAATTTTTCGTTCCCAAAGCGGGGCGGGTGGTGGTGTATGCCGCCGGTGCGTTGGCGTTACCGCTGTTCCTTTAGCCATGCGCTGAAATGCTGCATGAGCATCTCGCTGCCGCGCTGACTGAGGTGGTGGCTATCGCGATAATAAAGCATCTCGGCGGTGCCGGCATAACATGTATCGGCGTCGCATAGGTAGGCGGTGGGGTCGAAGATGCGCACATTCGGATGCCGCTGCGCTAGTTTTTTTAACACCGCGCGATATTCCTGCGTACGCGCCGTCACGCGCGCTTTTTCGATGCTGCATTGTTTCGTGGTAGCAGTTGCGAACAGGCGCATCGGCCGATCCAAGCAGCGCTCGGGCATGAAATCCAGCTCCGGCACATCGACGAACAGGACGACGCGTTTACCGGCCTGCTGAAGGGCGACGATCGTGCGCTCCAGCCCGCGCTCGAACAGCGCGGCCTTGCTTAGGCCGGCTTCCTCCGCGCGGGTGCTTTCCATGATGAAATTCTCAGCCGCGTTCTTGCCGATATGATCCGGCGTGACGCTGGTATCGCCCATGTAATAGGGCCCAAGCGAAGCGAGGACGACCGTGCGAATGTTTGGCGCGGCGACAAGTGTTGCCAAGGTGCGGGCGTTC
>JBIIAV010000012.1:0-22868 GCA_044239745.1 Rickettsiales bacterium
ATATCCGATGCCGCCGCCATCACCTGATCGAGCGAGGCCAGCGATACGGTCTGCGATTGGGCGGTCACGTCGGCCACCGAATGCGCCAGCTTCTCCACCTTCTGGGCGATGAGGATGTAGCGCGTGATCTCGATCACGCCATAGAACAGCGTCATCAGTACCGGCAGCGCCAAGGCGAATTCCACCACCGCGATCCCCTGCCGGTCGCCGATACATCGGCGTAGCCACTGTGCGCGCATCGCCATCAGTAGGGCTCGTTCTTCACGACTGCGCGGGTCGTGATGGTGAAGATGCCGTCCGTTCCAATCAGCTCGCGCATGATGGGGGTGGTGATCGGCCACGGGTAGCTGGCGCTATAGACCACCACATCCCCCGCGCTGCCATAGCCGGAGGAACCCATGTCCGAGTCCCACTGGCCATTGCCATTGATGTCGGTGTAGGTCTCGCCGCTATCATGGCTGCCGTTGCCGTTGGTATCGATGTAGGGTTCGGGGTCGTTGATCTGGTCGAACTGCTTGTAGAATTTCGAGGTCACCGTTAGTTTCTGCGAGTCGATGATATCGCCCACCCGCGCATCGATGGAGTTGAGGATGGTCTGGGCGCGCGTCACGCCGGCAGCCGAGAATCCGGTCTTTCCCAACCGCGAGGAGATCGAGGTCGCACCCTCCATCACGTTATAGACCATCATCAGCAGCGCGAACTCCACGATACCCATCAACAGCAACATCAACACCGGCGCGATGATCGCAAATTCGATCGCGGTGACGCCGCTTTGCGAATGCCTGAACCGTCGTAGCACTGCACGTGATGCCATGGCCATCTCCCCAGCGCGTATCATAACGCTCGCCGCTGTCAGCGTCAGCAATAATCATGCGGTAAGCCTTCGATTTACTGCCGTTTTTTATGTTAATTTTAGCGATCGCACCGCGCCGCGATACGCCTAAAATGCTGCGAAAATGCCCACTGTTTTCCACTGGTTGTTACATCGGATTTGCGTTACCATCCGAGGCGGAGGTTCTCATGCGATTCATTCCTGCGTTGGTCATGCTCGTGGCGCTCACGGGTTGCGAACTGGTCGATTCCGCTAGCACCCCCAAGGCGGTCGATAGCGCCGCCCTCGCCCCGCTTTCAGGGCGCGAGCAGGCGCTCATCCTCGGGGCGGATGGTGCCGCTCAGCAAGGCAACTACGCCGCTGCCGAGCGCGACTATCTCTCGGCCGTTGCCGCATCGACCGGCCATGTCGAGGCGCATCTGGGGCTGGCGCGCATGTACGAGAAACAGCGCCAACCGCAAAAGGAAACCGAGATACTCACCAAAGCGCTGGAGCTGCAGCCCAAGCACCCCGTGGCCAATTATATGTTGGGCAAACTGCAGCTCGAGGCCAACCGGTATGCCGAGGCACTCGAGACCTTCCGCCGCGGCCTCGTGACCCGTCCCGACGATATCGATCTGGCGATGGGTGAGGCCGTCACGCAGGATATGATGGGCAATCACGTCGCGGCGCAGATCATCTATCAGCGCGTCATCGGTAACAACTCCAAGGCCAATCTTGCCAATGTGCGTACCAACCTCGCCATGTCGTACCTGCTCAGCGGCACCCCGCAAAAAGCGGTCGACCTGCTGAAGGCCGACATCAAGAAATCCGATAGTTCGCCCGTGGCGCGGCATAATTTGGCGCTGGCTTATGGCATGCTCGGCAAACATACCGAGGCCAAGAAGTTGCTCAACGGCGAGGTCGACGAGGAGACGCGGCAACTGACACTGGCGCGCATGAAGGAATACCTACAGCAGCGCAAGAACGATATAAGCGCGGCGCCCATTCAGCCGACGCTTGCCCCCGCGCCCGCCACCACCACGCCGCAGGCCATGTCGTCGTTTCCATAACGGCTAGAGATTATCCATGATACTAATCACCGCCGGCGCCATCACGATGATGAATAATGTCGGCAGGATGAAAACGATCATCGGCACCGTCATCAGTGCCGGCAGTCGTGCTGCCTTCTGTTCGGCGCGCAGCATGCGTTGGGTGCGATACTCCTTCGAGAGCACCCGCAGCGCCTGCGCGATGGGTGTCCCGTATTTCTCGGTCTGGGCGATGACGTTCACGAAGCCGCGGATCTCCGGCAGGTTGGCACGCTCGTAGAGATGGCTAAGCGCCACCGCGCGGTCGGGCAGGAACCCCAGCTCCACCGAGGTCAGGCCGAACTCCTCGGCCAGCTCGGGGCTGACACGCGCCATCTCGCGCGCGACACGGTCGAGCGCGGCGGCAAGCGATAGCCCCGCCTCGGCACAGATCATCATCAGATCGAGCGCGTCCGGCAGCCCCTTGCGCAGCGCATGGTGCCGCTTGGCGCGGGCATTGGCGACGATGATCTCCGGCAGGCGCGCCCCGAAATAGGCGACGCCAAGGACAATGAGCCAACCCTTGGCTTGGCTCATCACGAACGGGTTGTTCCAATCGACATTGCCCAAGAACAGCCCGACCCCAAGGCCGATGAACGGCATGACCAGCTTGGCGAACGCGAAGACGATGATGGCATCCTTCGAGCGATAGCCGGCATTGATCAGTTTTTGCTGCAGCTGCCCGACCTGATGCTGCTGCAGCAATTTCAGCTTGCTGACCACCTGACGGATCATCGTCATGGTCTCGATCTTTGCATTCCCTTGCTTGCTGCGCCGGCGGGCGGCGGTCATCTGCCCCTTCAATTCCGCGCGGCGCTCTTGGATCATCTTCAGGCGCGGCGCAAACCGGTCGCGCTCGATCATAAACTGCCCCATCGACCAGACGATCATCAGGATGCCAAGCGACGCACCGGCGATGAGCGCCTCATCCACCCCCATGCCGAACGGCAGCATATCCTCGAGTCTTAGCGGTGCGCCGGTGGCCATCTATATCTCCAGCTGCGTCATGCGTTTCATGATGAATCCACCCATGCTCAGACTGAGAATAGCGCCGATGAGCGCCTTGTTGCCGCGCGGGTCGTCGAACAACGGCCGCAGGTAATGCGGCGAGACGATTTGCAAGATGACGAACACCAGGAACGGCAGCGCCCCGATGATGTAAGCGCTCGCCCGCGCTTCGGACGAAAGCGCTCCGATCTTCATTTTCATCATGTGGCGCTGGCGCAGCATATCCGACAGGTTGTTCAATATCTCGCTCAGGTTACCGCCGGTCTCGCGCTGCAAAATAATGGTCGTCACGAAGAAGTTGAACTCGGTGATGTTCAGCTTGCTCGCGTTCTCGCTCAGGGCGCGTTCCATCGGCATGCCCAGTTGCGTTTGCTGGCTGATGGTGGCGAACGTATCGCCCATCGGTGGCGGCAGCTCCTTCGAGACGGTGATGAACGATTCCGCCACCGGCAATCCGGCGCGCAAACCCCGCACCATCAGGTCAATCGCATCGGGAAAGAGTTTCAGGAAAAGCAGCTGGCGCTTCTTGATCTTGCGGCTGACCGCCATATGCGGCATGCCAAGGCCGAGCAATATACCGATCGGCAGGCACACCAGCAGCGCCTTGCCCCAGAATAGCCACAACAGCAGCGTCGTAACGACCGCGATCGCCGCCATGATCATCAGGAATTTCTGCGGGCTCGTCTGGGTGATGCCCGCCACCTCAAGCCGTGCCTGCAGCTTCGAGATGCTGCGCATGCTCGAGAGTATCTGCCCCAGCGCCGAATGCTGGTTGGGGTCGAGCCTCCGCAGCGACTGCACCGCCGTATAGGCATTATTGGGAAGCTTCTTGCGCGTCACACGCGTCAGCCGCGCACGTATCTTTTTGCGTGCACCGCGGCCGTTCGCCGCCACGAAAAAAACGACGAAGGCCAACCCAAGGCCGATCCAAAGCTCGGGTGCGCTGAGCCATCGGTCAAGCATCAGACCAGCTCCAGCAGGGTCTTATCGAGGCCAAAATAGGCGGCCTGTTTGGTGAAGTTGGGCCGCAGGCCGGAAGATTTAAACTCGCCGATCAGCTTGCCGTGCTCATCCTCGCCTTGGAAGACATAGGTGAACAGGTCCTGCGTGATGATGACATCGCCCTCCATGCCCAGCACTTCCGTCACATGCGTCACGCGGCGGATACCGTCGCGCATCCGCTGAATCTGGACGATGAGCTGTACCGCACTCGATATCTGGTGGCGAATGGCGTGGCTGGGCAATTTCATGCCCGACATGTTGACCATGTTCTCCAAACGCGTCAGTGCCTCGCGCGGGTTGTTGGCGTGCAAGGTGCCCATCGAGCCATCATGGCCGGTGTTCATCGCTTGCAACAAATCCATCGCTTCGCCGCCGCGCACCTCACCGAGGATGATGCGGTCGGGGCGCATCCGCAGTGCGTTCTTCACCAGATCGCGCATGTTGATCTCGCCGTCGCCCTCGAGGTTGGCGGGGCGCGTCTCGAGTGGCACCACATGCGGCTGTTGCAGTTGCAGCTCGGCCGCGTCCTCGATGGTGACGATGCGTTCGCCATGGTCGATCATGCGGCTGAGCGCGTTGAGCAGCGTGGTCTTCCCCGAACCGGTACCGCCGGAGATAATGATGTTAAGGCGGCAAGCGCCGGCAATTTTTAACAACTTGCACACGGGGTCGGAGATATTGTTCTGCGCCGCCATCACGTCGAGTGTGATCTTCTTCTTCGAGAATTTACGGATCGAGATGGTGCAGCCTTTCAGCGACAATGGCTGGGCGATGACGTTGACGCGGCTGCCGTCCTTCAGGCGCGCATCACAGATCGGGCTCGATTCATCGACCCGCCGGCCGACCGCCGTCACAATGCGCTGGGCGATGTTCATCACATGGTCGTTGTCGCGGAAATGGATGTCGGAAAGCTCCAGCTTGCCCTTGCGTTCGATATAGACCTGATCGGGGCCGTTGACCATGATATCGGTGATGAGTTCGTCCTTGAGCAACGGCTCCAGCGGGCCAAGACCGATCATATCGTCGACAATCTGGGTGGCGAGCAACTGCTGCTCGCCTTGGTTGACGGCGAGCTTCTGCTCCATCACGATCTCACCGATGACATCGATGATCTGGCGGCGCAGCTCCTCGTGCGGCATGCGCGAAGCGGTCTGCAGGTCGATTTGTTCCATCAGCCGTGCATAGATGGCAGCCTTCGTCGCCGCCATCGGGTCGAGCTCCTTGGCGGCCTGTGTCGGCTCGCTGTAATGGTCGGCCAAGCGGTCGCCCGCGGCGGCGGGTGCGGCACTCCCCGGCGCAACCGAAGGCGCCGCGGCCACCGGTTCGCTCGCGATACTGCCATTGCTCTGCCCGCGCCCGAACATCTTATTTCTTACCGGAAAGGCGTGCGAACAACGAGCCGCCGGCCGGTGCCGCCGGTTTGGTCTCTTTTGTTTTTGCGGTGCCGACCACCCCGTGGGCGATCTTGCGTAGCGGGCTGAGCGCAGCGTTGAGTTTGGGCGTGTGGCTCAGCAATTCACCCTGCGCGGTGGCGGCAATGGCCTCCTGCAGATAAGGCAACTGGGCGGTGATGTCGTGGCCGAAATTCTTCGCGAACTCCTTGGCAGAAAGTTCGTTGCCCGCGCTTAAGCCCACACGGTTGAGCAGCAGCATGGGCGCCGGACGCTTGAGGTGATCGACCAGATAATCCTTGATGCGCAGGCTATCGCGCAGCGAGGTGATCTGCGCCTCGGCAACAAGGATGGTATGATCGGCCTGTGCCAACACATAGCGCGTCAGCGGGCTCATCTGGCGCGGCACATCCACCACCATCACTTGGAATTTCTCGCGCAGCGCGCCGAAGATCATCTCGCCGGCGTTGGGCTGGGTGACGATGGGGTCGACCAGCGGTTCTTCTGCACCGAAGACGGAGAGATGGTTGAACGGCTTGACCATCACCCGCTCGAGGAACAGCGAGTCGACACGGTCGGGTTTCTCGAAGGCATCGCGCAGGCCGCGTGCGGGCTCAAGGTCCATGCTCAGCGCGACGCTGCCGAAATAGGGGTCGAGGTCGATGAGTGCGGTGGGCAGCTGATGCTCGCGCGCGAAGATCGCGCCAAGGTTGGTGGCGATCATGGTGGTGCCGACACCGCCGCGCGCGCCCATCACCGCGATGATCTTCTTGGGTGCACCACCGGTGGGGGCTTCGGCCTCGGTCTTTTTTGCTGCACCTTTCACCATTGCCTGCTTCAGCTCGCCCACGCTGAAAGGTTGCAGCAAATAATGCTCGATGCCCAGATCCTTCAGCCACTGATAAAAGCGAATGCTATCAACAGTGCCCGTCACCAGCACCTTGGTGTGCGGGTTGACCACGTCCGCCAGCGCGTCGAGCTGCAGCGGCGCCGTATCGGCCGATTGGATCGCAACCAGTAATATCTCCGGAGAGGCGTGCTGCTTCAGGTATTCCGTCGCCTGCACCACGCTGCCCTCGGCAACATGGGTGCGCAGCAATCCCATCTCGGCGGCGACGGCCTTCACCGTATCGCTGCTGGCGGCATCGGTGAAAGCCATCAACTGCATATCACCCAAGGTTCCTGAAAGCGGTGGCGTGGTCATTCACCCGTGCCCGTACTTTGAATGGGGGTCAGCGCCACCGGCAGGTCACCGGCGCGGTATTGCTCGATCACCCGCGTGGTGGTCTCGGTGTCGGGGGTGGCCTTGCCATGGCCGTGGTGCAGGTCTTCGGGGTTCTCCAATTGCACCGCAAGGTTGGTATTCACCGCGCAGCCGAAATTGCTGTGCGGTTCGTTCTTGTAATTCTGGGTCTGGGTCTGGCTCCAGTCGGGGCAGGGTTGCGGCAAGGTCAGGGCGCGCGTTTGCGGGTCGTAGGTCGCGACCTTCGGATTGGGCGTAAAGTTCTGGGCATCGCAGGCCGTAAGCGCCACCGCCATCATGATCAACCATCCCGTCTGTCGTCGCATCGTGCGCTCCCTATCGTATCAAGAATCCGGCATTGCCGCCGACACCGGAGAATACCGCCGCCGGCGAGTTCGATTCCGGCTTGGCCGAGTCCGGCAGCATCGCCGATTCGCTGGTCAGGCGGCCAAGCAGGATGCGCTCGAGGTCGCTGGCGGGCACCACGCCATCCAGCGGGGTCGCCAATTTCGAAGGATCGTCCACCGGCTTGACGATATACGGCGTGATGAGGATGACCAGCTCCGTCTGGTCGTTGCGGAAGGCACTCGAACGGAATAGTGCACCAAGCACCGGCACATCGCCCAGCACCGGAAACTTCGAGATGTTGTTCGAGCTGTCGCTGCGCAGCAGGCCTGCCACCGCGAAGGTCTGGCCGGTGCCAAGGTCGACCGTGGTCGAGGCGCGGCGGGTGGTGATGGAAGGCACCGAGACGCCGCTGGTCGTCGTCACGCGGTTCTCCTCGGAAAGGGCGCTCACTTCCGGCAGCACCGTCAGGCTGATCTTATCCTTGCTCAGCACGATCGGCGTGAATTGCAGGCTCACCCCGAACTGGCGGTATTGGATGGTGACCGTATTGTTCTCGCCTTGCACCGGAATCGGGATCTCGCCACCGGCAAGGAAACTCGCCTGCTGGCCGGAGCGCGTCGTCAGGTTCGGTTCGGCCAGCACGCTCACCAAGCCATCGTTCTCGAGCGCATCGATCATCATGTTGAGGTTGGTCTGGCCATCGTTGAAACCGGCGACCAAGCTGTTATCGCCACTACTCGAACGGTCGAACGTGTTGACGTTGCCGGCAGCATTGAGCGTGTTGCCGAGGAAGTCGCGGCCTTGGCCAAGCCCGAAGATGAAGCTGCCGGTGCTGATGACGCTCTCCCAGTTGATGCCAAAGCGCTTGAGCTCGGAGCGTTTCAGCTCCACCACCCGCACCTTCAGCATCACCTGATCGCTGCCGCTGGTATCCATCATGTTGATGACCTGCTGCCTGTCGCCCGACAGGAACCCCGCCGCCAAGCGCTGGAATTTCTCCGACATCACCGGCGAGTCCACCTTGCCCTTGAGCACGATGGCGTTATCGGCCGAGGTGGCCGTCACCTTCGAGCGGGCGTCAGGTCCTTCATCGCGCGCGCCAAGCGGCTCAGGTTGTGCGAGACATTCACCGTGCCTTGCAAGATCACGTTGTCCATCGCATCGACGGCGATCACGCTGGTCTCGCCCACGCCACGCCCCGCCACCATGATCAGCCGCGGCGAGATCACCTGCACATCGGCGATCGCAGGGTCGGCGATGGCGACCGAAGCAGCCGGCGCGGATAGGTGCACGGGCGTTCCCTTATTGATCTCGACATTGATGACGTTGCTGCCCATCGCGCCATAGAAATCCTTGCGGGCGTTGGCCGCGAACGCGACATCAGCGCCGACCAAACATACCGCCGCCACCATGCTGATACTTGCGCGTATCCATGAGGTTCTAGAACCTATCTCAGTATTCGCTGCGGGTGAGGAAAAAAGCAGGTTTTTGAGAACCGGAACGCAAGTGTACGTAAAAGTACATGCGTACCGGAACCGCAAAAAATCTGCCGTTTTTACCAGCCGCAGTAGAAGAATGGGATAGGTTCTATTGTGCATTGGGTGCCGCCGCTTCTGGTCCGAATTGTACCGTTGCCCGTTCGTTGCCACGAATCACCACCACCTGCCCGCCGGCCGATTCCAGCGGCGAGATAATTTTGCTGACCTCGGTGTCGCGCGTCAGGTTCTCTTTATGTTCCTCGCTCAGTGCTTCGTTGGCTTTCAAAATATCGTCCAAGCTTTCCGGCTCGGCCGCGGTGCCCGCCACATCCGCCGGCGTGGCAGCCGCTTTCTTCTTGGTGGCGAGGCTACGCAGGCTGAGCGATATCTTGCCCAGATCCTTCGCAAGGTTGATCTCCTCGGCCTGCTTGGGCGTCACTTCCAAGGTGACCGTCTTGGCGAGCACGGCCTTGTTCTCGGGGTTATCGATCATCTGGTCGACCGCCAGCACCCGCACGTTCTCGACGAAGGTCTCGCTGGCGCGGCTCTGCACGGATTGACGCGTCACCGAATGGGTGAGGATGAGGTCCACGCGGTCGCCGGGGAAGATGAATCCGGCATTGCCCGTCGTCGAGTCGACCGCGATCGACACTGCACGCTTACCACCTTCGAGCACCGCCGACATGAACCCGCCCTCATTCGATTTCACCAGCAGGTTCTTGACGATGGCCTCGCCCTTTTGGATCGCGCGGCGCGCCACCGCCCCGTTATAGTCGGCGGGCTTGGTGTCTTGGTTGGTCAGCATCGAGCTGTTGATATTGCCCTTGGGCCAATCCACCATCGCCAGTTGCGCGTCGCTACGCACGAACGCACCGGCGGGGATATCGGCGGTCGCTACCAGTATCTGGGAAAGTTCGGGCACCGCCTTGCTACTCACGCGGCTCTTGAGCGACATCGCCGCGCCCAGCGCGATCACCACACCCAATCCCAAGACTATCCACGACCGTGTCGGCATATATCCCTGCTGGTAGTTTCGTCTCTGGTGTACCACAAATTAGCGTGCGCCGCATTCAAAATATGCTGGCACAGCCTTAATAGTTGATTGAAATATAAATATATTTTATTAAAAAATTGCTAAAGGAGCAGCGGGCGGCGCGTTAACCGTTGGTGGCCATGCCCGCTGCGGCAAAGCCATTGCGCTGGCGGGCGAAGCGCTCCGGCGCGCCGAACAGGTAGCCTTGGAACATATCCACTTCCGCCGCGAGATAGAACGCATGCTGCTCGGCGGTCTCGACGCCCTCGGCCAACACGCTGACCCCGTTGGCATGGCTGATGCGCACGATATCCTGCAAGATAGCCTCGGCGCGCGCGGCGGGCTTACCGGCGGCCAACTTACCATCGATCTTGACGAAGGCCGGCCGGATATCGGCGAGCAGCGCCGCCAATCCGTCGCTGGTCATCACATCGTCGAGCGCGAGGCCGAACCCGCGCGCGCGGCAATAGCTGGCGATGGATTTGAGTTTGGGCATATCCTTGGCGTAGTCGCTCAGCGGCACATCGAGCACCACCGAGGCGGGGCGCACATGGGTGCGGTTCACCGCTTGGCTCAAGCCATCGAGGTAAACCTCCGGCCGGTGGATGAATCCGGTCAGGAAATTGATGAAGATGTAGCCCTCAAGGTCGCTGGCGACGAAGGATTCGATCGCATGCTTATGCAGCAGGCGGTCGATCTGGTATTCCACCCGCAAGGCGTGCGCGGCCTGCATGATGGCGCCACCGCCAATGACCCCACCATCGGGGCCTTCCATCCGCGCGAACGCCTCATAGCCCACCTGCTTGCCGCGGCGGTCGGTCACGCGCTGCATGTAACAATCCAGCCGCCCATGGTTGACATAATCAGCGAGCCACAGGTTGGCAGCGATAGCATTGATCTCGCTCACGGGCTTCAGCGCCATCATCACTTCGTCAAGCTGCGGTAGGGTATCGGCGGGGATGACCGCCGCCCGATAACCGGTGGCGCCGCCCATTTGTTTCTCGAAATAGGCCGCGCAGGCCACCCACGATGCCTGCCAGTTAGCAGGGGTCTTCACGGCGGCAAGGCTGGGCTTGGTGTAGATAGTAGCCAAGCTCGGCACCGCCGCCGCATTCGGTCCTTCGACCACCAGCCAGTAACTTGAATCTTGCGCCCAGATGGAAAAAAACGCGCTTGGTTCCGCCACGACTATTTCCTTTTTCGATGCGTGCATGCTAGCAGATACTATGAACAAAAATTCGACGAATAGCAAGTTGCAGACATCGCGCATTCCATGCAAATACTGCTTAAATTTTAGGTATCGTATTTCCGAATTACTTTGATTTGGAAATACGATCGACATCACTGCCGAAAGCAGTGATGTTGCGCCGCGAAGCGTGCGAACCTCTTTATAAATACTATAACTAGGGAACATACCATGATCGTTGTCGATTCCGGCTTGGGGGGTATCTCGGTGGTGCGTGCGCTGCGCGCTGCGCGCACGGGTCTTGCCATGACCTACATCGCCGATACGGCGGGCTTCCCTTACGGCAACCGCAGCGCCGAGGAGATTCAGGCGCGCGCGCACGCCATGGTGGCAGGCATCACCGCGTTGCATCCGCATGCGCCCATCATCCTTGCATGCAACACGCTTTCCACCTTGTGCCTTGATGCGCTGCGCGCCGATTTCAACACCCCGTTCGTCGGCACCGTGCCCGCCATCAAACCCGCTGCGCAACAATCGTGCAGCCGCCGCTTCACCTTGCTCGCCACCCCTAACACCGCCCAAAGCCGCTACAGCGCCGATCTGGTCGCACAGTTCGCCGCCGATTGCGTGGTCGACCGCTATGGCGCCCCCAACCTCGCGGCGATGGCCGAGCGTATCCTGCTTGGCGAGACCGTGACCGACGACGCCTTGCGTACCGAACTCGCCCCCGCCTTCCACGACGACGCGCGCGGTAGGACCGACGTCATCGTCCTTGGCTGCACCCACTACCCACTGATTGCACACCGCTTGCACGCCGTGGTGCCATGGCCTGCCACCTTCGTCGATTCGAGCGAAGCCATCGCCCGCCGCGCCCTCTCGCTGATGGAAACCCCGCCCGCGCAATCCGTCGCGTATGTCACGGCCACGGCGGATATCGAACGCTACCTCCCTGTCTTCGCCCGCGAAGGGTTCGAGGAAGTGCGCGCCCTTACGCTTTCATAAACCGCCGCGGATTCACCGCTGCTGCGAGTTGGGCGCTCACCGGTGCCGCCTCCGCCATCAGGTCGCTTGCGATGATTTCCGCTGCCAGCGGCGCCGACAGCAATCCGCGCGAACCGTGGCCGGTCGAGACATATAACCCCTCTGCCAGCGCCCCGACATAGGGCAAGCGGTCGGGCGTGGTGGCACGGATGGCGCTGCGCCCCGCCAGCGCATTGCCGCGGAACCAATCGGGCAGGATGGCCGCAAGCTCGGCAAGGTTGGTGGCGTGGTGGGCATCGGTCACGGTCGTCATATCCTCGCGATGATAAGTCGCGCCGACGAGGTAACGGTCGCCGCAGGGAATGATATACCCCTTATGACATAAAATCGTCCGTAGCGGCGTGGATACATCCTGTGCGGCGATCTCGCTCACCTGACCGCCGACGGCCTGCAAGCGCACCCCATATTCCGCCAACAGTGCGGCGCTGTCATGCGCGGCGGCAACCACGCAGCCGTCCGCCGTCAGCACCTCGCCATCCGTCAGCGTCACTGCCCAGCCGGCACCATCGCGCGCCAAGGCCGTCACCGCGCGGTAGGGGCGCACGGTGATCGCGGGGTGTTGCAGCAATGCCGAGCACCATTGCACCGGCGATACCCACGTGCCATGCGGGAAGAATGCACCACCGGTTTGTAATGCCACGCCTGCCTGCGCGCTTGCCTCATCGCGCGGCAGCCAATGCACAATGGCAGGGTCGAGGCCGAGGCTTTCGTGCAAGGTTTGCAATTGCTGCGCTTCTTCGTCGTGGCGCGGCAATCGCAGCATGCCGATGCGTGCGTGGTCGAAGCGTTGCCCATGCCAATGCTGCAACTGGCGCAGCGCGAAACCATACGCGGTGAAATACCACGCGGCAGCATGCGTCCAGCGTTTGGTCAGCTGCGGGAACAATACCCCCGCCGTATTGCCTGAGGCGCCGCTGGCTGCACCTGCGCGCTCCAGCACCGTCACTTGCAGCCCGCGCTCCGCTACTGCCCGCGCCACACTTGCCCCCGCAATCCCCGCCCCGATGACGAGTATGTGATTGAAGGGGGGCTTACCCCCTACGCCCTTTGGCACGGCAGGGGCGATGCCCCTTTCCAATATACCCACCGTCATCTCGCGCTTATGCCCGAAGCCTTGGGTCTTTTCCACCGTGAACCCCGCCGTCGCGAGCCCACGGCGCACATGGCTTGCCGCAGTGAAGGTGGCGAATGTTGCGCGCGGCGCACTCAGTCGCGCCACCTGCCGATAGATGCTCTCGTTCCACATATCGGGGTTCTTCGCGGGCGAGAACCCGTCCAAGAACCACGCATCAACGGGCGCCGTTATCTCCGCTAACATTTCGCTCACGTCGCCGAAGCATAATGTCAACACCACGCGCGGCAGGTGAATGCGGTGCAGGCCGGGCAACCGCAGCGGATAATGCGCGATGAGTTGCTCCGCCTGCGCTGCCAACTCCGGTTGCAGCGCCAGTACATCGCGCAGCTGATCATGGGTGAACGGGTAGCCCTCGATGGCGATATAATGCAAGGTGGCATCCGCAGGGGCGCTGTCGCAGAAGGCTTTCCACGCCACCAGAAAATTCAGGCCGCTGCCGAACCCCAACTCGCCGATGGTGAAGCGTCGATGAACGAGGCGGTGCTCAGCTTCGGCAATAGCGTGCGTAGCCTTCCATGGCGAGCCGCTTGCGGCGGGGGTCACCCCGTCTTCATGACGGGGGTAGGGGGCAAGGCCCCCTTCAATCATGTGATCCTGCCAGCGCTGCGGCAGGCCATTGCCGGCCAAAAACACATGGGTGGTCTCCGCCACCCCGCCATCGCGGGAAAAGTAAACATCGCCAAAGGCTTGCGAGACCGGCGTCGCATCCGCAAGGGCAAGGTCGGGGGCGGGCATGTGGGCGGTGGGTTCCATCATCCGTTGTGGCTAGCGGATTACGCGGGCGGCGGGAATGATAAATATGTTGCAGACACCCAAAATCAGGATTAAAGCGCCGCCTGAAGTAGGTTTCGCACTGCACAACTCGGCCCATCTGTGGCACTAAGGACGTTGTATGCCCATCACCATCACTTCGATCAAGCGCGCCCTCATGGGCAAACCGCTGGATCCGTTCAAGTCTGACACGCGCAGCCACCTTGCGCTCATCACGTTTTTTGCGTGGGTGGGCATCGGTGCGGACGGTCTCTCCTCCGCCAACTACGGCCCCGAGGAAGCGTTCCTCGCCCTTGGCACACACACGCATCTAGCGATTTTCCTCGCCATGGCAACCGCCTTCACCGTCATGCTGATCGGGGCAGCCTACACGCAGGTCATTGAGCTTTTTCCCAATGGCGGCGGGGGCTACCGCGTCGCCAGCCAAATGCTGGGTGCCAAAACCGGGTTGGTCGCAGGCGGTGCGCTGCTGATCGATTACGTGCTGACCATTGCCATCTCCGTCGCGGCTGGGATGGATGCCATTTTCTCCATGCTGGATCCGGCGTGGCAACCCTATAAGCTGTACGGCGCCATCGTCGCCGTCTGCATGCTCATGTATATGAACCTGCGCGGCATGAAAGAATCGGTACGCATTCTTTTGCCTATTTTCATGGGCTTTATTATCACGCATGCCGCCATCATTGGGTGGAGTATTTTCGATCACTCCTACGGCTTACCACAAATTATTCCCAATGCGGTGGCAGAAACCAACAGCATGGCCGCTGAGCTGGGCTGGTTCGCGGTGCTGGCGCTGTTCTTCAAAGCCTTCTCGATGGGGGGCGGCACCTATACCGGGCTTGAGGCGGTTTCTAACTCGATGA
Source organism: Rickettsiales bacterium (assembly GCA_044239745.1). Taxonomy (GTDB): domain Bacteria; phylum Pseudomonadota; class Alphaproteobacteria; order Rickettsiales; family UBA3002; genus QFOX01. The sequence continues at coordinate 14,402 of JBIIAV010000012.1, forward strand.
ATAATTTGGCCGAGCCAAAGGTAAAAACCGGTAAGGCCACCATGTGGGCGGTGGCATTCTCGCTGGCACTGGTCGCCGGCGGCATCATCACCATGTATCTGCTGTGGGATGTGCAGAAAGTGGCGGGGCAAACCCTAAACGCCACAGCCTTTCAAATGGTCACTGCCAACTGGGAAATCATGGGCGTGAATATCTCCCATGAATTTGTCGCGATATCGCTAATTTTTGCGGCGGGTCTTCTGTTTGTCGCCGCCAATACGGGGTTTATTGCTGGTCCCAACGTCATGGCACAAATGGCGGTGGATCGCTGGATGCCGCATATGTTCAGCGCGCTCTCAAATCGCTTAGTGACCAAAAACGGCGTATTAATGATGGGCTTTGCCGCCATCGGTGCATTACTGATGACGGGCGGGGTGGTTCATTTATTGGTCATCCTCTATTCCATCAACGTTTTCCTAACATTCAGTTTATCGTTAGCTGGTATCACGGGGTATCGCTGGCGGGAGCGGCGCAACCCTAAAATCTGGCATAAGCTGGCGATTGTGTTTCTTGCCTTTGTTGTCTGTGCTACCATATTGACCGTCACTTTGATCGAGAAATTCTCGTATGGCGGCTGGAAAACGATTCTTATCACGGGTTTTGTCATCTTCATCGCGCTGCGTATCCGCCGCCATTATGACCGCGTCAGCGCCCGCATGAGCGAGATCGAATCCGAGTTGGGCGGCGCCATGTTCGGCAGCAACAGCAAGCCCGTGCCGGACGAAAAACCGAAAATCGACCCACGGCAACAGACCGCCGTCTTCCTCATCGGCGGCTCATCGGCCACCGGCATGCACACCTTCTTGTGGGTGCAGCGCCTGTTCCCGGGCGTGTTCAAGAATTTCGTGTTCGCCAGCGTCGGCGAGATCGATACCGAAGAATTCTCCGACGAGACCCGTTGGCACGCCCTGCGCCGCGATACCAAGGCCATGCTCAAGCAATATGTCGATTTCTGTTCGTCGCGCGGGCTGCCCGCCACCTACTACCATGATTACGGCACCGACGTGATCGAGACGGTGAGCCGCCTCACCGAACGCATCTCGGCCGATTTCCCGCAGGCCGTATTCTTCGCCGCCAAGTTGATCTTCGAGAAGGATAATTTCGCGATGTCGATCCTGCACAACCAGACCGCCTACATGATCCAAAAACGCCTGCACAATAAAGGTCAAAATCTCATCATCATGCCGATGAAGATTTGACGATCAGCGCGTCGCGTGGGTTCCCATCGCGCTGAGCGTATCGAGCGCGGCCACCGTCTGCGGGTTCATCGCAATGCTTGCATTCTCGACCGTGGTGCGCGGGGTATGGTCGTGGGCGCAAGGCTGGTCGCTTGCCGCGTGCACGGGGCTGCCGTGCGGGGCGGTCGGGCGATGCTCCACTTTCGGTGCCACAAGCGCCGCGGTCTCGGCTTCCTGTTTGCGCACCGTGGGTGCGGCATGGGGGGCGGTGTGTTGCTCGGCGGCTTCCAACTTCTGGTACACGCGCTTGAGGTGCGGAATGTAATGCGCCTCCCAGATCTGGTCGAGGCCGGGGGCAAGGTAGTGCAGCAATTGCGGCTCGGATTTATGCTCCACCTGCTTGAGTTCGGCAAAGCGCGAGATGACCTCGCGGAAGCGTTCCTGCGGGCTGTCATAGCCGCTTTTGGCATAGCGTGCACCCTCGACCGATAGCGTGTCGCAGGCATGCTTGACCATGAACTTGAAGTCGCTGGCATCGCGTACGTAGGGCAGCAACCCCTCGTCGATGCTCACACCGTAGGGCTTGAAATATTCTTTCGTGGTTTGCACGATCGCCGCTTTTTCTACGTCGTTACCGGCATGGTAGGCCTTCAGGAATTTCTCGAACTCGGGGAACTTTTCGTCCATGATGCGGTTGAGATTAGCAAAGCGCTGCTGGTCGCTTGCCGCCAGCGCGTCGATGGCCTTCACCTCCGCCACGCTGAACTGCTCCGGCCATAGATTATGCGCCACTTCATGCACCAGCGTGCGCATCGAGCCCTTGAGGTCGCCGCGGCCGGAGAAGTAGATGCGGTAGGTGCCGCGCACGTCGCGCATGTCGTTGGCGGCTTTGCGGTGCAGCCCGAAAATGCCCTTATAATGCGCGATATCGTCGGCATAGAATTCCGGCGTGTAGCAAATCTCGTAGCCCAGCTTATACATCAGCGCGCGCTGGATGGGCTCGACGAAGTTCAGCGCCTCGGCGATGCGGTGCTCTTCGGCCTTGATGGGTTCGGGCACGTCGTATTGGTGGCGTACGCGGCCGCGGTAATCGTTGATCTTAGCGGTGATGCGCGCTTGCATGCCGGTGGCGATCTTCTGTTCGATCGACGCGCCGACACCAAGCAGCTGGCGGCCCAGATGCCAATGTTCGATGACATTGTAACCGAATTCCTGCGTCGCGGCATAGGTGGTCAGTTTCTTCACATCCGCGACATAGGCAGGGTCGAGGTTGAGTAGCGCACCCACGCCATCGATGCCCCCTTTGAGTGCCGCATCGCGCACCGCCAACGGCGTCACTCCCACTTTATCGGCCAGTTCGCCCAGCACTTGGTCGGGCGTGTTGGCGCGGCTGACATAATCGCCCAGCTTGTTGAGATAGCCAAGGCCGGTCATTTTTTCGCGAAGCAACAAATAGATGGCGAGGCCATTCTTCAGCGTCTCGATCCCGACCGGATCCTTGGCCGGATGCTCGAGCGTATCGCGCACGATGGCGGCGAAGGGCTGGTGCTTGTCGCGGTCGATTTTCGCTAGCTCGGCGTCGGCGGTGACGTCCACCTGCGCATTATATCGTTTCACTTCCTCGACCAGTTTCGAGCGTTTCGCCTCAAGCGATACCGGCACCAGCTGGCCAAGGTTGAGCGCGATCGCCAAGCGGTCATAGGCTTCGTAGAAGGACGGGTTGTTGACCGAATAGGTCAGGTGCAGCTTTGCGCGCAGCGCCGCTTCGTTTTCGGGTGCCAGCTCGCGCGGGTGCATCACCAGATAGGGGTCGATGAACAGGGAGCCATGCTTGATATGGATACGGTTGGCCGCCACGAAATCAGCGGGCTTGATGCCGGAGCGTTTATGCGTCGTAAGCGGCGTTGCGGGCGTCATCACCGCCGGTGCCGATGTGGCACTACCGGCAGCTTGGCCGGTATCCTCACGCTTTGCTGCCTGCACGATGGGTGTGGCCATTAGCCTCTGACCTTCTGCTCGGTGGATGCATCATGCGCGGTGGCACGCTCGACGAAGCTTTGTTGCTGCTGCGCGGCCGCGATCGCTTTTTTTGCGGCGTCGAGCGATACCACGCGATCATGCAATATGCCGTCGGTCACTTTGGTGCTGGGTTGCTCGGCGCCTATGGCCGGCGCCGCATCCAACGATGCCGTGGCTGGAAACGGGATGGGTTTCTGGTCGACGCTCGGTGCCATCGTCGGGCTCACGCCGCGTGCCGCTGCGCCAATTTTCTTGGCCTGAAAATCCTGCTCCAGCAGGGTGTTCTCGGAAAGGAATTTCGCGCTGAGATAGATCAATCCCATGCCGATAACGGCAATACCGGCCAAGCCGATCATCGCAGGAATGGATGCGGCAACGCCGACGCCGCCAATGGCCATCGGCACCAGCTGAGTGGCCACCGCCGTGAACAGGCCGAATACCATCGCCGCACCAAGGCCGTAGGAAATCTGCTGACGAAAGCGCAGGCCGACCGTGCGCTCCTTGAACTTAGCGAAGTCTTCGTCCTTCAAAATGCCGTTTTGCGAAACCGATTCCATAGCTGTATCTCCAAGCGCTATTCTAAGGGAATCGGACGGTTAGAAATGTGAAGATTGTGTGAAAATAGGCTTTGGGCGCCTATGGCTTCTGCCAGACCAGCGTCACCCAGTCGCCGATGACGACCCGAAAGGTCAACTCCAGCCCAAGAAATTGATATATTTCACGTATTTGTTCTTCCTGCCATTGCAATATCCCGCTGAGGATGAGCACTCCGCCGCTTGCCAAATGCCCTTCGGCGGGGGCGGCCAGTTTGCGCAACGGCTCGGCGAGGATGTTCATCACGATCAGATCGAAGGGTGGCTGGGCTGCAATGGCGGGGTGGTCGAAGCCATCGACCTGATAGGCCGCGATGCGTCCGCTCAGACCGTTGCGGGCGGCATTCTCCTGCACCGCCTGCACCGCTGTCGCCGCAATATCCACCGCGACGACCGTGCTGGCGAATTTCTCGGCAATCGCAAGGCTGATGATGCCCGAACCCGCCCCGATATCGCAGGCGGTGCGGGGGGTGAATGCCTGCGGGTCAAGCGCCTGAAGCGCCGCCAGCACCCCGTGCGTCGTCGGGTGGCGGCCATCGCCGAACGCGGCTGCGCCGGCTTCGAAGGCAAAGGTCGTGTTCGTATCCGTCATGCCACCTGCCGAACCATTGCTGTTGCGAAGGCGCCCCATCTGGGCTACATAGCGGCGCGAACGGAGACACTATGACCCAAACGCCCCTGCCCAACACCCAAACCACTGCCGAACCCTCGACCGATCACGCCGCGCCCGTTACGGTCGCCGCGGCACCATCACCCGCGCTTGCCGCGTGGATGGAAGCGATGGACGACGACGAAGTCGGCTTTTGCTGCAGCGACCCCAGCCATCACCCGCGCTAGGCGCTAGGCGGCTGCAGTCTCGTGCACTGCATAGGCATCGTCCCACGTACCTTGGGTCGCGGCCTTGGCGTATTCCGTCACGCGGTTCTCGAAGAAGTTGGTATGCTCCACCCCGTTCATCAGATCGTCGAGCCACGGTAGCGGGTTCTTCTCGATCTGGTACATCGGCTGCAGGCCAAGCTGGCCCAAGCGGCGATCCGCGATGAAGCGAATGTAGTTCTTCACTTCGTTCGGGGTCAGCCCCTGCACTTCGCCCACGCCGAACGCGAGATCGATGAAGGCGTCCTCGTGCGTCACGATGGTGTTGCACGCGACATAGAGTTTGCTGCGCAGCTCGTCCGTCCACACTTCGGGGTTCTCGTCGCAGAAGGTTTTGAACAGGCGGATGATGCTGGTGCAATGCAGGGTCTCGTCGCGCACGCTCCACGTCACAATTTGCCCCATGCCCTTCATTTTTCCCCAACGTGGGAAGTTGAGCAAGATCGCGAAGCTGGCAAACAATTGCAGGCCTTCGGTGAAGGCGCCGAACACCGCAAGCGTAATGGCGATGTCCTCTTTGCTGCTCACGCCGAATTGCTGCATGTAGTCGTATTTGTCCTTCATTTCCTTGTATTTCATGAAGGCCTGATACTCGCTTTCGGGCATGCCGATCGTGTCGAGCAAGTGGCTGTAAGCCGCGATATGCACCGTCTCCATGTTGGAGAAGGCGCTGAGCATCATCTGCACTTCGGTCGGCTTGAAGACTTGGCTGTAGTTCTTCATGTAGCAGTTGTTCACCTCGATATCCGCCTGCGTGAAGAAGCGGAAGATCTGCGCCAGCAGATTCTTCTCGGCGGGGTTGAGGTTCTTTTTCCAATCACGCACATCATCCGCCAGCGGCACTTCCTCCGGCAGCCAGTGGATGCGCTGTTGCATCAACCATGCGTCGTAGGCCCATGGGTACGCGAAAGGTTTATAAATCGGCTTGGCGTCGAGCAATGACATGGCGTTCTCCTGTGATGGTATTACTGTAACGTGGGCGTTGCCGGTTGGCTAGCGCCAGCAGCATCGGTGTTCTTTAATTGTTCGTAATATTCGATCATGCGCGGGAAGCTGTTATGGCCGCATCCCTTCTGGGCGATCAAGGTCGCTGTGCGCGTCGCCGCTTCCTGCTGCACGGCCACCATGTACGCATAGTAACTGTCCGCCAGCTCCTTGGTCGAAACGCCGCCGGTGCGCGCCTTGAACGCATTGTGGAACGATTGCATCGTCGCTTGCGAAAGCTGCGCGAAATGCTGGGCGAGGAAGTCCTTCTGCGCTTGCGTGATGCCAAGTGCATCACCGCATTGCGCATAAAGCACGTTCGTACCAGATGCCAAACTATACAACTGCATCAGCCCACTCACTTCCTTGTCGTCGGCCAGTTGGCTGGCCTGACGAATGATCACCCGCACCTGCGCATGGCTTACCACCGGCAGCGCTATCGCCAGCGCCGCCAGCACGCTCAGGCCACACCGTAACGCTACTGACAAGCCAGACATTCCTCGTAGGTCGTCGCTTGCTTGCCCTTCAAGCTCATCTCAAGCTGAATCTCCGGCACTTTGCTGCTCACCTTATCGGAGCGCTGCAACGACGCCGAACGGCAGTAATACAACGACTTCACGCCCTTCTTCCACGCCATGAAATGCAGCATGTGCAAGTCGCGCTTGTGGATGTTGGCCGGCAAGAACAGGTTCGTCGACTGCGCTTGGCAGACATACGGCGCGCGGTCGGCGGAGTGTTCGATCACCCAGCGCTGATCCATTTCATACGCTGTCTTGAAGACCAGCTTTTCATTCTCGTCCAAGAAGTCGAGATGCTGCACCGAGCCTTCCTGCGTGGTGATACCCGACCAGATCTCGTCGGTATCGTGGCCCTTCTCGGCCAGCAGTTGCTTGAGGTATTTGTTGCGCACCACGAAGCTGCCCGACAAGGTTTTTTGCGTAAACGCATTGGCAGCATACGGCTCGATCCCTGGGCTGGCATTGCCGGTGATGATGGAGATCGACGCCGTCGGCGCGATCGCCATTTTGTTGCTGAAACGCTCCTTGCTTCCGAACTCGGCGGCATCGGGGCATGGCCCGCGCTCCTCGCCCAGCTTCAGCGACGCCGCGTCGGCGCCTTTGCGGATATGCTCGAACATCTTCTTGTTCCAGACCTTCGCCATCACCGATTCGAACGGGATCATCTTGCTTTGCAGATAGGAGTGAAAGCCCATCACACCAAGGCCGACCGAACGCTCGCGCGTTGCCGAATACTTGGCGCGCGCCATGCTGTCGGGCGCGGTGTCGATGAAATCCTGCAGTACGTTATCCAAAAAGCGCATCACGTCCTCGATGAAGGTCGGGTGCGATTTCCACTCGTCGAAATACTCGACATTGAGCGAGCTCAGGCAGCACACCGCCGTGCGGCTCTTGCCGTGGTGGTCGAAGCCGGTGGGCAGCGTGATCTCGCTGCACAGGTTGCTCATCTTCACGAACAAGCCGGCCTCTTTGTGGTGGGCAGGGATCGCCTTGTTCACCGTGTCGATGAAAATGATATAGGGCTCGCCCGTTTCAATGCGGGTGGTGAGCAGCTTCGCCCACAGGTCGCGCGCCTTCACGGTCTCGACCACGTGTTTGTCCTTGGGGCTCAGCAAGTCCCATTTCTCGTCGCGCTCCACCGCTTCCATGAAGGCATCGGTCACCGCCACACCGTGGTGGAGGTTGAGCGCCTTGCGGTTGGGGTCGCCACCGGTGGGGCGACGGATATCGATGAATTCCTCGATCTCGGGGTGCGAAATATCCAAGTAAACCGCGCTCGAGCCACGGCGCAGCGACCCTTGCGAGATGGCGAGCGTCAGCGAATCCTGTACGCGCACGAACGGCACCACGCCCGATGTTTTTCCGTTGCGGCCGACCTTCTCGCCCAGCGCGCGCAGGTTGCCCCAGTAGGAGCCGATCCCGCCGCCGCGGCTGGCCAGCCACACGTTCTCGTTCCACAGGTCAACGATGCCTTGCAGCGAATCTTCCGTCTCGTTCAGAAAGCAGCTGATGGGCAGGCCACGGCTTGCCGCGCCGTCGGCCGAGGTGCCGCCATTGCTGAGGATGGGGGTAGCGGGCATGAACCACATGCGGCTGATGTAATCATAGATACGACCGGCATGGTCGGCGTCGTCGCTGTAAAAGCCGGCAACACGGGCGAACAGGTCCTGATATTTTTCGTTCGGCAGCAGATACCGATCGTCGAGGGTCGCGCGACCGAAATCGGTCAGGTATTTATCGCGGCTGTAGTCGACGTTGATTGTAGCAGCACCCATGTCTCACACCCCTAGTCTTGTTTTTGGTTGGTCGGCAATTTCTGGTTTTCCGATCACTTTGGCGCCCTTTTTCGGCGTTTTCGTCCTCGGAAGACGGATACTACATCTTGTGGTCACCCTGTCTAGGAAGAAAATCTTATATCCCGCTATAAATTTTTCTTGCATAGGTATTTTCAATTATAATTCAATTATTTAATCGGTGTGCATTTCGGTCACATGCGGCAAAAATCGGGGCATACCCCCAGACTGTTGCACATACAACATATAGTGTGTCCTGCTTATGTAACAGATCCTGCACGCAGCGCCGAAGTCAGGATGCAGCGCGGGCGGGATGAGCAACCGCAGAACGCAACACGCTACCCCACCCTCCCCGCGCGTCAATCGGGAAATATCGGTGGATACTGCCGTATATATAGTGCCTAAAAAACAGTTTCCTAGAGGGGTTGTCCACGCATCCACACGCCATGCATAGGCTTATCCCGATA
>JBIIAV010000084.1:0-6184 GCA_044239745.1 Rickettsiales bacterium
CAGCGCGGTGGCCGATGGGGCATCGACCTTGTGGCGGTGGTGCATTTCAAGGATCTCGATATCGCTTTCCGCGCCCAGTTTGGCGGCCGTATGCTCGACCAGCGCCATCAGCAGGTTGACGCCCACCGACATGTTGGCCGACCAGACCACGCGGGTGGATTCGCCGGCGCGGATGAGGGCTTCCTTTTGGGCGGAATTGAGGCCGGTGGTGCCCGATATCAGGGTTTTACCGTGCATGGCGGCGAGCCCCGCGAGGCCGACCGTATGCTCCGGCGCGGTGAAATCGATGACGGCATCGGCGCGGGTGAACAGCTCGGCCGTGTGCTCGACCACCAGTTCACTTGCGAAACTGACGCCTGCCGCCTCGAACTGGGTGCGCATGAGGGGGGCGGTGCCGCTACGGATGCCGGCGGCCACCAATTCCAGCGTCGGGTGGGTGGAAAGGGCGCGGATCAAGGCGATGCCCATGCGCCCACCGGCGCCCGCGATCGCAATTTTTAACGAAACTGTCATACATATCCCCAGTCGGTGCCGGTATAGTTAGCCCGAACACGCGCCAAAAGCAAAGCGCGAACGAAAAGGATGGGCTATGGACAAGCAACAACGCGAGGCATCACGGGCGCGCCGCGCCAAAAAAGTCGACGCCAAAAAAGCCGCCAAGCGCCAAGCGCGTGACACCGCTGCGGCCAAGCTGCTGGCCGCGCAAGAAGCCGCACAAGCGGAGGCAGAGGCAGCCGCAAAACAGCAAGAAGCTGCGTTGAACGCCAAGCGTGCTAAACGCATCGCCAAAGTAATGGCGTGGAATGAAAAGACCGCAGCAGTAGCGGCCGATACTGCGCAGCGCCGCGCTGCCAAACGCGTTGACACCGTGGCGGATACGCCTGCCACCCCCTCGCCGGAAGAGGAAGCTGGCTTGCGCAATTTCATCGTCCGTAAGCTGACCGGCAATGCCCGACCGTGGATCCATACGATGGTGGATGGCCAGCCGGTCTATACCAAAGCGTGGGCCGATGCGTCGGCCTTCCCCGAGCCGGTAGTGATGGCAATGGTGAAAACCATATTGGCGGATATTGATATCGCCGGCATTACGATCGAGTCGCCGGAGTCGTCGCAGGCGCTGAGGGATATGGGCCTCGCCATGCGCGTCGTCGTTCCTGAAAGCCAGTTCCATGCCAAAGCACTGGAGGGGCTGACAAAGCATAACATCGCCCTTTCCATCCACGAGGATCGCGCGGCATTTCCGCTACCGGTGGTGCCCAAAAAGAAAGCGGATGTGGTCGGTTTTTCGTTGGCCGAAGGTCGTCCTAAGCGCCTGATACGTGGCGAGGATGGACTGGCGGCGGGAGCGTTTCTTGCCGACATAAAACCCGAAGGTTTCGCCCAAGGCATCGACACGCCGCCTGTCAAGCCATGGGTGGCGAAGGTGCGGCAAGCCAAGGAAGAAACGCCGCTGACCGAAGTGGAGAAACTGCGCGACGCGAACGTAAAACAACTCCTGACGACGCCACCGGCGAACTATGAAATGCGCGGCATGAGCTGGCGTGTGAAGGGCAACGCCGCTTCCCACCGCAGCGCCGATATCGATTATGGCAAGAAGCTCGCCATCACGGATTTCGAGGATTTCAAGGCCAGCATCAAACGGGTGTTCGAAGCGCTCGGCGTGCGCCCCAACCAGATCAGCGTCGGCCAAGTGAAGGACGCCGAAGGTGCGGTGACCAAGGGTGTGGCGCATGTGGTGATTCCCAATCGGGCGTTCGAGATCATCGACGCTGCGCGTAAAAAAAGTGCAAAAGGCGGGCAGAATGCCCGCTAATCGCGCATTGAACCCTGCCGTGATACGCGGCGGCGATAAGGTGACGTGGGTGGCGTTCAATGCGCAGCAACGCGAGGCGGCGCTTGACCAGCGACTGCTGGCCAAGCTGCTTAAGGGAGTGATGCCATGGCCAATCAATACGTTTCACGACAAGCGCTATGGTGTGGGTGCGCTGAACCTGAACGAGCTGGGCGCCGATATGGAAACCTTCCGCCAAAGTTATAACCGCGTATTCGCGGCGATGGGCATCGAAGATACGATGGTGATCCATCACGGCGACCATATGATTTATATCGCTGTACCCGATGATCAGATCAATGAACTGGGTGTGCGCGCGCAGGCGCTACTCAGTATGATGAAGTACGACGCGCCGGTACGCTAGGAGGGGTGATGGAACGCAACGACCAAACCACCGACGGCCAGAACATCCCGAACAATGTGGTGCAGTTTGCATTGCGCGTGGCGAAGGAAAAACCGGCGGGTGAAAAGCCGGTGACCGCGCATATCTATGAGGTGGGGAATTTTGGCGAACGCCGGGAGAAGCGAGAGATTTGGGAAAAGTTGGTGCAGGATTTTGCTACATGGAGCCCGCAATTTTATCGCAATCGCACATCGGTCTATAAGACATTTTCGCGCAAGCATTTTCCAGTGTCGGGTAAGAAGCTGGATGATGCCATCGAGGATCTGTTCGTTGAAGCACTAAAATTCACTTACGTGGGTCAGGTGTCGGAAAATGATTCCCACTCCATCACGCTGGCGCTGCCAAAGGCTGAATACGATGCGCGCAAGATGCAGATCTTACAAGGGCTCGGCCAGCTGAGCACCAGCAGCCAAAGCCGCTAACGCCAGTTACTCTTTCAGATCCGCCCAGAATTCCTTGACCTTGGTGAAGAAATTCTCCGACTCGGGGCTGGTCTCCTTGCCGCCGGTGGAATCGAATTCTTTGAGTAGGTCCTTTTGTTTCTTGGTGAGGTTGACGGGGGTCTCGACCGCGACCTCGATATACATGTCGCCGCGGGCTTGGCTGCGCAGCACGCTCATGCCCTTGCCCTTGAGGCGGAACTGGTGGCCGGTCTGGGTGCCTTCCGGAATCGTCACCTTGACGCGCCCGCCATCGATCGTTGGTACCTCGATATGGCCGCCGAGGCTCGCGGTCGACAGCTTCAGCGGGACATTGCAGTAGGTGTTGGCGCCGTCACGCTTGAAAATACGGTGCGGCTTGATGGATAGGAAGATGTAGAGATCGCCTGCCGGTCCGCCGCGAAAGCCCGCCTCGCCCTCACCGGCCAAGCGGATGCGGGTGCCTTCCTCGACCCCAGCGGGGATGGAGACGTTGAGGGTCTTTTCCTTGCGCACGCGCCCCGAACCGGCGCAGGGTTTACACGGATTCTTGATGACCTTGCCGGTACCTTGGCAGGTGCCGCAGCTGCGCTCGACCGTGAAGAAGCCTTGCTGCGCCCGCACGACGCCGCGGCCATTACAGGCGGTGCAGGTCTCGGGGCTGGAGCCCTTCTCGGCGCCCGTTCCGTTGCAGCTTTCGCAGCCAGCCGAGGTGGTGACCTTGATGTTCTGTTGCTTGCTGCGGAAGGCGTCTTCGAGTTCGATATCGAGGTTGTAGCGCAGATCCGAGCCGCGTGCGGCCGACGATTGTGCCTGCGCACCGCCGCGCCGTCCGCCGGTGAATTCCGAGAAAAGATCCTCGAAGATATCCGAGAAGCTGCCGCCAGCGAACCCGCCGCCGCCCATGCCCGAACCGCCCATGCCGCCGGCGAAGGCGTCGTGGCCGAAGCGATCGTAGGCCGCACGTTTTTGCGGGTCCTTCAGTACGTCGTAGGCTTCGCTCACCGCCTTGAATTTCTTCTCGGCCTCGGCGTTGCCGGCGTTGCGATCGGGGTGGTATTGCATGGCGAGCTTGCGATACGCCTTTTTCAGCTCGTCCTCGCTCGCGTTCTTGGCGACGCCCAGTGTGGTATAAAAATCCTCGGCCATGCTGCGTTACTCTAACCTATGCGGTTGCGACGTTCTTCTTCCCACCGTTGCCGCGTCTTGGTGAAGGCGACACCCACCCGCGACGCTTCATGGAAGATATCCGGCTTGGTGATGGATGCCGTTATCTTGGTGATGCGGGCATCGTTATGAAAGCAAAAATCGATCAACTCAAGCAGCAATGTCTCAAGCAGTGGCGTATGGGGACGATTTGGCCACTGCGTGACCACCAAGGCATGGATATGGTCGTAGTCGATGCAGTCGGCGATGCTGCTCGGTTGCAGCGGAATGGTGCCGAACAGGTCGACGTTGAGGCATACGCGCTGCGACATGCCCTGCTCGTGCGCGTGGATGCCGACGGGGATCGTCGTCATCAGATCGCGCACGATGACGTGCACTTCCTGCGTTTCAGGCGACTGGCACTGCGCCGACGGCATTACTCTTTTTTGCCGTTATCGGAGACATCCTCGAACTGGGCATCGAGCACTTCGCCTTCGGCGGCGGCGCCGCTCGGTGCGGCACCGGCATCGGCAGCGGCGGCGCTGCTTGCGGCCGCTTCACCCGAGGTTTGCTGCGCTTTATAGACGGCCTCGCCTAGCTTCATCATCGATTGGCTGAGGGCTTGCGCACGCGCCTCGATATCCGATTTGTTGGACGATTCCAGTACCTCGCGCACGGCTTTCACGTCGGCCTCGATCTGCGATTTCTCGCTCTCGCTGACCAGACCGCCATGCTCGCGCAGGTTCTTCTCGGCCTCATGCGCCAAAGCCTCGGCCTTGTTCTTGGCCTCGATGAGGGCGCGTTTTTCTTTGTCGGCCGTTGCGTTCGCCTCGGCGTCCTTCACCATTTTCTCGATGTCGGCATCGCTTAAGCCGCCCGATGCTTGGATGCGGATCTGTTGCTCCTTGCTCGTGGCCTTATCCTTCGCCGAAACATTCACGATGCCGTTGGCATCGATATCGAACGTGACCTCGATCTGCGGCATACCGCGCGGTGCGGAAGGAATGCCGACGAGATCGAACTGGCCGAGGATCTTGTTGTCCGCTGCCATTTCACGCTCGCCTTGGAAGACGCGGATGGTGACGGCGGTCTGGTTGTCATCGGCGGTCGAGAAGGTCTGGGACTTTTTGGTGGGGATGGTGGTGTTGCGATCGATCAAACGCGTGAACACACCGCCAAGCGTCTCGATGCCCAGCGACAGCGGGGTCACGTCGAGCAACAATACATCCTTCACTTCACCCTTGAGCACGCCGCCTTGAATGGCCGCGCCGATGGCGACGACCTCATCCGGATTGACGCCGCGATGGGGTTCCTTGCCGAAGAAGGATTTCACGATCTCGATGACTTTCGGCATGCGGGTCATGCCGCCGACCAGCACCACCTCATCGATGTTCGATGCATCGACGCCGGCGTCCTTCAGGGCTTTTTTGCATGGCTCGATGGTGCGCTGGATCAGATCATCGACCAGCGATTCGAGTTTGGCACGGGTGAGCTTGATGTTGAGGTGTTTTGGGCCGTTGGCGTCCGCCGTGATGAAGGGCAGGTTGACGTCCGTCTGCTGGGTGGAGGAAAGCTCGATCTTCGCTTTCTCGGCCGCTTCCTTGAGGCGTTGCAGCGCGAGTTTGTCCTTGCGCAGGTCGATGCCGTCGGATTTCTTGAACTCGTCGGCGAGGTAATCGAGGATGCGCATGTCGAAATCTTCCCCACCGAGGAAGGTATCGCCGTTGGTGGATTTCACTTCGAACACGCCGTCGCCAATTTCCAGCACGGATACGTCGAACGTACCGCCACCGAGGTCGTAGACCGCGATCGTCTGGCCGTCCTTCTTCTCGAAGCCGTAGGCCAATGCAGCGGCCGTCGGCTCGTTGATGATGCGCAGCACGTTGAGGCCGGCGATCTTGCCGGCGTCCTTGGTGGCTTGGCGCTGGGCGTCGTTGAAATAGGCCGGCACGGTGATGACGGCGTCGCTCACTTTTTCACCGAGATAGTTCTCGGCGGTCTCTTTCATTTTGCCAAGAATAAATGCCGAGATCTGCGACGGGCTGAATTTCTCGCCGCGCGACTCGACCCATGCATCGCCGTTATCGGCGCGGGCGATTTTGTAGGGCACGAGCTTGATGTCCTTCTGCGTCGTTGGGTCGTCGAACGTGCGGCCGATGAGGCGCTTGATGGCGAACAGGGTGTTCTCGGGGTTGGTGACGGCCTGACGTTTCGCGGTCTGACCGACGAGGCGCTCGTTATCGCCGGTGAAGGCAACGATGGATGGCGTGGTGCGCGCACCCTCGGCGTTTTCCAGCACTTTGGCGTTACCGCCCTCCATGATGGCGATGCAGGAGTTGGTGGTGCCGAGATCAATACCAATGACTTTTGCCATGACGCATATTC
>JBIIAV010000085.1:0-6156 GCA_044239745.1 Rickettsiales bacterium
GAAATCTCTCGGCATCACGCGTGATAGCATGGCAATAGTTATCCACATATTGCACTGCACACTCACCCTCGGAAATCACTAGCCAAGGCCATTTGCGCTGCTATGGTGGCGCGCGATTTCATGCCCCTTTGGGTAACTGCGAGCAAGGTAGCACATGGCTGGTGCAGACGTTAAAGAGTTTACAATCGTTGGCTTGAAGATGTGGCAGCAGGTGATTATCTGCCTTGTGCTCGGCATCATTACCGGCTTTGCCCTTAAAGAAGATGCCGCCGGCCTCAAGATCCTCGGCACCATCTTCATCAACCTCATCAAGATGGTCGTTGTGCCGCTGGTATTTCTAGCGCTTGTCTCGGGCATCACCAGCATGGGCGACGGCGCAAACTTCAAGCGCGTGGGCGCCAAGGGGCTCGGTGCTTATCTGTTCACGGCGGTCTTTGCCGTTGTCATCGGCCTTACCGCCGGCACGCTGTTCGAGCCCGGCCTTGGCCTGCATGTGAACGTGAACGAGTTCGCCGGTGCCGCCGGCGCCGCGGCCGATACCCCGCCAATGAGCGTAAAGGACTTCCTGCTCGCCCTCATCCCGACCAACATCTTTCAGGCCTTCGCGGAAGGGCATTTGCTACAGGTCATCGTGTTCTCGGTGTTCTTCGGCGTTACCATGAACATGATGGGCGAAAAGGCCGCGCGCCCACGCCAGACCTTGCATGATTTCAGCCAGATCGTCTTCAAGCTCATCGAATATATCGTGCGCTTGGCACCGCTGGCGGTGTTCGGATTCATGGCGTGGTCGGTCGGCACCCAAGGGGTCGAGATCATCAAGATCCTTGCCAAACTCTGTGCCGCCGTCATTGCCGCCTGCGCCTTCCAATACGCACTATTTGGCGTGATAATTGCTGCCTTCGCGCGCGTCAATCCGTTCATCTTCTACCGCAAACTGCTCACCACGCAGCTGATGGCCTTCTCGACCTCATCCTCGAAAGCCACCCTCACCACCGCCATGCGCGAGACCGAAACCAAGCTTGGCGTTTCCTCGCAATCGACGCAGTTCCTGCTGCCGCTGGGCGCCTGCATCAACATGGACGGTACGGCGATCTATCTCGGCATCTGCGCCTTGTTCTTCGCGCAATTGTTCGGCGTGGAACTGACCCATCTCGATTACGCGATGCTGCTTCTGACCTGTACGCTTGGCTCCATTGGTGCGGCGGGCATTCCCTCCGGCTCGATCATCTTCATGGGCATGGTGCTGCACTCCATCGGCCTGCCGATCGAGGGCATCGGCCTGCTGCTGGGTGTCGACCGCGTGCTCGACATGATCCGCACCACCATCAATATCACGGGCGATTGTGCGATTACGCTCATTGTCGATGCCAGCGAAGGAACCCTCAACAAAGACGTCTATTACAGCAAAACAGTCTAGGGGCAGCATGCGTTTTCCGCTACAAATTTTCCGTACCGTCCCCAGCTACGATTTCATCGGCTACCGCAAGGCTGGCTTTGCGATTACGCTTCTTGGCATCCTTGCCACCTTTGTATCGCTTGCGGTGAATGGCCTGAATTTCGGCATCGATTTTTCCGGCGGTGTGGTGATGGAAGTGCGAACCGAAAGCGCGACGGACATCACGAAAATGCGTAGCCTGCTCGAGACGAGCGAAGCCACGAAGAATGCCAGCTTGCAATCGGTCGGCGACGATGGCCGTGAGGTCATGATCCGCCTGAAGCCCGAAGGCGACGCCAAACAGAACGAGGTGGCACAGGCCGTGCGGCACGCACTGGATGCTGGCTATGGCGCGCCGCTGGAATACCTGCGCACCGACTATGTGGGCCCGCAAGTGGGCAACGAATTGATCCGCGGCAGCTTCCTTGCCCTCACCTTCGCCATGATCGCGATGGCGATGTATCTGTGGTTCCGCTTCGAATGGCAATACGGGGTCGGCGGCATCCTTGCGTTGCTGCACGATGCAATCCTCGTGATCGGCTTCTATTCCGTCACCCAGATCGAATTCAACCTGACCTCGGTCGCGGCGCTGCTTACCGTCATCGGCTACTCGATCAACGATTCGGTCGTGATCTATGACCGCGTGCGCGAGGATTTCCGCAAATATAAGGTCAAGCCCGTTGCCGAGGTCATCAACCTCGCCTGTAACGAGACCTTGGCGCGCACGTTCCTCACCGGCGGCACGGTGCTGATGGCACTTCTTGGTCTGGTCATCTTCGGCGGCGACGTGCTGTTCGGCTTCTCGGCCGCGATGATCTTCGGCGTCATCATCGGCACCTATTCCTCGATCTATGTCTCGTCCACCATCCTTGTCTACATGAACCTACGTCGCTCGGAGCTGGCGCCCACCAAAGCCTGATGGAGCCACACGTGCGACGCACATTATGATCTGCGTTGAACGGAGAATGACCATGAAACAATCGTTATCGCGTTGGCTGTTGGTTCCCTTGCTGCTGAGCGTTGCTGCCTGCAGTGGCGATAAATATCCCTTCCCGCCGCAATTCGTCGACGTGCCGGATATCGGCATGGAGGTGCTGCCTCCACCACCGGCAGCGGATTCCACGCAGTCGAAGCGGGAGATCGCTGGCATCATTGCGCGCCAAAAACTCCTGACGGATGCGAAAAAATCCACCGTCATGAAGGAGGATTCCATCAGCCCGCGCATGATCATCGAGCCGGTGCTGGGCGGCGGCTACAGCGAGGCGACACATCCGGCATTATACAAACTGCTGCGTTATGCGTCGTCGGACGCGTGGCGTATCGGCGATGCGACGCAGGAGCATTGGGGGCGGGTGCGGCCGTGGCTTGTCGATGAGCGCGTGCAGCTGCTGGTCAAACCCATCCAGCGGCCAAGCTACCCCAGCGGTCACAGCACCACCAACCATGTGTGGGCGCATGTGCTGAGCGATCTGTTCCCGAATCAACGCGGGGCGCTGTTCGCCCGCGCCTATGCCATCGGCCAGCACCGTGTCGATGGTGGAGTGCATTTCCCAAGCGACGTGATGGCCGGCAAGAAAATGGCCGCCGCTATTTACGCTAAAATGGCAAAGAATCCGGCCTACCAAGAGGCGCTTACCGCCGCGCGCGCGGAACTGAAGACCGCAGCCGCCGTGAAAGCGCCGGAGAAGAAGGCCGCAGAACCAGTGAAGGCCGCCGCCAAAGAGGCCGACCCCAAGAAATGCTTTACGCTGAACCTTGGGAAGTCGATGACGGTCTGCCCTTAGGCAGAAGCGTAGCTTCGGCCTGCGCGAGGTTCGCCAGCGCCGCATGCAACTGAGTGGTCTCGCAGCAGAAGGAAATGCGCACATGCCAATCGCGCGTGGCGCTGGGTGAATCCGGTGCGTAGAACGGCGTGCCCGGCACACCGCAGACACCCGCCACATTAACCAGATAGCGCATCATCGCGGCGGCAGAATCGATCGTGTAGGCCTCGCCGGTCTCGGAGATCGCGGCGGGCACGGTGCAGCCTTCCAATGCCGCGAAATCGACCCAACCATAGATGGTACCGCGCGGCGCCTCGACCGTGGCATAGGTGAGTGCGGCGATGCCTTCCATCAATAGCGTGCGCTTTTCCATCAGCATCGCGACCGTGCGCGTAATGAAGGCGTCGCCATACAGTAAGGCCGCTTGCGCCTTGAGCTGATCCTCGACACCCATGCCGCCGCCCTTGCTCTCGTTCCATTTCTTGAGCGAGGCGACCATGGCCTTATGCTTGGATACGATGAAGCCGACGCGCAGGCCGGCCAGACCATATTCCTTCGAGACCGTGCGGAAGCAGGCCACCCGACCGGCGGCGAACAAGGCTTTCTCGGCCGCGCCACGCTGCAACACGGTGGTGATATCATACGGCATGCGGTCGAAGACGAGCTTGCCGTAGGGGTCGTCGCTCAGCACGACGGTGTTCTTGGTGAGCTGGCTGACGGCGGCGAAGAAGGCCTCGCGCTCATCGGGGGTGTAGTTCGCACCGGTCGGGTTGCAGGGGGCGTTGATGAGGACGGCCGCCGGCTCCGGATAGGTGGCGAGCGCCTGTTTCAACACCGGCGCGCGCAGGATACCGTCGCCGGTCGCAAGCTCCACCAGCTTGACGCCGGCAGGGAACATGTCGTAGTTCGTCGGCCAACCCGGTGCGGTGACGAGCACCAGATCGCCGGCCTTGAAGATCGCAAGCGCACCGTTGAGTGCGCCCTTACCGCCAGTGCCGATGCAGGTATCGGCAGCGGTGGCTGCCATGCCGGTATCGCGGGTGAAGCACTCGGCCGCGGTGGCGCGCAGGCTCGGCAGGCCGACCGTCTCGGAGTAGGCATAGATCTTCGCCGCATCGCGGATGGTCTTGAATTTATCGTCGGCGGCATGCGCCGGTTTCTTGGCGTCCGCCAGCAAGGTGGTAAGCCAGCCTTCCACTTCCGCTTGGGTCGGCTTGGGGAATAGATCGCCGATGGTGACGATCTCGACCTTTTTGCCACGCGCCTTGGCAGCATCGGCCATGGCGGCGGCGCTCATGGTCGGGGAATCGCGCATCACGTCGCGCACGGTGAATTCATGGATCAACACGGACATACGCCTCCTAAACATCGGTTGCCTGCCTACTAGCGGCAATGGCCGACAATCTCAAGCAGATTTGACGCGCATGCCCGCCTTATGCCGTTGTTCATTGCCTATTGGTAAGTTTCTTTTTGCTACTGACTGCCCTATAAAAATCGGCAACACTGCGATCACTCGCTTTTAACCAACACGACATAGCAGGGACTTACACGATGGCTTCCATCGCCATTATCGGGACGGGCATTTCGGGCATGGGCATGGCGCATTTGCTGCACCCCAAGCACGCCATCACCGTTTACGAGAAATCCGCCGAGACCGGTGGCCATACGCGCACCCGCATCGTCGATTACGGCGGCACGAAGATTCCCGTCGATACCGGTTTCATCGTGTTCAACGAGCGCAACTATCCCAACCTTGTCGGCCTGTTCAAGCAGCTGAACGTAGCGACCCACAAAAGCAACATGACCTTCGCCGCCACCGTCGATGACGGGCGGTTCGAATGGTGCGCGCGCGATTTGAATGGCATCTTCGGGCAGCGCCGCAACCTTCTCAACCCGCGCTTTTACCGCATGCTGCGCGATGTCAAACGCTTCAACGCCCACGCCCGCGCCACGGTGGATGCGAACCCCGACCTTACGCTTGGTGGGTTGGTGGCGAGACTTGGCCTCGGCCGCGGGTTCCTCACCAATTACCTGCTGCCGATGGGCGGTGCGATCTGGAGCTGCTCGCCGACGACGATGCTTGATTTTCCCGCCGCCACTTTCGTGCGCTTCTTCGAGAATCACGGGCTGCTTGCCTTCTCCGGCCAGCCGCAATGGTACACGGTCACGGGCGGTTCACGCGAATACATGCGGCGGCTGATCGCCCCCTTCGCCGAGCGCATCCGCACCGATTGTGCCGCCACCGAAGTGCGGCGCGAGAACGGCAAGGTGCATGTGCGTGATAGCCGCGGCGAGGAACATGTCTACGACCATGTCGTGTTCGCGAGCCACGCGAACGAGACCTTGGCCATGCTGCGCGATGCCACGGCGCAGGAGCGCAGCATACTCGGCGCGTTCAGCTATCAGAAGAACCATGCGTTCTTGCACAAGGACATCACCGTCATGCCCAAACGCAAGCGCTGCTGGGCGAGCTGGGTCTACCGCACCACCACGAACGGCGACGAGCCGGCCATCTCGGTCAGCTACTGGATGAACCTGCTGCAAGGGATCGACGCGAGCAAGCCCCTCTTCGTCACCTTGAACCCGATTACACCAATCGCGCCGGAACATATCTTCGATGCGCATGTCTTCGAGCATCCGGTGTTCACGCGTGAGGCGATCGCCGCGCAAACGCGCCTGCCGGAGATCCAAGGCAACCAGAATAGCTGGTTTGCTGGCGCCTATACCCGCTATGGCTTCCACGAGGACGGCCTGCTCAGTGCGGTGAACGTTGCACGGCTGATGGGAGAGCCCATTCCATGGCAATAACCAATGGCCTGCTGGTGGCCGATGTGGCGCACGCACGGGTGCGCCCCACCACGAACGCCTTTCACTATCATGTCTATTACCTGTGCATTCCGCTGATGCAGCGGGCGGCGTTGGGTGGTTTGCGTTTACTGTCGCAGCGCGGTTTCAACT
>JBIIAV010000086.1:0-6104 GCA_044239745.1 Rickettsiales bacterium
GCGGGCTGCGTCAGACTCGGGGCGGTCACTCCGCCCGCCCCTTGTGCCAACCATCACGCGGAGATATAACCATGCAAGCCTCTACTTACGACTGGACTAAACTTGGGGAGCAGGTCATGTTGATGTCACAGAATTGCCGGTTCTTCCAACCCAAATATCTTTAGATACTCCATATAAAGGTCGCTAGAATAATTACTTACTCTAATGCACGGCCTGATTGCAGCGCCGATAAATCTCTCGTATAAGGGGTGGGTATGAGCAACATCCCGACCCAACCATCGTTAAGCCGCGACTTTGCGCTCCTGTCGCTGTTCATCGTCTTTATTCTGGTGATGGTCTCGGCATGGGTCGCCTTCGAGACCTACGGTAACTACGAGAAGGAAGTCGTCAAGCAGATGGAGAGCGAGGCGTTGCGCCTCGACCGCGGCCTCATCGTCGAGATCGAGAATGCCTCCTACATCCTTGAGTCCGTCGGCCGTCAGATTCAGGCCACCAGCGGCGACGCCGAGAACATCGCCCAACTGTTCTTCTCGTTCACCAAAACCGAAAGCCCGAAACGCAGCATCTTCTCGTGGGCGAACAAGGAGCAGATGATCTCGGTCTCCAACAATTTGGGCGTGCTCGAAAAGCCGATCGATGTCTCCGACCGCGATTATGTCAAAAAATCCATCGCCGAACCGTGGAAGGTACATATCGGCCGGCCAATCGAAGGCCGCCTCTCACATACGTGGATCCTGCCGCTGAGCCTTGGCATCACCGATAAGAACGGCACCTATGTCGGGTCGGTGATCGTCGCACTCGATACCGAATCGCTGGGCAACGACATCAGCCGCAGCATCAAGGACGGCGGCATCCATTTCGCCATCACCAACCTGTCGCTCACCTTGCTGACCCAATCGCAAAGCGCCGAGCAGTTCTTCAACGATCATTTCAACGTCGAGGAACTGGCGAAGATCGATTTCGACGCCGTGCCCGCGGCGCAATATTCGCGCGCTTCGATGTTCGATCGCAGCAAGATCTACTCCTATTACGAGCGTTCCAGCCAGTATCCCTACATCATCTTCCTTGGTCTGGATGCCTCGCAAAGCGGCAAGGAACTGCGCAAACTGCTGGTGCCGCGCATCTTCCAATTGCTGGTGATCGCCGTTTTCTTGCTGTTCGTACTCTGGACGGTGCGTAAACGCATCATCCACCCCGTTATCGCCCTTACCGAGCAGACAGCCGCCATCGTGCGCGGCGATCGCTTCGACGCCGACCACACGCGCGGCCCACTTGAGATCGAACAACTAGCCTACGAGATCAAGCGCCTGTTCGATTATATCGAGGAACGCCGCCGCGTGGAAAGCGAGCTGCGCCTCAAGAACGCCGAGCTCAGCCGCATCAAGGAAGCGGCGCATATCACCAATCAAGTGAAGGCGGATTTCTTCGCCTATGTCGGGCAGGAACTGACCGAGCCGGTCGCCACGATCTTGGAACAGATCGAAACCCTGAAGGACCAGCATTTCGGCCCTATCGGCAGCCCGAAATACCTAAGCCACGCCGCCGCCATCCATGAACAGGCACGCCAGCTCATCGCCATGCTCGACGATATCAAGACCATCTCGAAGGCAGAGACCGGCCTGCTCGCACTTAACGATACGGCGGTCGACCTTGGCTTTGTGCTGCAAAAGACCATCCGGATCTTCCGCGACAAACAGGGCGCTAACACCGACGTCCAGATCGATATCAACCACAGTCTGCCCACCGTGCGCGGCGACGAGCTGCGCATCAAGCAGATGATCCTCAGCATCCTCAATGCCATCGGTCATATGGCGCCGGGCGAGCCGATCCGCATCACCAGCAGCCTCAAGGCGCAGGAATTATCGCTCAGCCTATCGTATATGAGTGGCAACGCCACCGCCGGCCCCAACCGCAGCAGCAAACACGGGCTCGACCTCGCGCTTGCGCGGCTGCTCATTGCCTTGCATCAGGGCACGCTCGAGATGAAAACGCTGCAAGACCGCGTGACCATCATCACCATCAAGTTCCCTGCATTGCGGGTGTTATAGGCGTTTTTTTTCGACGCGCCGCGCGCGTCACTAGCCGCTGAATTTATTGCTGCGTGGGAAGCCGACCGGCGGCAGATTGCCCTGCCCCGCGCGCTGGCCAAGCCATGGCTTCACATCGGCTTCCGTGCGCACACGGTCGCCGATCGTCCAGCTCAGGCCCTCTTTCAGCGTGAAGCATTTGGCGTCCGCCAGATGTGCGCCTTTGTATTTTTGTAGTGCTACACCCTGCCCGCGCTTCATCACCGGCACTTGATCGATCGCGAAGGCGAGCATTTTTCGGTTGGTGCCAAGCACCGCCACATGGTCGCCCGTCGCATCGGCACAGACAACGGCTTTGCTGCCCTCGGTAAGGTTGAGCACCTGTTTGCCGCCGCGCGTTTGCGCCAAGACATCCGCCTCCTCGACGATGAAGCCCTTGCCCTGATCGGAAGCAAGCAACAGCTTGCGCGAAGGCTCATGCACCAGCATGTGCACGATCTCCTGCGTATTATCGAGGTCGCACATCAGGCGCACCGGCTCGCCCTGCCCTTTGGCGCTGGGAAGTTTATCGCATGGCAGGGTGAAGAATTTGCCGTCGGTCGAGAAGACGAGCAGCTTATCCGTCGTTTTCGCTTTGAGTTGGAAGCCCGCGCCATCGCCTTCTTTGAACTTCAGATCCGGCAGCGCATCGTGATGCCCCTTGAAAGCGCGGATCCAGCCCAACCGCGAGCAGACCACGGTGATGGGCTCTTTCTCGATGAAGGCTTCCATCGAGATCGCAACATTGGCCGGCGCATCGGTCAGCTCGGTACGGCGCGCCGCGAGGGACTTCACCGCCGCGAAGCGTTTCTTCACCGCCTTGATCTCCTCGCCGATGACGCTCCAGCGCTGGCCTTCTTCTTTCAGCAGCGCTTGCAGCGCCTTTTGTTCGGCCTTGAGTTCCTTGTGTTCGCGCTTGAGCTCCATTTCCTCGAGCTCGCGCAATTGGCGCAGGCGCATGTTGAGGATGGATTCAGCCTGCAAATCGCTCAGGTCAAATTCCTTGATGAGCTCGGCCTTGGGTTCGTCCTCCTAGCGGATGATGCGAATGACCTCATCGAGGTTGAGGAAGCAGGTGATGAAACCCGAGACGATCTCCAAGCGGCGCTTGATCTGCTCCAGCCGGTTGTTCGATTTGCGCACCAGCACTTCGTGGCGGTGGTTGAGGAATTCCTGCAGCATCTCGCGCAGGTTCATCACCCGCGGGATACCATCGGCGCCCAGCACGTTCATATTCACGCCGTAGCGGATCTCAAGGTCGGTCACGCGGTAGAGCGATTCCATGAGTAGCGCCGGGTCGATGTTCTTGCTGCGCGGCTCGAGCACGATGCGTACGTTGCCGGTCGATTCGTCCTGAATATTGGTCAATAGCGGCAGCTTCTTCTCGCGGAAAAGCTCGGCGATCTTTTCGATGAGCTTGGATTTTTGAACCTGATACGGAATCTCGGTGATGACGACCTGATAGAGGCCATGGCTGAGCTGTTCCTTCTCCCAGCGGGCGCGCACCCGCAAGCTGCCACGGCCGTTGGTATAGGTCTCGACCAATGTCGCCTGCGATTCCGCGATCAGGCCGCCGGTCGGGAAATCCGGCCCTTGGACGAAGCTCACCAGCTTTTCGATCGAGGCGTTGGGCGTTTTGATGAGGTACGAGAGTGCGTCGCACAGCTCGAGGATATTGTGCGGCGGAATGGCGCAGGCCATGCCCACGGCGATGCCCTCTGCACCGTTGGCCAGCAAATTCGGGAAGCCCGCCGGCATGACGATCGGCTCCTGCTCGGTGCCGTCATAGGTCGGGCGGAAATCGACCGTGTCGTTATCGAGTTCCTCCATCAGCAAAATGGCGGCATCCGTCAGCTTGGCTTCGGTGTAACGCATGGCGGCGGCATTATCACCGTCGATGCTGCCGAAGTTCCCCTGACCGTCCACCAACGGATAGCGCACGCTGAAGGTTTGCGCCAAGCGCACCATCGTGTCGTAGACCGCCGTATCGCCGTGGGGATGGTATTTACCGATGACATCACCCACCACACGGGCGCATTTCTTATAGCCCGACGCCGGATCGAGCTTGAGCTGCATCATGGCATAGAGCAGGCGGCGGTGAACGGGTTTCAGGCCGTCGCGCACATCCGGCAGCGAGCGTGCCGTGATCGTCGAGAGGGCGTAAGCGAGGTAGCGTTCGCCAAGGGCATCCTTGAACGATACGGTCTCAATCGGATTGGGGGTTGCTGTCGCCATAGGGCAGCGAAACTAGCGCAAACACTGCCGATTGCAAGGATTTATCCGCGGCTGCGCGAAGTCTCGGCCGGTGCGGTGGCTTTGGGTGCACAGCCGTAGCTGTAGTCCCCGCGCCCATCGGGAGCGAATTGAATGGCCGATGCTTGCCCCGCGGCAGAACATTGCGCCAGCTTTGCGTCGAGGTTCGCTTTGGAGATCAGGCCCGCGGCGGCTTGTCCTGGCGCCACCGTTTGGAATTCCAACCCACCGGCGCTTTTAAGGCGCGCCTGCACCACATCGGTGCGGTGGCCGTTGGCTTTCGCCGCTTCCATCATCGCGAGCAATTGTTCGTTGCTAAGGGTCGCTACCGGCTGCGCGGCAGGTGCCTGCGATACCGCAGGCTGCGCGGCGCGCTGTTGCTGCGGTGCAGGCGACGTTTCCGCCGCCAGTTTATCCTTGGATTTCGGACGGCCGAGCCAACCATTGATGGTATCGCCGAACTGGTTGCTGCCGATCATCGCCATCGGGATGGCGAGCAATACACTGAAAATGGTGCCGATGGTGCCACCACCGAAAATGCTGCCGAAAACCCAAGCCAGAAGGCCGCCGGCAACACCGCCGAGCAGACTACCAAAATCGAATTCCTTATTGAAGGTCGCGCCGGCATCCTGTGCTTTTTTGGCGGCCTCTTTTGCTTTTTCGGTAACGCCTTTATCGCTGATCTCGCCCACGGTATCGGTCACCACTTTAGCACCGGATTTTAGTAAATCGACCCCCGAAGCAATACCGTTCGCGAACGCCGCGGCTCCGTCCTTGCCACTTTGCTTCGCCTTAGGATTCTCCGTGCCCGCTTTTATGGCGTCGATGGGGTTGGGCGCACCGGCCGCTTCGGTGGGTGCGGGTTTGGTATCGTTGGATTTGGTTTCTGTAGCCATAAGGTTAATCTACCAGATTTGGCGCCGAGAAATATGACAACTGCGTGAAGATTCGTGGCCCTAGGCCGGTTGACGGCGCGCCAACAAACCCACGAAATGTGCCCGTAATGCCGATGGTTGGCGGTGCAGCGCCGGCAGCAGGCGCGATTCGATGAAATGCCCCGTGAGGGCGATGCCATCGCTGATTTCGTCGATACCGTCGGGCAAATGCTCCCCATGCCGCACGAATGCCGGTAATTTCAGCATGCGATCGTGGTAGGGCGCGCCGGATGCTTGCGTCACCGCCCTGCCCGATTTGGGCGAAACATATTCCAAGGCTTCGGTCGTGCCGGTGGCGGCGCAGCGCGAAAGGTCGAGGCCGAAACCGGCCAGCTCCAGCAGGCCAAGCTCGAGGCGCACATACTCGGCCAACCATACCAACGGCTCGTTGCCCGCCGCGACATGCTGTAGGAACGTGACGGTCTGAGCATAAAGCTCGGGGTGTGCGTCACGCTCGGCAAGGCTTGTCGCGATCAGGCTCATCACGCTGCCAACGGCCGAGAGCTTCAGTGGGTCGCCCATCACGCGGGCGGCGAAGCTATGTTTGGCTTCAAGCGTAATGGTGCCCATATGCTCTGGCAGCCGCGCTTTCCATGTCGCCTCGACCAGCGTTGCGGGCTGCACATCCGCACGATTTTTGTTGGTAAGCCCGCGCTTGATGACCCCACGGCACACACCATGCTGCAACGTGAACAGATGGACAATGGCATCGTGATCGCCGAAACGATCGACGGTGAGGATCAGGGCTTCATCGGTGAAGGAAAGCATGGCCGCACCTTAGCACAGCTCGGCCGCGGCAAGCCATGAAAAACTTCAAGCGGTCGCGCTCGCTTTTTCTTTCAGCAGTACA
>JBIIAV010000087.1:0-5938 GCA_044239745.1 Rickettsiales bacterium
GGGGCTGGGTTGGCCTTACCTGCAGGGATTTGCAGTTTGATATAGCCAGTAATTTCCTTAGCCATGTGGCATCCTTACTGTTTTTGGTGTGTCCGACCTCGAAAAACCCCATGTTTTCCGCGCCAGTTTGCGGCATTCGCGAGTGCGTCCGCCTCCCAAGGGAAGCGGGACTATAGTGTTAGTTTTGTCGATTGCAAGGAGAATTTTGATTTGCTTTGGGTTGGTCTGCTGACCAACCCTCCGCGCAGCTCCGCTGGCTCACGGCTGGCTCGTCCAACTCGCCCGAAGCTCCGGCTCGCGGCGGCAATCGCCGCTAAGCACGGATAATCATAAGCGTTGGAAGTGACGGTGCGTAGCGTAAGCGAGCCGCTTGCGGCGGAGGGTCAGCGAAGCGAAGGGAACGAAGCGTTCCCTTCGTGATTCACTATACCTTCAACACTTGATCGAAGTTCAGTTCCACCGGCGTTGCACGGCCGAAGATGGATACCGAGACCTTCAGCTTGCTGCGGCCATCGTCCACGTCTTCCACCACACCCACGAAGCTCTCGAACGGACCGTCGATGATCTTGACGCTCTCGCCGGTCTCGTAATGCACGGTGTGACGCGGGCTTGCCACGCCTTCTTCCACCGCCGAGAAAATCGCCAGCGCTTCTTTTTCCGTGATCGGCTGCGGGCGAATGCCCTTACCGCCGAGGAATCCCGTCACTTTCGGCGTCGTCTTCACGATCTGCCACGTCGCGTCGGTCATATCCATTTTCGCGAGCACATAGCCCGGGAAGAACTTGCGTTCCGTCGCGGTCTTCTTGCCGCGGCGCACTTCCACCACGTTCTCGGTCGGCACCACCACTTGCTCGAACGAAGCACCCAAGCCCTTCTGCGCCGCCGTCTCCAAGATCGCCTGCGCAACCTTCTTTTCGAAACCCGAATGGGCATGGATGATGTACCAGCGCTTGGCCTTAGCGGCGGGAGCAGTCTCGGCCGCGAGGGCTTCTGGCGTCATGGTGCTGTTGGTGGCAGTTGCGTCGTTCATTGGCTTGCTCCGTCGATGATATTTTTCGTGATGTACCTAAAACCCTAAGCGCCCATGCCCAAGATCCAGCGGATAGCGACCGCGAAGATGCCGTCCACCGCAAGGAAGAACAGCGCCGCGATCAGCGCCAGCACCAGCACCATCGCCGTCGAGATCATGGTCTCGCGGCGGGTCGGCCACGTCACCTTGCCCACTTCCGTGCGCACTTCGCGGATGAATTTGGCGGGGTTCATATCAGCCATCGTCTTACCTTTTGCTTCGCGATTATCAGATTTCCAGATACAAAAATGCACACCGTTTAGGGGGTGTGCGCGGCGGGTTATAGCGAGGTTTTCGCCCCTTGGCAAGCACCGTGTGCGGTGCGGCAGCAACTTTATCGCCCAGCCGTCATCATTCTGTCATATTCTTGGGCTAGATTGGGCGCTCAATCGGCTAGGAACCCGCTGCATGGAAGCCCTCAAGAAACTGCTCACCACCGCCACCCCTGCCGACCCCAACGGGTCGTACAAGGGCATGCGCGTGCTGGCCCAGCGCGTCGGTGAACCGGCCTTTATCAATATCGGCGGCGAGGTGGCGCATGATCCGGCATCCCTCACTAAGCTGATGACGCTCTATTGCATCCTCAAGGCACCAGACACCCTGCCCGCGACCATCACCATCTCGAAATATGCCGGCGATAAAAAACGCATCGCCGACCATACCCCCAACTATAAAGCTCTGCAGATTGGCGACAGCCTGCCCTTCACCACCGCCGTGCAAGCGATGATCACCGCCTCCGATAATGTCACCGCCGCTGCCCTTGGCGAAGCGCTGGGCGAGGGCAAGAGCCCGCTGGAGCGTCACCGCAATTTTGTCGGCCGCATGAACGACACGGCCGCCGCACTGGGCATGAGCCGCACCCGCTTCGTCAACGCTTCCGGCCTGCCGGCCGACGCCAAACTCGACCTCACTACCGAAAAAGCCACCACCACCGCCACCGACATGGCGACCCTGCTCACCGCGCTTTACCGCGAATTCCCGCAAGCGGCGCAACATCATCTCGAAAGCCCGAGCATTCAGTACGGCCGCCTCAAGGAGCCGCGCAAGACCTTCCACAAGCTCGATGATCTCAATACTCCTACCTCGCTGCTCGACATCGATGGGCTGCACACTGGCGCCAAGACCGGCTTCACCAGCAGTGCGTGGTATAACATCGCGACCATGGCGACCGACGATGCCGGCAACCAACTCGCGGGGTCGTTCTCGGTGCGCGCAGCGCCGCCCCCAAGGAGGCAAAAACATTGGTCGGCAATATCGTCTTCCCGAAGGAAGCACTGAAAGATGGCATGGTGCGCGGCAACTTCATCCGCGACGGGCTGGTGCATGATATCGTGCGCGATTGGGTGGACGAGATCAAAGCGCTGCAGCGCAAGCTCTGTTTCCCGCCTTATCGTGCGGCGCTCGAATACATCACCCCAAAGATCGAGATATCGGCGCTGGCCACGCCCGAGGCCATCGGCAAGCTGCTGCAAAATATCGCGCCGACAACGCCCATCCTGCTTGCCGCGGAAGCAGCAAAGCCGCCCTTTGCCGCACCGGCAACGCCCAGCGTGCCGTCGGGGCCCAAGCCCCTTTGTCCGTCGCCGTTACGGTAGCTGGAAATAGGTGGCGAGGATGCCCGCTTCATGCAGCTCCTCGATGAGTACGAACAGCGGCAGGATCGATAACCACAGAATGCTATCGCGCAGCGCATAGAGCATGAAGCGCGGCTGCATCGGCACGGTTTCGGGCGCCTGATACAATCGGAAGTTCGGGAATAAACGCGGCACGCTCGCACAATAGGCGCGGTAACTTTCACCGAAATGTTCGGCAAGGAACAGCTCCTCGCGCTTGATCAGCGGAATATAAATCGAGAGGAACAGCGTCGGCACGACCACGATGAACATAAGGTAGTTGGAAAGCAGCGCCACCCCGCACACCCCGATGAACGAACAGAAATAAAGCGGGTTGCGCACCATCGAGAAGGGGCCGTGCGCTACCAGCGTCGTATTCTTGTGGCCGCCAAGGAACGCCGTGCAATAAAGCCGGCCGAGCGCACACACGCTCACCAGCACGGCGCCGAGCACATCGAAACAGGTGCGCACCGCACCCTCGCCATCAAGCAGCGGCTGGGTGACGAACCCAAGCAGCAGCACCGCAATAAGGCCCATCTTGGTATAGCGTATGCGTCGTTTATTGAGATCCTGAGCCACGCATACACCTACGATAAAACGATACAAAAAGAATGGCAGGGGCGACAGGGATCGAACCTGCGGCCTACGGTTTTGGAGACCGTCGCTCTACCAGCTGAGCTACACCCCTACACTTCAAACGAAGCCTCACTAGCTCGGTTTTGCCGCAAGCGCAAGTGTCGCGCATAGAAAAAGCCGCGGAAATTTCTCTCCACGGCTTTCTTTAAGTCTATCCAGTTTCCTGCGTAGCGCTTTATAGCGCGAGCCGCAAAGCGGCTGGGGTCAGCAACGCAGTTGCGAAGGGGGCAAAGAGCCCCCTTCCATAACTGAAACTACGCCAAAACCTTTGCGACGACGCCAGCACCGACGGTGCGGCCGCCTTCACGGATCGCAAAGCGCAGGCCCTGATCCATCGCGATCGGCGCGATCAGAAGCACTTCCATCTTCACGTTGTCACCGGGCATCACCATCTCAACGCCGCTTGGCAGCGTCACCACGCCCGTCACGTCCGTCGTGCGGAAATAGAACTGCGGACGGTAGCTCGTGAAGAACGGCGTGTGACGGCCACCCTCATCCTTCGTCAGGATGTACGCTTCCGCCTCGAACTTCGTGTGCGGCGTGATCGTGCCAGGCTTCGCCAATACTTGGCCGCGCTCCACATCCTCACGCTTCAGGCCGCGCAGCAGAACGCCCGCGTTGTCGCCCGCTTGTGCTTCGTCCAGCAACTTGCGGAACATCTCGATACCCGTGCAGGTCGTCTTCTGGGTGTCCTTCAGGCCCACCACTTCCAACTCCTCGCCCACTTTCACCATGCCGCGCTCAACGCGACCGGTCACAACCGTACCGCGACCCGAGATCGAGAACACGTCCTCGACCGGCATCAGGAACGGCTTGTCCACCGCACGCTCCGGCTGCGGGATGCTTGCATCCACCGCTTCCATCAGCTTCAGGATCGCTTCTTCACCGAAGCCATCCGCCTTACCTTCCAGTGCGCTCAGTGCCGAGCCATGGATGATCGGGATCGTGTCGCCGGGGAAATCGTACTTGCTCAGAAGCTCGCGCACTTCCATCTCGACGAGTTCGAGTAGTTCTTTGTCGTCGACCATGTCGCACTTGTTCAGGAACACAACGATGCTTGGAACGCCAACCTGACGCGCCAGCAGGATGTGCTCGCGGGTCTGCGGCATCGGGCCATCCGCTGCGCTCACCACAAGAATCGCGCCGTCCATCTGCGCCGCACCCGTGATCATGTTCTTCACGTAATCCGCGTGGCCGGGGCAATCTACGTGCGCATAGTGACGGTTCGCCGTCTCATATTCCACGTGTGCGGTTGCAATGGTGATCCCCCGCGCCTTCTCTTCCGGTGCCGCATCGATCGAACCGTAGTCGCGGAACGTCGCGCCACCCGTCTTCGCCAATACTTTCGTGATCGCTGCCGTCAGCGATGTCTTGCCGTGATCCACGTGACCGATCGTCCCGATGTTGCAGTGCGGCTTGCTGCGGTTGAACTTTTCCTTTGCCATGATGTAACACTCCTAAAATATCAAAATAATTTCTCGCGCGCGCGTCATGCGCTCCAGCACGAAGATGGCCGCTGTTTAACGTAAACGCGCGCAGGCTGCAACGGGAAAAATGAAAAGGGGCTGCCATAAAGCAACCCCTTTGTGGTCGTGATGTATGCCACCTTGATTTATGCAGTACGCCCAGCAATAGCTCTCTGGGCAAATGTTGACTGAATATGGCCGCCCGCGGCAATTTCGCGAATTTTTGCTATATTAAGCGTATAGGCGCGAGAATCCGCCTTAGGATGTTCAACTATATTTCGCTGCACTTTTGCATCTGCACATACAGCAGCGTATTGCGTGCTTAGATCTTGCAGCACTGTTTCGTTCTGCCTGCTTGTTTCTTCGAGGTTATCAATGATGATGCCCTCACGCTTCAGTACATCAAAGGCGGAACTATTTGGGCTAAATAGTGGTATATTTTTTAATTGTTTGAGAAATGGAATCAGCGGCGAGACTGATCCTTCAATGGTCGGATGTGAAGTTTGGTGAGCACCATATCCACTTGGAATATTGACATGCTTGTAGGTCATTTGCTGTTGCGCCATGGTTACCGCAGGGTCGTCAAGGCTTATGGCTTTCTCTTTTGCAAAGCTCTCGATTTGCTCAAGGATCAGCCGTGCCAAACTAGGCGTAAACCTTGCAATGGTTGATTCATCAGTCATTGTCATCTCCTTTTAGATTGCTTTCAGGTGCCGGCGCATTGCCGCACACGCACGGTAATCTTCATAGCGCCCCCAAGGCGTAAACAGTGTGAAGATTTGATGACAGTTTCAGTGTGCGCTGCACCAGTCCGACTTCGCTCTTCGAGCTTCGCCGCACACTCCTACGCCCAAGGTTTGGATTCGCGTGGCTGCGCCACCCGAAGCCCAAAGGGCGTAGGGTGGAGCGGGTGAAGGGAATTACCTCGGGCAGGCCCTCGTCTCATTTCCTAAACTCGCTTTGCTCGTTAATTAAATGATGAACCCTCTGATCGGGTTCGACCATCTCTCAAACCAATCCAATAACGTAAGGCCTCAAACGAGGCCTTACGTTATTGGAGCGGGTGAAGGGAATCGAACCCTCATAGCCAGCTTGGAAGGCTGGAGCTTTACCACTAAGCTACACCCGCGATAGCCAGCGTCATAGCTTGCAAA
>JBIIAV010000088.1:0-5887 GCA_044239745.1 Rickettsiales bacterium
ACTGCCGAACGTGAAGCAACGCTGGCTGGCCGTCGCGCCGGGGGCGCTGCTGGTGGTGGTGCTGTGGGTGGCCAGCGCATCGCTGGTCAGCTTCTACCTCAACGAGATCGGGCAGGTGACGCTCATCTACGGCTCGCTTTCGGGCTTCATCGCCACGCTCATCTTCTTCTATGTGCTCAACCTCATCTTCATCTATGGCGCGGAATTCAACCACGAACTCATGGTCGCCCGCGGCGAGCGCATTGAAGAAAAACAGCTTGCAGTCCCACCGTCATCCGCATAGATTTTTCTATCGTCATCGTATGAAGGGTTCGCCTGATGCTGCGCAATAAACAGTCCGCCTTCACGCTCGTCGAGATATCGGTCGTCATGGTCATCCTCGGCTTGCTGGCAGGCAGCGTGCTTGCGGGGCAAAGCCTCATCCGCGCGGCGGAGATACGCAGCTACATCGACGACGGTATGAAGTTCAAGACCGCCGTGAACCTCTTTAGTGATAAATACATGGCGCTACCGGGCGATATGCCCAACGCCACCAGCTATTGGGGCGTCCTCGCCGGCGACGGCAACAATGCGACCTGCGCATGGACCGAGGCCATCAACACCCGCGCCACCTGCAACGGCGACGGCGACGGCTGGATTCTCCACGCGAAACAGAACATCACTTACGAGAACTATCACTCCGAACGGTTCCGTTTCTGGCAGCATCTATCCAACGCTGGCTTGATCGCGGGCGCCTATACCGGCCGCACCGATTCCACCTCGAACACGTGGGTGCTCAAGGCCGGCTATAACGTGCCCAAACTCAAAGGCGACGCGACCTATACCGCCGGCGCACTGGTGATGGAAGAACCGTTCGTTGTCGGCCGTTTCGAATTCGCCGGCAACCCATCCTATAACAACCTTGCATTTTGGCGGCTGTTCGGCACTGCCACCCAAGGCATGATGACGGCCGAGGAAGTCTATAACATCGACCGCAAGCTCGATGATGGCAAACCCGGCTTCGGTATGATCCGCGGGCCCCAACCGGGGTGGGTAAATGGCCCCAACTGTACGACGGATCCGGTGCGCGAGAATGCGAACTATAATTTGCCCAACACCGAGCGGGTCTGCCGATTTAACATCGCCCTTTAATGCAGCCCTGCCACGTTGCCAGTCCATAGAAGCCACGCGAATGCCGCCGCGATCGCGATGCCATAAGGCACCGGTTGTTTTTTGGTAAGCAGGCGCGGCAACGTGCGATCCGGATGATTGCGTTTCAGCAGCGGCGGGATCACTACCCGTAGCAGCAGCACCGCAAAAACCAGCGCCCCGCCGAACATGGCCGTCAGGAAGATGAATTGCAAGGTCGCTATCCCCCAGCCTGTCCACAGGCTGAGCGCGACCAGCAGCTTGATATCGCCGCCGCCCATCAGCCCCAGCGTGAATAGCCCAAGCCCAATGATAAGCACGATCGCCGCCGCGCCAAGGGCGGGTAACGGCGCCACGGGCAGCAGCAGCGCTGCCAGCGCAAAAAGCATGATAATCAAGGCATTAAGCGTGTTGGGAATGAGGTAGCGCCACGCATCGCTGATGGCCACCCACAGCATGCATCCACTGAGCGCGAAGAGAAAGAATCGGGCAATCCATTGGGGGTCGACCAGCATGGGCGAAGCCTAGCATCCCCCGCCGCCGGCAGGCAATCGTTGGGCGGGGCGGGCGCGCTAATCTGCTTGTCAGGGCGGTGTTCATCGGCTAATTTGCAACAGCGCAACAAAAAACACCAAAAAACGGTCATGAATCAAGCAACCGATCCTGTCGATAGCAACCCCCTCAAACGTGGCCATATCCTTGTGATTGGCAACGAAAAAGGCGGTTCGGGCAAAACAACCACCAGCATGCATCTCATCGTGGCGTTGCTGCGCCTTGGTTTCAAGGTCGGCAGCATGGATATCGACGCCCGCCAGCGTTCGCTCAGCCGCTATATCGAGAACCGCAAAGCGACCATGGCGTCGGAGGCCACCACCCTGCCCTTGCCGGCGCATGTGGTCGTCAATCGCAGCCCATTTCTCACCAACGCCGAGGCCGAGGCCGACGAGCGCGACCGTTTCACCCGCGCCCTCGCCCGCCTGCTTGCCAACTGCGATTTCGTCGTCATCGACTCGCCGGGTTCGGATACCTACCTGTCGCGCCTTGCCCACTCCTACGCCGATACGGTCATCACTCCGGTGAATGATAGTTTCGTCGATCTCGACGTGCTCGCCTCGGTCGACGGCATCACCATGAAGATCGTCAAGCCCAGCATCTATAGCGAAATGCTGTGGGAGCAAAAACTGCTGCGCGCCCGCCGCGATAGCGGCACCATCGATTGGGTGGTCATGCGCAACCGCCTCTCCAACATCGACGCGCGCAACAAGCGCATGATCACGAAGGTGATGGAGGATCTGACGCGGCGCTTGGGCTTCCGCCTTGCACCGGGCTTCTCCGAGCGCGTCATCTTCCGCGAGCTGTTCCTGCTCGGCCTCACCGTCCTCGACGTGGTCGAGACCAACAAATCCGGCACCCTCTCGATGTCGCATCTGGCGGCACGTCAGGAAGTGCGCGATCTGCTCAAGTCGCTGCACATCCCTGCGATCGACGAACGCATCGCCCAAGTGCGTACCGGCCAGAAGGACGACGTGCTTACCAACCCGCGCATCGCGCCGAAAGAATCGGTGAAGCCGGCCGCAGCAGCATCCGCACCGGCCGCAACCGCCGAACCGGCTCCCGTGGCGGCCACTGCCCCTCCGGCGACTGAATCCGCCGGCTTCGCTGCCGCGTAACGCCAAAGGTCGCCCGCCCCATGCATCTTCCCGATAGCTCGCTGTTTCGCGCCTACGACGTGCGCGGCATCGTCGATGAAACCCTCGAGGCGGCGGATTTTCTTGCCATCGGTCATGCCTTCGCCAGCCATGTTGCAGAAACCTGCCAGACCCGCACACCACTCATCGTGGCGCTGCGCGACGGCCGCGCCAGCTCACCCAATCTCAGCGAGGCCTTCATCGAGGGCATGCTGCGCGCCGGCGCCCACGTGCTCGATGCCGGTGTCGGCCCCACGCCCTTGTGCTATTTCGCCACCCACCACCTCAATGCCGACGGCAGCGTGATGATCACCGGCTCGCACAATCCGCCCAACCATAACGGCGCCAAATTCATGTGCGACGGAAAAAGCCTTTACGGCAGCGAACTGGCATCGCTGCGCCAGCGCCTCATCGACAATGATCTGCTGCATTCGCGCGGCAAACGCGAAGAGGTCGACATCCTCGACGAATACGTATTCGAACTTACAAAGGTCGTCGCGAAAAGCCACGCGCTCGACCGCCTCAACCTCGCGTGGGACGCGGGCAACGGCGTCGCCGGCATCGTCGTCGAGAAATTGCTCAAGGGTGCCAGCGGCAATCATCGCGCCCTTTATCTCGATAGCGACAGCACCTTCCCCAACCATCACCCCGATCCGTCGGTGGCCGCTAACCTTGCCGATCTGCAGGCCGCCATCACCGCCTCGGCCGGCGCCCTCGCGTTCGGGGTCGCCTTCGATGGCGACGGCGATCGCATGGGGGCGGTCGACGATTTGGGACGCATCCTCTCGCCGGATCATCTGCTCATGCTGCTGGCCGACGATGTACTCGCACGCACGGCCGGCGCCACCCTCATCGCCGACGTCAAGACCTCCGATGCGTTCTTTGCCCGCGCCCACGCCAAAGGCGGCAAGCCCACCATGTGGCTGACTGGTCACGCCCATATCAAGGCCAAACTCGCTGAGCTGGGCGGCCAATTCGCCGGCGAAGCCAGCGGCCATCTCTTCTTCGCGGATGAGTATTACGGCTACGACGACGGCATCTATGCCGCACTGAGGCTGGCGCGCATCGTCGCCGAATCGGGCAAGAAGCTAAGCGCGCTGGTCGATGCCTTGCCGCCGATATTCGCTTCACCGGAGATGCGCATCGCCTGTGCGGATGACAAAAAATTCGGTATCATTGCCGCCTTGCAACAACAGTTTCCGGATGCCATCGCGCTCGACGGCGTACGCGTCACCACGCCGGACGGTTGGTGGCTCATCCGCGCCAGCAATACCCAAGCGGCGCTTTCTGCGCGTGCCGAAGGGCGCTGCAAGGATTCGCTGCTCAAGGTCATGCACGCC
The DNA here is from genome assembly GCA_044239745.1 of Rickettsiales bacterium. GTDB lineage: Bacteria > Pseudomonadota > Alphaproteobacteria > Rickettsiales > UBA3002 > QFOX01. The sequence goes on from JBIIAV010000088.1 coordinate 4,157, forward strand.
ATGCACATGGCGCTCGCTTCCCATGGCGTCGATATCACCGCCACAACAGGGCATTAGCGCGCCTCAATGAGCGGCTTCAATTTTTCTGAGTGCTAGGAGTTCAAGGCGAGGTCGCACGGAGCGTAGCAGCGCTACGTGAGCCGCTACCGAGTCCGTAGAACGACAACGCAATCAGGAAAATTCAAGCCGCGCTAGGCCGGTTGTTGCTGGGTCAGGCAGTGAATGGTGCCTAGCCCCCAGACGAGATCGCGTGCATAGATCGGCACGACCTGTCGCGTCGGGAAACATTTTTCCAAGGTCTTGAGCGCCGTCGCATCCGCCACATCGTTGAAAACCGGCACCAACACCGCATGGTTGCAGATGAGGAAGTTGGCATAGCTCGCCGGCAGGCGTTGCCCCTCGAACAGCACAGGGCGCGGCATCGGCAGCTCGATGACGTTGAGCGAGGTGCGGCCAAGAATGGCGCGGTTGGCACGCAAAATAGCGGCGTTGGGGTCGTGGTTATCCTGCTCCATGACCGTCACGACCGAGCCTGCGGAAACAAAGCGGGTGATATCATCGACATGGCCGTGCGTATCGTCGCCGACAATGCCTGCCGCAAGCCAAATCGTGTTGGGCGCGCCGAGATACTTCGCGAAGATTTCTTCGTAATCCGCACGCGTAAAGCCAGCATTGCGCACTTGGCTGTCACTCAGCAACCATTCTTCCGTGACGATGACGCTGCCGGCACCATCGACCTCGATACCGCCGCCTTCGAGCACCACCTGCTTGCCCTTATGTTTGGGCAGCACACGCGCGTGCTTGGTGAACGCAGCGATGGGTTCGGGCACATTGTTGTCGAGCCGGTGGTTGGCATATTTCGCCCAGCCGGTGAATTTGAAATCGAGTGCGACACGCGCGCCATCGGCGTCGTTCACCCAGATCGGCCCGCAATCGCGCAGCCAGCCACGGTTGGTTTTTACCTCAAGAAAATCCACCTGCGTTAAGCGCACGCCCGCGCGGTCGAGCATGTCCATCGCCTCGGCGCGGATGGCGGCGTTGTTGACCAGTAGCCCCACGCGTTGGCCGGCCGCAATCACCCGCACCATTTCGGCAAACACCCACGGGATCGGCGCGAACTTACCTGGCCAATCGCCGCGCGCATGCGGCCAGCTGAGCCAGATACGCTCCTGCGGTGCCCATTCGGGCGGCATTAAGAATGCTGGATGCTGGATAGTGGATGGTACCATTTTCATTTTATTAATGAAATTTTAATATGCGCTCAGTATCGTACTTATATGGTTTAATGGATAGTGACTATGAGTAATTTTATGGAAGATAAAAATAACGTCGGCAAAGATAACGACGGTAGAAATATGCTGCAACAGCTCACCTATGATTTCTTTCGTTGGCAATTTCGGGTTGATCCAGCACCAAGCCTCGTCAAAGATGGCAACAATGCGAAATGTCGCTTTTGGTTATCTGTTGAGCAAAAAACTGGCATCGGTCTCATCCCTTGCGTAGCTTATAGAGACCATCTCCGAGAGCAGGGCAAGGACATATCACAACCTATAGAGAGTGGTCACGGTCTTCCCCAATTTAGGCTCGGGGGCAACAAGAAGCGGGACGATGATAACTTTCCTTTCGGTTTAGGTTCTGTTTACATTTATTTTAACCAGAGTAGTGTTGCAGCGTAGTGGATGAACGAGAGGAAGTGTGCCGCGTATTTATCGAAGCGCGAGAATATTCGGC
>JBIIAV010000013.1:0-21631 GCA_044239745.1 Rickettsiales bacterium
CGAGGATTTATGTTCATTCAGACCGAGACGACCCCCAACCCCAACACCATGAAATTCCTGCCCGGTCAGGACGTTCTGGGCGACAAGACCGCCTTTTTCACCGATGCCGAAAATGCCAAGGCATCGCCGCTGGCCAGCGCCCTGTTCGTGCTGAGCGATATTCGCGCGGTGTTCTTCGGTGGCGATTTCATCACCGTTACCAAAACGGAAGCCGCGAGCTGGGATGTGTTGAAGCCGCAGATCCTGACGACCGTGATGGAGCATTACCAGAACGGCCTGCCGCTGATGGGCACCAGCAGCGCGAAGGCGCAAGGGACGGATGATATCTATTCGGCGGATGAGCAGGAGATCGTTGACCAAATTAAAGAGCTGATCGAGACGCGCGTGCGCCCTGCCGTGGCACAAGACGGCGGCGATATCGTTTTCCATAGTTTCAAGGAGGGCATCGTGCGTCTGGAGATGCATGGCTCATGCGCGGGTTGCCCCAGCTCGACAGCGACGCTGAAAAGCGGCATCGAGAACATGCTGAAGCATTACATTCCGGAAGTGATCGCGGTCGAACCCGCTTAGGCTTGGATATCGAGCAGGTATTTATCCAGCTTATCCTGCGCTTGCAGCACCTTGAGGTTGGCTTGCGCGTTGTAGCTGGCCACGTCCGCCTCGATCAGCTCCTGCTCGAGCGATACGTTGGGTAGCTCGCTGGTGCCGCCCTCGTTATTGGGTACGGTGATGGTGGCCGGATTGCGAACGGCGACACGGGTGTTGACCCCGCCGCCGGCATTGCTGCTTTGGATCACTTCCTGCGCCTGAAAATCCTCGGTATTGGCGTTGGCGATATTATTCGCCGCGACCGAAATGCGCTTTTGGTTGGCAAACAGCCCCGAAAGCGCGACTGCGCTGACATCCACCATCGTTTAGCTCCTTCTTGAGCCCAGATCGAGCTTCTTTATTACCCACCAACGTACAATAAAATGATTAAGAAAGCACGAAGAATCTCTAAAATACCACCAAGCACGGCCACGGCGGCACCGGCCACGCAAGCTAGGGCCGGTGCACGTTGCTTTCGATGTTCTGGCCGGCGGGCTGGGTGCTTTTGGCCTTGGGGGCATCGCCTTCTTTGGCGGGCTTGCTGTCGAACACCCCGAAGATGCCGCGCAGGAAGCCCGGTGTCAGGCCGGATAAGGGGTTCACGCCCACATCGGGATCGACATAGGTGCCCTTGACCCAATAGTTGAAGGCGATCAGCCCCTCGCCCTCGCCGCCGGCCAACATACCGATGACGGGGATTTTGCCGATGAACGAGTTGAGGGCATAGGCCGGCACCACCACCCCTTTCAGGCCGAGTTTGGTGGTCGAGGTGTCGACCGTTCCTTCGACCGTGATGCCGATGGCATTGCCGCTGGCGACGCCCTTATCGACCGTGATGACACCGGCGCGCGAGTCGATATTGGCGGAGAGTTTATCGAAGGAAATGCCGCTACCGGTGAGCGCGTTGGCGATGCCGGTAAGCGATGCGACGGAAAGAATACGCCCGAGAATTTGCGAATTGATGAGCGTGAAATCGGTGATGAGCAGGCGCGCGTTCAACTGCGGCGGGTTTTTCGTATCGTCGTAGGCGCCGCGCATCTCGAACGTGCCCTTGGTAACGCGATCGCTGATATCGAATGCCTTGAGCATGCTGCCCGCATCGTTGGCAGTCATCAGGAACTGGCGCTTGCCGCCGGCGGTGGTGATGCCGCCCTTCACTTCGGTTACCCCCGCTTTGGCCTTGAAATCCGCCGACTCGCAGCGCGCTTTGCTACAACGCAGACTGCCCACCACATCGGTGAAGGGTTGCGCGCGGGCGAGGATGAGCTCGCCCATATCGACATCGAACGCGATGGCGGGGAAATCGGCCAGTAGTCCGCTTTCTTTACTGCCATAGGAAACGCTCGCGTCCATGCGTTTGCCGCGCAATGTCAGCGAGGGGATCTCGCTGGCCGAGCTATAGACGAGGTTGAAATCGTTGATGGGCGCGCCGGTCTGGTTGGGGCGACCCTTCACGGTGAGCGATAACGATTGGCCGCTCTCCTGTGCGAGCGTGATGTCGTTGATCTCCGACTCGCCCAGTTGCACGGCGGCATCGAGCGACAATCCGGCATTGCTGGCCTTGAGCGACCCGCTGATCGACCGCAGATCGTAGCCGCCATAGATATTCTTTTGCGCGATATCCTTGAGGGTCGCCGTGATGTCGTAATCCACCGCTTCGAGATGGATCTCGTTGGGATCAGAGTTCTCCTTGCCCGAGAACGCATTGAATTTAAGTTTCATCGAGGTATCGACACTGCCACGGATGGTCTTGGCGTCAAGGGTCAGGGGATCGTCGAAGGGGAAATGCTTCAAGGCCAGCATGGTCGCCGCATCCGCCGCCGGTGCACTGAGCGTGACGGTCGCCTCCATCGGGTTTTTGAGGCTATGCAATTCGGGGCACCACAGCACGGCATGATCGATCTTGGTGCCGCTGAGCAAGGTGCCCCCGCCGCCTTCGACCTTGACGGTGGTGGCGGTGAAATGCGCGATGCCATTCATATTCTGAACTAGCGGGAACCCCGGCAGGTATTCGAAGGTGATGTTGCGGGCATCGGCCTTAGCATCGATCGATTTCTCAGGGAAGAATTCGGCCGCAAAATCCGCCGGTGTGAAATTGACCGTGATGGTACTGCTGGCGGCGTAGCCGGACTTGAGCTTGGAGGTGACCCATGTCCGCGAATCCGGCGCCATGAACAGCGGCCAGTATTTGTAGACCTTGGTGATATCGAGCTGGGTGGTGGCACCGTTACCGCTGACATACCAGCCATCCTCGGCTTTGTGCGCCTTGCCCGCAGCGGTGATGAGGGTATCCTCGAGCTGTAATTTGGCCTGCTTGAGGGTGACTTGCCGCTGCGACCAATCGCCCTCGATCGCAAGGGTGCTGGCACCTAGCTTGATCGGCTCGGCGAACCATTCGGGCGCTTTCAGTTGGGCTTTTTGGGTCGCAAGCTCCACCCGAAAACCGCGGATGGAAATGTCCTTATCCGCGATCGCCACTGCGATCTTGCCGTTGATGGCGCCGTCGGTCTCGACCTGCGGGGGGCAGGTGCCGAACAAGCAGATGAGGCGCGCCGGCATCTGCTTCAGTTGTACGGCGACGACATGTTCATCCGTCTTCGGCAGGGCGCGCATGCCTGCGGACAGCATGACGGGCTGCGCATCGACCATGAAGGGCATGGCGAGCACCGCATCGTATGCCCCGCTGCGACGCTTGAGGTTGAAGTCGAACGGCGTCGAGACGATCTTGGTCTGGGTGATCTCGTCGGTGAAGGTGAAGCTCGCATCGTCAATGGCGAAATCACGGAACGGAAGCGACGGCGGGGTGATGGTCGTCTCGCCGGCATCGGCGGTGAAGAAAGCGACGAGATCGGCCAGCGGCATGCGCGAAGGCGAATCCTCGATGCCCAACTCGACCATACCTTCGGCGTTGCGTGTCATGAACATGCGCGGCTGGCGCAGAATGACCTTATGCAGCAAGCGGCGATTGGGCAGGAAGCCGATGGGGTCGATGGTGGCGTAGATCTCCGGCAGTTGGGCGAAGATGCTGCCGTCGCGTCGCGCGAAGGTGACCTTGGTGATATGGATCTTTCCGAGGAATGCGACGTTGCGCCAATCGACCGTGACATCGCCGATGCCGATGACGTAGGGAGCGTCCTTGCTGTTGATGGCGGCGCTTATCCACGGTTTCGCGGCATTGAGCGAGCGTTCCCCCTCGTGCAACCAGATGGCCAGACAGATCACTGCCAGCATCGTCAATAAGAGCGACAGCTTGATGGCCTTCCAGAAATATTTGAGAGACTTGACCATTCGACACGTTCCAGAAACAATGACGCCATGCAATCCGACGCTTCGCGCATTACTATAACCAGCCGATTGCCCATGGCAAGCCGCGATGCGGAAGCGGCGCGCTGCCTTGAGGAATTGGCGCAGCATGCGGCGCTTGCACCGCTACTGGCCGATGCCAATGGTAAGGCGCTGTTGCATAGCGTGGCGGGCAACGCCCCCTACCTCGCGCGGCTGATGACCAAATACCCGCAGCAGCTCGCCAGCATCGCCACGCACGACTTCGATGGCGCGTGGGACGCATTGACCGAAGAAGTGGCGGCACTCGACGTTGCGAACATCGACCTTACGACGCTGATGCTGAACTTGCGGCAGATGAAAGCACGCGCCGCACTGACCATTGCGCTAGCGGATATTGCGGGCGCGTGGCCGCTGAGCACCATCACCCGCGCCATTTCGCATTTCGCCAGCGATGCGGTGACCGCCGGCTTGCGCCACCTGCTGCACAAGGCCGCGCAACGCGGCGAGTGCACGCTTGGCGACCTTGCGCGTCCGGAAACGAGCACCGGCATCATCATCCTTGGGATGGGCAAACTGGGCGCTTACGAGCTGAACTACTCGAGCGATATCGATATCATCGTGCTGTTCAACAAAGAGACGCTTCCCTACACCGGCGCACGCAACGCGCAATTATTCATGAACAAGATCGCCAGCGACTTGGTGCAGATACTGCAAGAGCGCACCTCGGACGGGTATGTCTTTCGTACTGACCTGCGTCTGCGCCCCGACCCGATGTCGACCCCGCTGGCAGTGACGACCGCCGCCGCCCTCACCTATTACGAAACGGTGGGGCAGAACTGGGAGCGTGCCGCCATGATCAAGGCGCGGCCGATCGCGGGGGATCTGGCTGCGGCAGCGAGCTATATGCGCGAACTAGTGCCCTTCATCTGGCGCAAGACACTCGATTTCGCGACCATCGCCGACATCCACTCCATCAAGCGCCAAATGAATGTGAAAAGCGGCCGGCTGATCGAGCTGTACGGCCATAACATCAAGACCGGTATGGGCGGCATCCGCGAGATCGAGTTCTTCGTGCAGACGCAGCAACTGGTGTGGGGCGGGCGCATTCCTGAATTGCGCGTTCAAGGCACGCTGGCGGGGCTTGATGCACTGACCGACTACGACCTCATCACACCGGCGGTGCGCGATGCGCTCGCCGCATCCTATACGTGGCTACGCACGGTGGAGCACCGCCTGCAAATGCGCAACGACGAACAGACGCACAGCCTGCCCAACGACGCCGAATCGATGCGCGAAGTGAGCTGTTTTGCGGGCTACGAAAGCGTCGATGCGTTCGCGCAGGCATGCCTTGGCACGCTGGAATCGGTGCATAAAATTTATACCGACTCGATGATGGACGCGCCGCCCTTGGCGGTCGATGGTAACTTGGTGTTCACCGGCGTCGAGGCCGACCCAGAGACCTTGGTGACGCTGGCGCGCATGGGCTATACGGAAACGCAACGCATCTCGGATATCATTCAAGGCTGGCATCGCGGGCACCGGCGCTCGACCCGCAGCAAACGCTCGCGCCAAGTGCTGACTGAACTGGTGCCGGCCTTGCTGACCGCCCTTTCCAAGACCGCCAACCCCGACGCGGCCTTCTTCCATTTCGACGATTTCATCGACCGCCTGCCCTCCGGCGCGCAGATATTCTCGCTGTTCCTGTCGCGCCCCGAGATGCTGACGCTGCTTGCCGATATCTTGGGTTCCGCCCCCGCGCTGGGCGATACGCTAAGCAACAACCCCTCGCTGCTCGATGGCGTGCTCGAGGCGGATTTCTTCCTTGGGCTGCCCTCGAAGGAGGACCTTGAGGATCTGGTGGTGGAGCGCTTGCGGTTCGCCCATGCCTTCGAACAGAAGATGTTATACCTGCGCACGTTCAACAACGAAAAACGCTTCCAGACCGGCGTGCATCTGCTCAAGCGCCTGACCACACCCAAACGCATCGGTGCCTTCCTTTCCGACATCGCCGAAATCGTGCTGCAATGTACGATGATCGAGGTGTGGAACGAATACACCACCCATACACCGAGCCTGAACCATGTTCCCTTCGCGGTGGTGGCGCTGGGTAAATTGGGCGGCCGCGAGATGACCTTCGGCTCCGACCTTGATATCGTGTTGGTATATGACGACAGTGTCGACGCCGCTTCCGACGCCCGCACCCACCTGACGCGCATCAGCCAGCGTTTCCTGAGCGCACTGACCCTGCTGACCCGCGAAGGCAGGCTGTATGAGGTAGACACACGGCTGCGCCCCGGCGGTAGCGATGGCCCGCTGGCGGTGAGCCTTGCCGCATTCGATGCCTATTTCACCAACAGCGCTTGGACCTACGAACATATGGCGCTGACCCGCGCGCGGGTGGTGGCCAGCAACGCCCCCGAATTCGCGGCGCGCATCGAGCAGGTGGTGCGCAGGCACGTGCTCAAACCGCGCGACCAAGCCACGCTGCTGCACGATGTGCTCGATATGCGCGAACGGATCGCCACCCAATTCCCCACCCGCAACCCGTGGGCGCTCAAGCATGTGCGCGGCGGCATGGTCGACCTCGATTTCATCGCGCAATATCTCATTTTGCGCCATGGCCACGATAAACCCTCGGTATGGCACCGCAGCGCCCGCCAAGTCTTCGAGAATGCGCAGGCCGAAGGAATCCTGCCGGAAGCACTGGCGACCCCGCTTATCGAGGCAAAAAAATTCCTCTCCGATCTGATGAGTTTGCTGCGGCTTTCCGCCCCCGGCGGGGTGATCGGCGACGACGCCCCCATCGGCCTGAAGCATTTGCTGGTGCACGGCATGCGCGTCGAGGATTTCGAGACCCTGAAACAGCGGGTGATCGCGCTGGAAGAAGGGGTTTTCGCCGTATTCGAGGCGATGCGTCGGGGCGATGTGTAACCTCTCCAAAATTTAAGATGCAGTGGCTGCCCATTGTTGTAGATTCGGGGCCATTTCACGCATACATCCGGAGAATCCTATGCCAGCCGCCGCCAAAAAGACATCCGTCGCCGCCGTGACCGAAGGTTCGGCCGCACCTGCTTGCAGCCTAGCCCTGACCGGCAACAAAATGGTCGACCTTGCCAGCTACAAAGGCAAAAAGAATGTCGTGATTTATTTCTACCCGAAGGATGATACCCCCGGCTGCACCACCGAAGCCAAGGATTTCGCCGCGCTCGCCAAGCAGTTCGATAAGGCGGATACGGTCATCATCGGCGTCAGCAAGGACCCGATGAAAAGCCACGACAAGTTCAAGGAGAAATACGACCTGCCGTTCGCGCTTGCCAGCGACGATGCCGGCGTGACCGAAGCCTTCGGTGCATGGGGCGAGAAAAGCATGTATGGCAAGACCTACATGGGCATCGTGCGCAGCACGTTCCTCATCGACAAAAAAGGCAAGATCGCCAAGGCATGGCCGAAAGTGAGCGTGACGGGTCATGCTGCCGAAGTACTGAAGGCAGCACAAGCCCTTGCCTAACGGCAAGATATCCACACCGCGTGGCAGCGTGCGTCGCTGCGGTTGTCAAACTGGTGCGGCGTGGTTAACGTTGCGCGCATTCCATCAAGCGGAGTCGCTATGAAGATCTGTATTCTCGGTGCGGGCGTATTGGGCGTCACCAGCGCGTATGAACTGGCCAAACGCGGGCATGACGTCACGGTCGTCGAGCGTCAGAGCGAGCCGGCGCGCGAATGCTCCTTCGCCAATGGCGGCCAGCTTTCTTATTCGCATGCCGAGCCATGGGCCAATCCGAACGTGTTCCCGAAATTGTTCAAATGGATGTGGCAGGACGACGCACCGCTGGTGCTGCGCCCTTCGGCCGACCCGCACATGCTGCGCTGGGGCTTGCTGTTCCTGCTCAACTGCCTTCCGTCGCGCGCCCATGCGCACTGCGAGGTAATGCTGCGACTGGGCATGTATAGCAAACAGAAGATGGCTGAACTGATGGACGACACCAAGGTTGAGTTCCATTTCCTCGGCAACGGCACGCTGCATGTGTTCGACAACCAAAAATCACTCGACGGTGCGAAACGCCACGCGGATTTCCAACGCAAACTGGGCTGCGACGAAACGCCGATGAGCGTTGAAGAATGCTTCAAGCTGGAACCTACACTTGCCAACACCACCAAAAAGCTGGTCGGCGGCATGTATGCCCCGATGGACGAATCGGGCGATATCCATGTGTTCACCAAGAACCTCGCCGATTATTGCGCCAAGAAATACGGGGTGAAATTCCTCTACAACCAAAAGGTCGCGCGGCTGCATAAAACGAACAGCACCATCACCCATGTCGAGATCGAAGGACAGCACCGCGACTATCTCTCCGGCTTCGATGCCTACGTGATGGCGATGGGCGCCCACAGTGCGCCGCAGCTGCGCGCCCTTGGGCTTTATGTGCCGATCTATCCGATGAAGGGCTACAGCATCAGCTTCGATGCGAGCGAACACTGCCCGAAGGTCAGCGTCACGGACGATGCGGCCAAGCAGGTCTATTCGTTGCTTGGCAACCGCATGCGCGTGGCGGGCACGGCCGAATTCGCCCGCTACAACGAACAGGTGCGCAAGGTGCGCATCGACCCGCTGAAGCGCGGCATGAAGGAGCTGTTCCCGAAAGCAGCACAAGAAAGCCTCACCGAGTGGGCATGCCTGCGCCCCGCGACGCCGGACGGCCCGCCGATTATTGGCAAAACGCCGATTGGCAACCTGTTCATGAATTCCGGCCATGGTACCTTGGGCTGGACGCAAGCGGCCGGTTCCTCGCGCTTATTGGCGGATGTGGTGGATAACAAGCCGACGGAGATCCCGCTCAGCGGCCTTGAGATCGAACGCAACCTCATCCGGTTCTAACCATGACCCCCACCCGCCAAAGCATCCGCGTTGCCAACACTGTCGGTGAACAGGGCAGCCACGAGATCGTATTCTATGATTGGGGTAACCCCGATGCGCAACGGGTGACCGTGTGTGTGCATGGCCTGACGCGCAATGCCAGCGACTTCGATTTTCTGGCAGCACAATTGGCGGGCACGCGCCGCCGCGTGCTGTGCCTGAATATGGCAGGGCGCGGCGAAAGCGAATGGCTGGCCGACCCGATGGGCTATAATTACGCAAGCTACGCTGCCGATTGCCTTGCCGTGCTCGACAACTTCCACCTGCGCGAGGTTGAGTGGATCGGCACCAGCATGGGCGGCATCATCGGCATGATGATCGCGGCACAATTTCCGCGCCGCATCCGCAAATTGGTGATGAACGACATCGGCGCCCAGCTGAGCAAAGAAGCGCTGGTGCGCATCTACGATTATGTACGCACGATGCCTTCGGCATTTGCGACCCATGACGAAGCGGAGGCCTACCTGCGCACGGCGTTCGCACCGTGGGCGATCACTGATCCGCAGATGTGGCAGCAGTTCGTGGTACGTTCGCTCATCGAGCGCGATGGCGTGCTGCGCTATGCCTGTGACCCCGCCATCGCGGTGCCGCTTGCGGCGGCCTCGAATAATTTTACCGATGTGCAGGATATCAACCTAAGCCCCATCTGGAATGAGATCCAGACCCCGACGCTGGTGCTGCATGGGGCGGATTCGGATATCCTGAATGTCAGCACTATCCACGCCATGCGCGCCACCAACCTCAATATGGAAAGCGTGACGTTCCAAGGCGTCGGCCATGCGCCGCCGCTGATGAGCGACGCCCAGACCCGCCCGATCCTGCAATGGCTTGAGCGCACCGTCTCGGGCATGATGGCGACAAGTTTCTAGCAGTATTGCGCGCGATGGGGGCATCGCCCCCCAAGCCCCCTCCGCTACCGCGGCTCGCGCCGTAAAGCGCTACGCACCCACACTGTGGCTGATGGGGTGACAGTCATCTGTTTTCCTGCTAAGATACGCCCCATGAGCAATAATTTGATCAATAACAACAACTCCCTTGCCCGCGCCGCCGAGCGCGTGCGCGCCAAGCGTGCGGCCGAACGCACCAGCGGCGTAGCCGAACCGATAGCGACGGAAGTGGTGAAAACGACGACGCAAGTGCGCGCACCACTGAACGACATTCCCGATAGCATGACGCTCAGCAGCCGCATCAACAACGCATTGGCGGCGCTTTCGCGCGGCATACGCTGGGCGCGCGGCTCGATTCTCAATTTACTCGTCTGAACTTTGCCACCCTCACTTTTACACGGAACTTACGCGATGCTGAATGCACTGGACTGGCAAGACCCACTGAACCTCGACGGCGCATTGACCGAGGACGAACGCCTTGTGCGCGACGCGGCGCGCAGCTTCGCGCGTGACCGCCTGTTCCCCGGCGTGATCGAGGCCAACCGCCATGAGCAGTTCGACCGCGAGATCATGCGCGATATGGGCAGCCAAGGGCTGCTTGGCAGCACCATCAACGGCTATGGCTGCGCCGGCGTGAGCCACGTGGCCTATGGCCTTGTCGCCCGCGAGATCGAATGGGTGGATTCCGGCTATCGCTCGGCGCTTTCGGTGCAGTCCTCGCTCGTCATGCATCCCATCTACAGTTTCGCTTCGGAAGCGATGAAGGAAAAATACCTGCCGCGGCTGGCCACCGGCGAGATCGTCGGCTGCTTCGGCTTAACGGAACCCGACGCCGGCTCCGACCCTGCGGGCATGAAGACCCGCGCGGTGAAGGTCGATGGCGGCTATAAGATCAGCGGCAGCAAGACATGGATCACCAACTCACCGATCGCAGATATCTTCATCATCTGGGCGAAGCTGGACTATAAAATTCGTGGCTTCATTGTCGAACGCGGCGATAAGGGAAATCTCACCACCCCTAAGATCGAAGGGAAAATGAGCCTGCGCGCCAGCGTCACCGGCATGATCATGCTCGATGACGTGTTCGTGCCCGAAGAACGTTTGCTGGATGTGACCGGCCTGAAAGGACCGTTCAGCTGCCTGAATAAAGCACGCTTCGGTATTGCTTGGGGTGTGACGGGCGCGGCGTTGCATTGCATGGAAATCGCGCGCGACTACACACTTCAACGCCACCAATTCAGTAAGCCGCTTGCCTCCAACCAACTCATCCAAAAGAAACTGGCGGACATGATGACCGAAATCGCGCTGGCCACCCACGCCGCCTTGCGGGTCGGCCGACTGATGGATACGGACGAATACGCACCGGAGATGATCTCGCTGGTGAAGCGCAATAGCTGCGGCAAATCGCTCGACGTAGCGCGCGCGGCACGTGATATGCTGGGTGGCAACGGCATCGCGGATGAATACCACATCATTCGCCACATGATGAACCTCGAGGCCGTGAACACCTACGAAGGCACGCATGATATCCATGCCCTTATCCTTGGGCGTGCGATCACGGGCATTCAAGCCTTCTCATGAGTGCGGCGCTGCTTACCTTTGCGCACCGCCTTGCGGATGCGGCGGGCGCAGCCATTCGCCCCCATTTCGGCCAACCCTTGACGGTGGACATCAAGGCGGATGCCTCGCCCGTTTCCGTTGCCGACCGTGCGGCGGAAGCGGCCATGCGCGCCATCATCGAGCAGCACTACCCCGACCACGGCATCTACGGCGAAGAAGCGGGCGAGAAGAAAACCGCGAACGCTTACACATGGGTGCTCGACCCCATCGACGGCACGCGCGCCTTCATTGCCGGCGGAAAGGAATGGGGCACATTGATTGCCCTGTGCGAAAACGGGGTACCGATATTGGGTATTCTCGACCAACCCGTTACCAGCGAGCGCTGGGTGGGCATGCGTGGGCAGCCGAGCACCTATCAGGGAACCGCCATCGCAACGCGGCCCTGCGCGGCGCTATCGGCCGCGAGCATTTCCAGCACCAGCCGGCATTATTTCACCCCGCCGCAAGCGGCCGCGTTCGTGAAGCTGGCCGAGCAATGCGCCGAAGTGACGGAGAACGGTGATTGCTATGCCTATGGCATGCTGGCGCGCGGCTTGCGCGACATGGTGGTGGATGCGGGGCTGAAGCCTTACGATATTCTGGCGCTGGTGCCCATCATCGAAGGCGCAGGCGGAAAAATCACGGCGTGGGACGGTGCAGCGGTTACGCTAAGCCATTACGCCACAGCACTGGCCAGCTGCGACCCTGCATTACACGCGGGCGGACAAGCCATGCTGCAAAGCAGCTAACGGCCGAAAGCGGGTGCGTCTTTCGAGATGCCGGCAAGTTCGCGTGCCTTAGCCGAAATATCGTTAAAGAAATCCTCTAATGACGCGCGCGCCAGTGCGGGTGTGGTGGAGCGGCACTCCGCCAAGGCCTTCACGGTATCGGCAGCGCCGACCGTGGGTATCCGCGGATAGAGCAACTTGATGGAATGGATGGCGTGGCCTTCGAGTTTATCGAGCAGATTTGTGCGGCAAGCAATTTCATGGGTATGAAGATAGGCTTTTGCCGCATTCTCATCGATGGCGACAGCACCGCCTTGCCCACCGATGGACTGAATCGCTGTGTAAGCTTTTTTATAAAACATATCCCAAATCGAGTTGCGCATATCCTTCGACGAGTCAATCGATTCAATATCGCTGATGGCAACATCGCGCCCTTTTACCAGCTGGTTCAACGATGCATCCAGCTGCGCTTTAGTTTTCTCCGGTTGCGGAGTCGATGCAATGGCCTGCATGACGCCTGCGACCTTTTGATTGCCTTCGAAAAGCAAACCATTCAAACGCATATCGTAATAGGCTTGGAATTCGCCGACTTTTGCTTTCAAGGCTTGCAGATGTTTTTCATCGCCATGGCCAATCCGCGTGCTTGGCTTGGAGAAATTATCGATCAACGCGGTGAGCTTCGTCGAGAAGCTTGGTGGCGTGGCAGTGGCGGCCGTGTCGTTCGTATCCATGGGTAATGCTCCGATCTTGTCGATTTCGTATTGTGAAGGCCAGCATAGCCCACTATAAGCGCCCGTATTGTGACAATTTAATGAAACCTGCATAAAGGCGCGCGCCCATGGCACCCACCCTTCATATCATCGGTTCCGGCTTGGCCGGTAGCGAAGCCGCATGGCAGGCGGCCGAGCGCGGGGTGAAGGTCATCCTCCATGAAATGCGCGGCGTAAAGAAGACCGAGGCGCACCACACCACCTATGCCGCCGAACTGGTGTGCAGTAATTCCTTTCGCTCCGACGACCATGAACGCAACGCGGTCGGCCTGCTGCATGAGGAGATGCGCCGCTGCGACAGCCTCATCCTGCGCTGCGCGGATGCCAACAAGGTGCCCGCCGGTGGCGCACTGGCGATGGATCGCGACCTGTTCGCACAAGCGGTGACGCAAGCGCTGGAAGCGCACCCGAACATCACCTTCGTACGCGAGGAGATCACCGAGCTGCCGTCGGCCGAACACGGCCTATGCATCGTGGCGACTGGCCCCCTCACCTCTGGCGCGCTGGGCGAATCGATCCTGAAACATACGGGCACCGAGTATCTCGCCTTCTTCGATGCGATCGCCCCCATCGTCGCCCGCGATTCGATCGATATGAGCAAGGCGTGGTTCCAAAGCCGCTACGACAAGGTGGGCCCCGGCGGAACCGGCAAGGATTACATCAACTGCCCGATGACGAAGGAAGAATACCACGCCTTCATCGATGCGCTCATCGCTGGTGAAAAGACCGAATTCAAGGAATGGGAAAAGAATACCCCGTATTTCGAGGGCTGCCTGCCGATCGAGGTGATGGCCGAGCGCGGACGTGAAACGCTGTGCTTCGGGCCGATGAAGCCGGTCGGCCTCACCAATCCCCATAACCCGACCGTTAAGCCCCATGCCATCGTGCAGCTGCGGCAGGATAATAAGCTCGGCACGCTGTACAATATCGTCGGCTTTCAAACGAAGCTGAAATATGGCGAACAGCAACGCATATTCCGTATGATTCCGGGGCTGGAGAACGCCGAGTTCCCTCGGCTGGGCGGTATTCACCGCAATACATTCATCAACTCGCCGCAATTGCTGGATGGTTCGTTGCGCTTGAAATCCGCGCCGCACTTGCGCTTTGCAGGGCAAATTACGGGGGTGGAGGGCTATGTCGAATCCGCCGCCTGCGGCCTGATGGCAGGCAGATTCGCGGTGGAGGAGCTTTTAAGTGGCGCTTTCAACGCAGGATCTAATCCTTCTTCTTGTCATGCCAGCGAAGGCTGGCATCCAACTTCTTTAGAAAAATCTCGCGACGCAGACGCGTCGCACTGGATGCCAGCCTTCGCTGGCATGACAAATAATAGCTGGCAGCCGAACCTGCCACCACCGACCACGGCACTTGGCGCGTTGCTCGCGCATGTGACGGGCGGCGCCAACGCAGCCACCTTCCAGCCGATGAACGTGAATTTCGGCCTTTTCCCGCCGCTGACGGAGAAAGTGAAGAAGGACATGCGCCCGAACGCTTACACCAGCCGCGCCTTGCGCGACTTGGCGGCGTGGGGGAATGAACGGGTCGCGGCATAATTTTCGATGCGACGCATCGACACTATGCTATGTAAGGAGTGAAGGAGGCGCGATGATATTCCAAACTTCCATACGCCGTGCGCGGCTGACCTATGCCATTGTCATGGCAAGCTGCACATGCTTCATCATGTCGGCGGTATCGACGGGCATATTGGCACCCGAGGGCATGTTCTGGCAGCGCTGGCCGCATGTGCTGATGATCGATTTGATGGTGGCCATTCCGGTGGCGATTATTCTGGGGCCGTTCGTGCGGCGTCTATGCGGTTACCTCTACCCCGATATCGCGAAGTAGCGCGGGCTATTTACCCGAGAGGAATTCCAACGCCAGATGCTTGCTCCACTCCACAGCGGGCTGATCGAAGGCGTTGACGCCCAGCAGCTCGGCCGTAAAAATGACCTCCAACGCCAAATGCATGATGAGGGCGCCGAAGACGCTCTCGTCGAGCGCGGCGCAATGGATGCTGCGTAGCGGGCAGCCAGCCTTGATGAGGGTGGCGTTGCTGGCGCGCTGCTCGGCCATCGAAAGATCGCCCACCGTTTGCCCCTTGAGATAGGCAAGGCGGGCATCATCCGTGCCTGCGATCTCGATCGGGGCGCCTTGGCCGGTGGAATCGACCACCAGCGCGGTGAAGAATTTGTCGCGCGGGCCTTCGAGATACAGCTGCAACTGACTGTGCTGATAATTCACCCCGCGGGTGGGCACCGGCACGCTGCCCTTGCCATTTTTGCCGAGGCTTTCGGCCCAGCATTGGCGATACCAACTGACCACCCCGCCGAGGCGATCGCAATAATGGGTGAGCACGTTGATGTTGATGTTCTTCTCCATCAGCGCGACGTGGAGCGCCGCCGCGTCCGCCGCGGGGGATGATGGCATCATGAAATTCTCGGCTATGGTGATGGCAGCACCGGCGCGCAGGCCACGGATATCGACCCCCACCGCCGCTGCCGGAATGAGCCCGACCGCCGAGAGGATGGCAAACCGCCCGCCTAACTCCGCATCATGCGCGACGACCCGAAAACCGTTGGCTACCGCAAAGCGGTGCAGCGGATTATCGTTGGGCACGGTGATGACGAAGAAATGCTTGGCGATGGGCAGCCCGCGCTTTTTGGCTTCGTTCAGAAACACGGCCATCTGGGCGTTGGTCTCGACCGTGCCGCCGGATTTGCTGACGACGAGAAACGCCGTCGTCCGCCATGGCAATTCCTCGATGAGGACGGCGAGGCTGTGCGGGTCGATCGTATCGACGCAATGCAGCGCGAGCCCGCCGGATTTGCGCAAATGCGCCAAGGCCTTGCCGCTGAGGCTGGAGCCACCCATGCCCAGCACCACCAATGCCGAGAAATGTTCGGCGATGTGGGTGGCGACGGATTCGATCTCGGCCAGATCATCGGTGCGCGACGGCAACGCGAACAGCGGCGCCGCCTGCGCGACCGGATGCTGGTGGATGCGACCGATGGCGGGGCTTAACTGCGAACGCAAGCGATGGAAGCTCGCAAGATTCGCGCCTGCCTTGCCGACAGAATCCTCGAAGGCGGTGTCGATATGATGTGTCAGTAAGGCGCGGGTCATGCGTTCGTGTGTCTGTCGGTGGATGCTATGCGCCATTGGTATGCTGAACTGCGAATGGTTTCAACCTCCGTGATGATTTCAGTTAGACATATCGGCCGACATCCCATAATTGTTTTACATCCCACGCTTATGAGGAAACCCGCCGTGCCCAAACATTCGCGCCCGCCCAAGATACGAAAAGCCATTTTCCCCGTCGGTGGCTTGGGGACACGCTTTTTGCCCGCCACCAAATCGATGCCGAAGGAAATGCTGCCGGTGGTCGATACGCCCCTCATCCATTACGCCTTCGAGGAGGCGCGTGCAGCGGGCATCGAACAGTTCATCTTCGTCACCGGTCGCAATAAGAATGCAATCGAAGATCATTTCGACAATGTCTATGAATTGCAAAAACGGCTTAGTGCGAAGCACAAGAACAAGGAACTAAAGATCACCAGCGACTGGCTGCCCGAACCCGGCAACGTGAGCTTCACCCGCCAACAGGAGCCACGCGGCCTTGGCCATGCGGTATGGTGTGCACGTCACCTCATCGGCGACGAGCCGTTCGCCGTCATCCTTGCGGACGACATGGTCTTCGCCAAGAAACCCTGCTTGTCGCAGATGGTGGATGCCTACGGCAAGACCGGCGGCAATATCCTTGGGGTGATGGATATTCCCCGCGAAAAGACCGGCAGCTACGGCATCGTCGATATCGATACCAAGGCCGCATCGACGAACCCGCGGTTGGTGAAAGCCAAAGGGTTGGTGGAGAAACCGAAACCCGAAAAAGCCCCCTCCACCCTTTCCATCATCGGCCGCTATATTTTGCAGCCTGAGATCTTCGATATTCTGGGCAAGCAAGCCCCGGGCGCCGGCGGCGAGATTCAACTGACGGACGCCATCAGCAAGATGATCGCGAAGGACGCGGTGTACGGCTACCGGTTCGACGGCGTACGCTACGACTGCGGATCGCTGGTGGGCTTTGTGGCGGCCAACGTGGCCTATGCCCTCGACCGCAAGGAAATCAAAGATACCATGACCCAAGAATTGCAAGGCGTCTTCCAACGCGCGGGCGTAAAAATCTAGGCCTCGCGGTCGCGCTGATAGATATCCTCATGACGGACGATGTCACCCTCCTCGAGGACGTCTCCGGTTTGCACCTCGATGACGATCAACTCCTCATCCGTTAGGTTCTGCAATCGGTGGCGCTCACCGGCCGCGATATGGATGGATTGGTTCTGTGTCAGCGTGAACTGGGCATCGCCGCGCTGCACCGTGGCCGTTCCCTGCACCACGACCCAATGCTCGCTGCGATGGGTGTGGGTCTGGAGGGATATCTGCGCGTGCGGCTTGATGTGCAGGCGCTTGACGTGATAGCCCTCGGCGCTGTCGATGGCATAGAATTTTCCCCACGGACGATGCGCCACCGAACGACGCTGGATCTCGAGCAGCTCGGCGCGCTCCATTTGCTGGAGCATGGGTTTCATCTCGTCGAGGCGGTTCTTATCGGCGATGAGCACCGCGTCGTCGGCCGCGACGACCACAAGATCGCGCACGCCAAGGGCAGCGATGATGGGCTTGTTCGAGAAAATGTAGGAGTTCTCGACATCGCGCATCTGGACATTGCCGAAGGCCGCGTTGCCGTTCGTCGATTTTTCCGCCATCGCATCGACCGCGCGCCACGAACCAACATCGCCCCAGCCGATATCGATGGGCAATACGACGCCACGATCGGTGCGTTCCATGATGGCGACATCGAACGCTATCGCCGGCGATGCGGCGAAGGTGGCCGCATCCGGCCGCAAGAAACCCATATCCTGCCGAAGGCCGGCGAACGCAGCCTTGCATGCGCGATGCATATCCGGTGCGTGGCTCTCGTACTGGGTGATCAGCGCGTCGCTGCGCATCAGGAACATGCCGCTATTCCAGCCATAGTCGCCCTGCGCAAGGAATGCGGTCGCTTTTTCGAGGCTCGGTTTCTCGACGAACGCGGCAAGGCCGAAAAGCGACGGATGCTGTGCCAGCGGCGCCCCGCATTGAATATACCCGTAGGCCGTTTCCGGATGGCTCGCTTTGGCGGAGAATACGACGATTGAGCCAGCGTCGGCGGCGGGTTTCGCCGTGGCGATGGCCGCAAGAAACCCCGCAACATCCGCGATGCGATGATCGGAAGGCAATGCCAGCATCAGGCCATCGGGCGCGACGCGCTGCTGGTGCAGTGCCGCCAAAAGAAGCGCCGGCGCGGTGTTGCGTGATTGCGGCTCGAGGATGATGGTTGCGTCCTCGATGCCGATGACGCGCAGATGTTCGGCCACGGTGAAGCGATGCTCGTGATGGCATGAAATGACGGGTGCGGTGAAATGGGTGCGATCGGATACGCGAGCGACGGCGTGCTGAAGCAAGCTGCGCCCCGAGCTATCGACACAAATGAACTGTTTGGGATAATCGGGTTTGGATAACGGCCAGAGACGCTCGCCGACGCCGCCCGCCAAGATGACTGGAGTGATGCGCATCGTGCTAGGCGTTGCTGGCGCGTTTGTCGTACTTGGTGGCGAAATGGATGTAATGCGCGATTTTCATGATCTCCACCGCCATATCCGCCGTCTGTTCGAGATTCTTCGCAACGAGCAGGATATGGGTCTCGTCGTCGGCCAAGGATTTGTGGGTGTGCAATTGCAAGATGATGGCGCGATAGGATTGTTGTACCAGCGCGCCGTGCTTGAGCAGCGCCTGCGCCGATTCGGGCTTGTAATCGAGCACATGCTCGAGGCTGAGGGGCATCATGGCATCGAGCGCGCGGATGGCGTTGAGCAGTTCGGTCTTGATGGTGCCGTCGACGCTTTGGCTGATGCGGCTGAGATGCTTGGCGCAGTTCTTGATCTTATCGGCGGCGCGCTCCAACGTGCCGGCGATCTTCACCGCCGCCAAGGTGAAGCGCAAATCCTCGCCCATGACGGTGAATTTGTTGATGACGGCGGCGACCGCAGCATCGACCTGAATCTCGGCCTCGTTGACCTTTTTGTCAATCTCCTTGGCGCGCTGGAACGAATCGGGATTAGCGACATCGAGCGCGGCGGGCAGCAGGCCAATGAGCTGACGTGCGCCCTCGCCCATCGACATCAGGATATCGAATAGCTGTTTCAGTCCTTCGTCGAGGCCTTTGAACGCATGGTTATCGAAACGTATCATAGCGCACCCGTGTTACTGATTCCGCCCGCTTGTCACGGGCAATGTCGTTCAACATGGAATGTTTTTCGGATTTTCACAACGGTTTTTGAATGTCGCTTTGCTTTACGGGCACGCAGGCGCTATGACGTGCCATATGGCAACACATCCGGTTCTTTTCATTGCGCCCACCCGCATCGGCGATGCCGTGCTTGCAAGCAGCATACTCGCCCACATCCAAGCGAGCGACCCTGATGCGCGGGTGACCATCCTCACCAGTACCCTTGCCGCACCGCTTTACGAAGGGTTCCCTCAGCTCGAGCGCATCATTCCCATGACCAAGCGCAGCTATAGCCGCCATTGGTTGGGGGCGTGGCGCAAGACCATAGGCACACGCTGGCACAGCATCTGGGATATGCGCAATTCCATCCTCACTTATGCGTTACTGGCGCGTCATCGATACAGCTTTATATCGCCAAAAGATGGTGCCCCCAAGATAAAGCAATACGAGAAGGTATTCGGCATCACGCCGCTGCCTGCACCTGCCTTATGGCCACGCGCAGCCGATATTGCTGCCGCGCATGCATTATTACCGGCAGCCGCACGCTATGTGATCTTCGCACCGATTGCGAATTGGGCCCCCAAAGAATGGCCGCTGGATCATTTCGTTGCACTCGCCCACCAGTTGCTCACCGGAGCATGTTCGGGCTATCGTCCAGTGATTATTTGTGCCGGCCATGAACGCGAAAAAGCCCTGCCAATGCTGGACGCCCTTGCCGCTTATCTGCCGATTGATTTAACGCATGGCGATGTACATTTGCTGACGATTTACTCACTGATGCAACGCGCACAAGGATTTGTCGGCAATGATTCAGGGCTTATGCATATGGCATCGGCGGCGGGCACTCCCACGATCGGACTTTTTGGCCCCACACCCAATATCGGCGATGTGGCGCCGCATGTGCATTTTCTTTACGCACCGGACGGTGATTTGTCGAAGCTAACCGTGGATACCGTTGCCTCAGCGTTACTGAAAATCATCTTATAAAAAGCCCGCCAGATTGCTCCGGCGGGCTTTCATTTGGTTAGACTCTACTAGCGGGTTTGATTGACCCGCGCGAACTCACCATGTTGCGACGAATCCAGCCCGTGGCCTTCGGCATCGGTACCGACACGGATGGGCACGAACAGATCAATGACCTTCACAATCACGATCGTGGCAACGAAGGAGAACCCTGCCACCGCCAGCACCCCGATGAGGTTGGCCATGAACAGGCCCGTCTCGCCACCGACGAAATAGCCCTGCACCGTGACGGCCGGATTGACGGCTTTGCTGGCATAAAGGCCGGTCATGATGGCACCGACCACACCGCCGATGCCGTGGCAAGCGAACACATCGAGCGAATCGTCGAGCTTGGTGATCTTCTTCACGGCGCGGGCGGTGAAGAAGCAGACGATCGCCGCGACCACGCCGATGATGAGCGAGGCCGAGATGCTGACGAAACCGGCAGCGGGGGTGATAGCAACCAGCCCGACCACGATACCGATGGAAGAACCGACGGCGGTCGGCTTGCCATGCACCATCCAGTCGAGCATCATCCAGACGAGGAAGGCGGATGCCGCACCGAGGAAGGTGTTCATGAAGGCATAGGCCGCCAGCGCACCGGAGGTGACCGCCGAACCGGCATTGAAGCCGAACCAGCCGAACCACAGCAGCGCCGCGCCCAGCATGATCATGGGAACGTCGTTCGGGGTGGGCGCCGCGTCGACCTTACGGCGACCGAACAGGAAGCCGCAGGCAAGCGCCGAGAATCCGGCCGTGATGTGAACGACCAAACCGCCGGCGAAATCGAGGCCGCCTTTGGCCGCGATCCAGCCACCCGGCCCCCACACCCAATGCGCGACAGGTACATAGACCGCCAAGCTCCACACCAGCATGATGATGAGCCATGCCTTGAAGTTCACACGCTCCGCAAACGCACCGGTAATCAGTGCAGGCGTGATGATGGCGAACATCATCTGGAAGGCGACGAAGGCAAGATTGGGGATGCCCGTCTCGCCGTAGAGGGTGGTCTCCAGCCCCTTGAGCATGGCGTTACTGGTGCCGCCGATGAGGCTTGAACCTTCGGTGAAGACGAGGCTATAGCCGATGACGATCCACGCAATGCCGACGATGGCGAGCGCGACATAATTTTGCAGCAGCGTGGAGACGACGTTCTTGCGGTGCACCATGCCACCATAGAAAAATGCGAGGCCGGGGGTCATGAGCATCACGAGTGCGGCGCTGAGCAGTAGCCACGCGGTGTTGCCCGTATCGACTTTGGGCGCAGGCGCCATCGCCATGGCGGGAAGCGCTGTCAGAGCCAGTATCAGCCCGACCGCACCGGTACGTAGTAATCGGTTCATAAGGTCACTCCATTCATACAAAGGTTGGTTGGACGTTTTGTCCGTTTATTGTTCCCGCAACCGATGCATTATGGCGTTACGAACACACCATATGCCCAGCGGTTCATCGGCGGCAACAAAAAAATCGTCGTCGCTTTACATGCTGTTGATAGCTCGTATGGTGATGTTAGTTTCTCCATTCCTCGCGGTGAC
>JBIIAV010000089.1:0-5774 GCA_044239745.1 Rickettsiales bacterium
GCAGCCTTCAGATCTACATGTCAAAGACCGACAACACGATTTTCTGTGCCGGCGTGAAAGAGGCCAAAGCCGAAACCGATAAAGAGAAAAAAGCGAATCTCGAAGTGCCGGTCGATGTGCTCGAATTCCGCCGCCCCGCGTTCGAAGATGCGATTTCTGCACGTACGCTTTATAACTCGGCATGCTACCTCGACCCCACACAAGAAGTAGAGCAGCCTCTTATTTCGGCGGTGTTTTCGTATTGCTACCGCATCACAAGAATCACACTGACGCCTCCATGGATCTGGGCGACGCCTAAAAAATGCTGGAAATGCTTCGGCTTAAGCGAAAAAGTAGACGACGAGACCCAACACCCACCCTGCACGTTGAATTATCTCGGCACCGATCTAAAAATGGGTGGCGTGATGCCTGGAGCTTTAAACCTCTTCAGCCGGACGGCACAGTGTAATTATCCGCTTATGAAGCGCGATTCCAAATACAACATGGACAAGGTCTGCCGAGACCTGCGCAAACCGTTCACGCCACTGAACAAGCTGAAAATGCGCTACCACAACCCCAAGGATAAGGATGATACCGAGGGTGAAAATGTGGTGCTGAAGAAGGGCGCGCTCGAAGGGCTTACCTTCCGTGAATATTTCGGCAACCATATGCCCTATCCACGCTTGTGGGATAAAGGCACTTCGCTGCAACTCACCAATTCTGCCGACGGCAACGACCAACCCCCGCTGGATACCACGGGGCAATACAGCGCGATCGTCGGTGTCGGCCGCGAGGCTGCCGCCAAAGCCGCGCTGGGAAATGGCGATGATGCCAAGGAAAAAGAAGATGCATTCTCCGACCAGCGCTGCAAGGCCATGGGTTGGATCGGCAGTGGCAGCAGCTCGGTGGGCGTGAATCCTGGCGCGACACCTTCGGTCTCGCTACCAACCGCCAATGCGCTGATCTCGCAAG
The DNA here is from genome assembly GCA_044239745.1 of Rickettsiales bacterium. Taxonomy (GTDB): domain Bacteria; phylum Pseudomonadota; class Alphaproteobacteria; order Rickettsiales; family UBA3002; genus QFOX01. Next base: position 952 of record JBIIAV010000089.1, read on the forward strand.
CGGCGGTACCGGTGCCCGTTAAGTTCGCGGGGCTGACGCTCTATGCCCCCGACCCGCTTACCAGCTGGGCGGAATTCAAACTCTATCAAACACGCACACTACGCAATATCGGCATTAGCTGTGTCGGCCGTTACGAGAAGGTGTTCAAACCCGGCAGCGCCGAGAACATGATGTTACTGGGCGCCGGTGCCGAGTGGTCACCCGTAGTGATTTCTAAATGCACACACGCGCAAGAGGCCAGCGGGCCCTTACGTGATTGCAAAACCATGACCCTCAAAGAATACGAGGATGCTGGTAGCCCAGAGAATGATGACACCTACACCTACATGAAGCAGCTCGTCAACACGGCATGGCCCAACAGCTGGCGCGGATACTTGGCCGCTGAAAAAAGTGATGTACAATTTCCCAATTTTGGTGGCGGGAGCTCCGCAGTCCTGACCGGCCTCGATAAGGCCGACCTGGGCGACATTATCATGATGCCCAACGGCCCGAGCAACAAGACCGACGCCGCCCAACGTGGCCTTGCGAAGCTGGCGTTGGTGGTTGAAACGAATGTGCCAAGCACCAGCGACTGCGAAGATAAGAAGAACTGCTACATCAAGGTGGTGGAACCCGATAACGGCAAGCTCCCTGATGTTTGCGGGACGACCGACACATGGGGCGAGATGAAGACCCGTTATTACTTCAAGCCCGACCACCTGCCGAAGGACGCGGTCGAGGAATATAAGTCCATCATGCCCGCGGGTGCAGATAGCGCGACGTTCTCCGACTGCCTGAACAACGGCATTTCCCATTGCACCATGAACGCGTGGAGCACGATAAAAATCTATCGCATGCGCAACGACGTGCGCGAGGGCTGCGATAAGGATAAGGCCATCGACTGCGAAGAGGGAGGCAAATAGCATGCGCTGCTCTGCCTATCTCTATGCCGTGCTTGCCGGATGCCTGATAATGTCGGCGGCGCCCGCTTTCGCGGCAGTGGATTGCGCGAAGATCATGGCGGTGAAGAAAAAGGATAACTTCAAGGCCGACCCCAACGACGTGCAGACCTGTGTGCTGCGCGGGTGGGATGCCCCCAAGCAATGGAAGCGCGACGAGGGAAAGAGCGTCAATATCAAGGCCAGCGGTGGGGGCGGTTTCTCCTATGGCACAATCCAAGCGCCCGAAGCATCGCCCGGTGCACGCAAAGTGAAGGCCAGTGTCTCGAGCGACGTGATACGTAGCAGCTGTTCGTTCCCGCCGCGCATCACCCTCGGGCTACCACCTAAAATCGATTTTCCCAAAGGATCGTGTTGGGATTTCTTCAACAACCTCCTGCGCGGACGCAACGGTAATACCAATAACGGCGCGCCTACCCCACCCGGCATTCCGGCCAATACCGCCTGTCCGGCCGAAAGCGACAAGATCGGACTTTTTGGCACCAAGACCACGTTGACCGCTGGCAGCACGCCACGCAGCTGCGGCGGCAGCATCCCGCTTACGTCGACTGATATGGTGCTCAACCGTAATTCCGATGCACTGGCAAGCACCGAAAATGGACAATATTACATCTGGATCTATCAAAAAACCGGCAATGGCTATGCCTTGGTTAAAAGTGGAAGTCTGCCGACCTATCTGTGCTCAAAAACAACCACTGGCGACGGCGAGACGATGCAAAAGTCCATCGACCTCACGCCCCCTGTTTCGCAGATGATCACCTACACGGCGGGACAACCGATCAATATTCGCCTGCAATCACGCGAGACGATGGATGCGAACTTCATCCCGCCCTATAACGAAGATGAACCCGAGCGTTATTTACTCCTTAAACTAGGCGACGATGGCCAGATAAAAATACCCGAAAATTGCGCCGACGAGGCCGAAAGTTTGAGCCTTCTTTCCACCCGTCAAGATATTCTGGTGCAATCATCGACCTCGGGCGGCTGCGAGCCTGTGAGCGTGACACCGACCAGCATCAATAACCCAACGGTAGCACCCCCGCCGGGTGGCACTTTGGGTGAGGACGGCAAATGCCGCGACGCTGGCGGCGTTATTGTACCCTGCGTGATCACCAATAATTGGACACAAAAATGCCCGAACGGAAGCGACCCCGTGGGTGGCAAATGCCCGCACCAAGAAGGGGTTCCTAATGAAGCGGCCTGCGCTGGCGGAACCACCGGTGCACAGGCCAATGCCAATTGCGACACGCTGAAGATCACCCTCAGGGGCGGTACCTGCGACGGCAAGATACAATACAACGTGCTGAACCGGCCGAACCTCTATTACCCCGCCGGCGCCACGACGACCACGCATCCCATCGGCGGCCGCACGGCACTGATGGCAGAGACGGTCGATGGCAGCCAAATGATGGCACAATCGCAGACATCCTTCTTCCTGCAGCCCACCGCACCGGCACTGGTATTCAACGAAGGTGGCTACATCAAACTCGCCAACGGCGGCACACTCATCATGAAACCGCCGGCGACGGTCGATGCCAGCGCCGGCACTGCCAAGCTGACGGGCGGCGGGGAACTGACTTCCTCCGGTGGTACGCAGCTGCAAAGCTTTGCGGCTGGTGCCAACTACCCCATTTCAAGCTCGATCTCGGCTCCGCTTCACATCAAAGTTGGGCGCACGGTCGATATCCCGAAAGGATTCTCGATCCCGACGCTGCCGACGATCGATGGGCAAACGCCCTATATCCGGCTGCCGATCGACGCGCCGCCCAAATAATCCTCGGCGGCGGCAAGGCCCGCAAGATCGCCGACATTGACCCACGCACCGGTATGGATGACGGCACGAATGCGTTCGTACCAGCCATCGGCGCCGATGCGGGTATTCCAGAATTTCGAGAGCGAGAACGCGCCGGACGGGCAGCCCGCGAACACGCGCGGATGCATGATTTGCGCACCGGTGAAGATATAGGGTGCTTCCTCGCCCGCGTGCGGACGGCGGATGCGCCCTGCAGCGTCGCAGATGAAATCGCCCTGCCCTTGCCAACCAATGGCCTGCGCGCGCGGTACCAGTAACATCACGAAATCGAGGGTGTCGTCCCATGCCTGCTGCAATCGGGTGATGGGATGCAGCGGTTGCGGCGGAAAGATGGCGTCGCTGTTCATTGATACGAAGGGCTGCTGGCCAAGCAGCGGCAACGCCTTGGCGATGCCACCGCCCGTTTCAAGCGGCACCGGCTCCTCGCGCGAGAAATGGATGCGCGGCGCGCGGCGGCGCAACGCGAGATAATCCTCCAACTGCTGCGCGCGATAGGATGTATTGACAACGACCTGCGCGATGGATGCCTGCTGCACCCAATCGAGGCACCAGTCGATGAGGGGTTTTCCCTGTACCGCAATGAGCGGCTTGGGCATGGTCTCCGTCAGCGGCCGCATGCGGGTGCCAAGCCCCGCCGAAAGGATGATGGCGTGGGTCGGGTTCATGGCGTGGCAAGGCTTCCGATATCGGGGTTGGCGTTGAAGCTGCCGCGCCATTGCTGCGGCACGTTGCGTTCCATGAAATCGCGCATGGGGGCCAGCGATGGATGCGTCAGATCATGGGTGAAATGCCGCCATACCCGTGGCAGATAATCCAAGTAATGCGCCTTGCCGTCGCGCACGCATAGCCGCGTGAAGATACCGATGATCTTGGCATTGCGCTGGGCGGCGATGACCGAGAAGCGCTTGGCGAACACGGGCGCGGATTCGCCGATATCGGTGACGAATTTGGCGAAACAATCGGCCATGGTGGTATCCGCGACGTCGCGGCGGGCATCCTCGAGCAGCGATGCAAGATCGTAGGCCGGATCGCCCCACAACGCGTCCTGATAATCGATCATGCCGACGGCGCGATGACCGGCGCGCCCCTCCAACCAGAACAGGTTATCGGCGTGGTAATCGCGGTGCACCAAGCAGTTGCTTTGCAGGTCGGCACCCTCGAGGATGGTTTGCCAAATGGCGAGGTATTCCGCGCGCAGGGTCGCGGCTTTCGCCAGACCATGCACCTGCGGCAGGAACCAATCGGCCAAGAGCGCGGCCTCGCGCAGGTAAACGGCGTTATCATAAGGTTTGAGTGCGGCGGAAAGCGCGCCACTATCGGCAAGGCTAGCGCGGTAGATGGCGATCAACGCTTCGGTGGCGGCCATGTACAGCTCGCGCTCACGCGCGGGATCGGCGCGCAACAGACGCGTGAAGGATTGGTCGCCCAGATCCTGCAACAGTAAGAAGCCCTCGGCTTCGTCACGCGCGAGGATCTCCGGCACTGTGACGTTGCACCGCGCCAATAATTCCGTCACCGCCACGAAGGGGCGCACATCCTCCCACGGCGGCGGGGCATCCATCAATACGGCGATGGTATCCTTGAAGGCGACACGTTCGTAGCGGCGGAAGGAGGCGTCCCCCGCGAGCATGCTGCGGACGGCACCGTGCCAGCCGATACGCCCTAAGAATGCATCCATCGCTTGGCCGCGATCGGGGCGGTGACTGGGTAGCGCGCTCATGATAAAACCTTGCTCCAACGTGCGGCATCACCACGGATGGTGATCGTTCGGCTACCATCATTGGCAAGTGTGAACGAAAGTGCAAGCGCAACGGGGATATCGACCCCCGCCAGACGATCCGGCCACTCGATGAGCGCCACCTGTGCCACAGCTTCCTCCAGCCCCAACTCGACAAGCGCCGAGGGGTGCTCGATGCGGTAGAGATCGTAGTGGAAGAGCTCGCAGGCTTGCCCCGAGGCCAGTTGTACCGGATAGGTCTGAAGCAGGTTGAAGGTCGGGCTCGTCACCTCGACTGCGCCTTGGCTGAGGGATTGGATAAGAAATTGGGCGAAGGTGGTCTTGCCGGCCCCCA
>JBIIAV010000015.1:0-19477 GCA_044239745.1 Rickettsiales bacterium
CGGGTATCGGGCAGCAAGTGACCATGAGGGCAAGGCCGCGAGGCCGAGCGAGCCATCCGCCAGTAACACTTGGCGCAACAAGGAGAAAGACCATGACCACCGCACTCGTATTTCCCGGCCAAGGCAGCCAAGCCATTGGCATGGCGCAGGGCCTTGCCACCAGTTTTGCCGAAGCCCGCGATGTACTGGCCGAGGTGGACGATGCGCTTTCCTTCAAGCTTTCGGGTTTGATGAAGGAAGGCCCCGAGGCGGACCTGACCGCAACCCAAAACGCCCAGCCTGCCATTATGGCGGCATCGCTGGCCGCGTTTCGCGTCATGCAAAAACAGATGGGCTTCGCCCTGCCTGCCGGTGCAGGGTATGTCGCGGGGCACTCGCTGGGCGAGTATTCCGCATTGACCGCGGCGGGTTCCCTCACGGTGGCCGAGGCGGCGAAGCTGTTGCGCATCCGTGGTAATGCCATGCAAGCGGCGGTGCCAGCAGGCCAAGGCGGCATGGTGGCCGTCATCGGGCCGGAGCTTAAGGCGGTGGAAGAGATCGTGGCCGAAGCACGCAAACGCGCGCCGGCGGGCGAAGTGATCGAGATCGCGAATCATAACTCTACCAACCAGATCGTGCTATCCGGCAGTGCGAAGGGCATGGAAGTGGCCATTGAAGTGGCGAAGGAAAAAGGCGCCAAGCGCGCCTTGCCGCTGTCGGTATCGGCGCCGTTTCATTGCTCGCTGATGCGGCCAGCGGCCGAGGCAATGGAAGGTGCGCTTGCGGAGTCGAATTTGAAAGCCCCCGCCGTGCCGCTGATTGCCAACGTGACGGCGGATATTGTCATCGATGCTGCGCAAATTAAAGCGCTGCTCGTGCAACAGGTCACCGGTATGGTGCGCTGGGTCGATAGCATCGAGAAAATGAAGACGCTGGGTGTGACCCGCATCATCGAGATCGGCCACGGCAACGTGCTTGCCGGCCTCATCAAACGTATCGCGCCGGAGATTGCGGTCGTCAATATCGGCACGCCGGAAGATCTGGAGAGCTATTCCAAGGCGGCGTGATTTCTTTGACCGCGCAGTCTTCTGAATCTCGCATAAATGAAATTGAATGGAGTGAGTCATGACGAACCTTACAGGAAAAAAAGCCCTTATTACGGGTGCCAGCGGAGGCATTGGCGGGGCGATTGCGAAAGCGCTGGTTGCGGCGGGGGCGAGCGTTGCGATTTCGGGCACGCGGGTCGAGGCGCTCGAGGCGCTGAACGCGGAGCTAGGCGGGGTGGCCAAAGTGCTGCCATGTAATTTGATGGACGCAGCGGCGGTGGATGCATTGCCGGCGGCTGCGGAAGCCGCGCTCGGTGGGTTGGATATTTTGGTGTGTAATGCCGGCGTTACCAAGGATGGTCTGGCGATGCGCATGAAGGACGAGGATTTCGATTCCGTCATCGCCATCAACCTGAAGGCCACGTTCCAGCTCAACCGTGCGGTGCTGAAACCCTTCATGAAGCAGCGTTCGGGCCGCATCATCAATATCGCCTCGGTGGTGGCGGTGATGGGTAATCCCGGGCAAGCCAATTATTGTGCCAGCAAAGCAGGGATGATCGGCATGAGCAAATCGCTCGCCCAAGAGGTGGGCAGCCGTGGTATCACGGTCAACTGTGTCGCCCCCGGATTCATTAAAACCGCGATGACGGATAAGCTGAACGAAGAGCAGTCCAAGCGCATCACCGACAATATTCCCGCCCAACGCTTCGGTACGCCCGAGGACGTGGCGGCAGGCGTGGTGTATTTAGCAAGCGATAGCGCGGCCTACGTTACCGGCCAAACCTTGCATATCAACGGTGGCTTGTTGATGGTTTAACTGTTTATGGAAGGAAACTCTTTGTTTCCTTCGCGCCTATTGGTAGATTTCATCCAGCCGCTTGCAACCGGCGCTGCGTACCTGGGCATCGAACAGCGGTACCTCCGATGGGCTCGCCATCGCCTCGATGATGGAGACGTATGACGTCTCGTTATCGTTGTGCGTGGTGGTGCGGGTGCTTTTTTTATTGCTGTTCATGAGAGAAGCCCTTTCGTAGTGAACGTTTCGACATTTCCCACCTTAGCAAGCAAACCTTAACAATTTACTAAGCGCGGCGGTGGGGGTTTCGCGCCGTGTTGAGGGTGTGGATGAATTTTTTCTAGCCAAAGCCGTTTGGGGTATGGTAAAGCCGCGATTCGTTCCCAAGCTGGTGGGCAAAACCAACAGACGAAGTCAGCTTGTCGATTTAACAAAACCATGAGGATACCATGTCTGATATTGCACCACGCGTGAAAAAGATCGTTGTTGAACATCTCGGCGTCGAGGAAGCAAAAGTAACCCCTGAAGCCAACTTCATCGATGATCTGGGCGCGGATTCGCTCGACACCGTAGAACTCGTGATGGCGTTCGAGGAAGAATTCGGCGTTGAGATTCCCGATGACGCGGCGGAGAAGATCCAGACCGTGGCCAATGCCATCGACTTCATCGAGAAGAACGCAGCGTAACGCGCGCGCTCTTTGACATAATGATACCACGAAGCAATCCATCTTTTAGATAAGTTGGGTTGCTTCGTTTTTTAAGGGAGTATGTATGAACCGCCGTGTCGTTATTACGGGAATGGGTCTGGTCACGCCGCTGGGTGCGGGAGTCGACCATGTGTGGAAGCGTTTGATCGCCGGTGAGTCCGGTATTTCCGAGATCACCAAGTTCGACACCTCCGACCTCAAGGCGAAGGTGGCGGGGCAGGTGCCGCGCGGCACCGGTGTCGGCGAGTTCAATGTCGATAACCATATCGAGCCCAAGGAACAAAAAAAGATGGATGAGTTCATCCATTTCGCGATGGGCGCGGCGGACGAAGCGATCGCGCAATCGGGCATCGACCTTTCCACCGAGGAAAAGCGCGTGCGCGCCGGCGTGATGATCGGTTCGGGCATCGGCGGTCTGCAAGCCATCGAAGAAACGGTACTGATGATGAAAGAGCGGGGTCCCAGCCGTGTGTCGCCGTTCTTCATTCCGGCATGCCTTATCAACCTCACCTCCGGTCAGGTATCGATCAAGCACGGGCTGAAGGGGCCAAACCATTCGGTGGTGACGGCCTGCTCCACCGGCGCACATGCGATCGGTGACGCGGCGAAGATCATCGCCCGTGGCGACGCTGACGTGATGGTCGCTGGTTCCGCCGAATCGGCGGTATGCCGCATCGGTATCGCGGGGTTCGCTGCGGCGCGGGCGCTCTCGACCAGCTACAACGAAACACCGACCAAGGCCTCGCGTCCGTGGGATCAGGGGCGCGATGGGTTCGTCATGGGTGAGGGTGCGGGCATCGTGGTGCTCGAGGAATACGAGCACGCGAAAGCGCGCGGTGCAAAAATCTATGCCGAGTTCGGCGGCTATGGCCTGACGGGGGATGCCTATCACATCACCAGCCCTGCCGATGACGGCGACGGCGGCTTCCGCAGCATGCAGATGGCGTTGGCCGATGCGGGACTGAAACCCGCCGATGTGGGCTATGTCAACGCGCACGGCACCAGCACGCCCAAGGGCGACGAGATCGAGGCGGGCGCGGTGCGCCGCTTGTTCGCCGGCGTTGATATGTCGATGTCGTCCACCAAGTCGGCGGTCGGGCATTTGCTCGGCGGCGCCGGTTCGGTCGAGGCGATCTTTGCGGTGCTGGCGATGGTGCATGGCGTGCTGCCGCCGACACTGAATCTCGAGAATCCGTCGGAATCCGTCGCGGGCATGGATTTGGTACCGTTGAAAGCGAAAACGAAAAAGGTCAATGCCGTGCTTTCCAACAGCTTCGGCTTCGGCGGTACGAACGCGAGCTTGATCTTCAAAGCGGCCAGCTAGGCTTTGATTGTATTTTGCGGCGGATTGCGTCAAGCATGACGCATGGCCGCTTCGTCGCTGTTCCCGTTCTTGCTGTTATGCCTTACGGTCGAGCTAACGCCGGGGCCTAACATGGCCTATCTCGCGGTGCTGACGGTGAACGCGGGAAAGCGCGCAGGGTTCGCAGCGGTGGCGGGCATCGCGCTGGGGCTGCTGATGATCGGTGCCCTTGCTGCGTTCGGTGTGGCCGCGTTGATCGCACAGTCGGTGCTGCTATCGCGGTTATTGCTTGGTGTCGGGGTTATCTACCTGCTTTGGCTGGCATGGTCGACATGGCACGAGTCACCGAGCACCGACCACAACACCGACGGCCCCGCGACGAAACGTGCGACGTATTTCAAACGTGGCATCATCACCAATCTGCTGAACCCCAAAGCATTCTTGTTCTATGCGGCCGTGCTGCCGAGCTTTGTGGGCGGCCATGTGCCGGCCACGGCCTATGCACTGATGCTGACCCTTATTTCGGTGACCATCGCCACCATAGTCCATATCACGATCGTGATCCTTGGCAGCCAGTTTCGTCCGTATCTCATTCATCCGCGGCGGCAACGGATGGTGCGACGGGTGATGGCGCTGATGTTGGCCGCCATTGCGGGTTGGTTGGCGTTCAGCAACGCCGCCCTCATTTTGTAAGGTGCTTGCACCAAATCTCTGTTGCCTAGTGCGCACCGCGTCGATACGAAGATTGGATGCGTATCGTGCGATGGATGATGATGGGGGTGCTGCTGCTGATTCTCGGCAGTACCGGTTATTGTTTCTATGCCTACCATGTGCCGCGCAGCGAAGCGGCAACGATACTGGTCATTCCGCCCAGCACCGGTGTGCAGGCCATTTTGGAGCAATTGCACACGCAGGGATTGGCGCCACCGTTTCTGGTGACGGCGCTGCCAGTGCTGTTCACCAACGATTACCACGCATTGAAGGCGGGGGAATATGCGTTCGAAGCGGGTCTGTCGCCGGCGCAGATCATCGAGAAGATCATCCGTGGTGCGGTGGTCATCCATAAGGTGACGATCCCCGAAGGCTGGAATGGCTGGCAAGTGCGCGAGGCACTGATGAAGGAGCCGTTGCTTGAGGGCGAACTGCCGCGCACGATTCCCGAGGGTTCGGTGCTGCCCGATACGATCCACTTCGCCCGCGGCGAGAAACGCAGCAATGTGGTGGCGCGACTACAGCAACAGCAGGATGCGCTGATGAGCGCGCTGTGGGCCAAGCGCGACCCTGCCTTGCCCATCGCCAGCCCGCGCGAGGCGATCATCCTTGCCTCCATCGTCGAGAAGGAGACGGGCGAGATCGACGAGCGGGCATTGGTGGCGGGCGTGTTCGTGAACCGCTTGCGGCTGGGCATGAAACTGCAATCCGACCCAACGGTGGTGTATGGTATCGAACTGGCGCGCGGCGGCACCCCGATGGGGCGCGAGCTGAGCCGCAATGACCTGCAAACGGATACGGCCTACAACACCTATACCCGCGAGGGTCTGCCGCCGACACCGATCTGCAACCCCGGTCGCAAGGCGATCGAAGCGGTGTTCAACCCCGCAACGACCGACGCGCTTTATTTCGTGGCGACGGGAACGGGCGGCCACCGCTTCGCCGCTACGCTGAAGGAACACGAGAAGAATGTCGTACAATATCGGGCAGCGCTGCGGGCGGCATCATCGAACATAGTGCCGAAGGAACCCCTACCTTCCCGGTAAGCTGCCCATGCCGGATACTGCCCGCATACCGAGCGAGGCAGCATGATGATTCCGACCGATTCCTCGGTGTACCAAAAAGCGTTCGAGCAGTATCTGCGCCGTGGCACGCCGATCGAGCGATCCCTCAAACGGATGATGAAAGCTGCCGAGACCAGCGAGAGCCATACGACGACCCACTATATCTGGCGCACGGCGGGGGATGACAAAGTGCGCCCCAGCCACGCCGCCAATGAGGGGGAGAGATTCGCGTGGGATAACCCACCCGACACCGGCCATCCGGGTGAGGACATCAACTGCCGCTGTGTGGCGGAACCGTATTACGGCATCACGGAACCACCGCTTGATTCTTCTTACCTAGATACGTTTGCGATTGCTTTGGTCATTGCACTTTTGGTTCGGTTTCCTCAACTGGCAATCATTTGGCGCGCATGGTTTCTTCGCCGTGGGGCAAGCCGCGAATGGCAATTAAGTAAAACTAAATCTGCGCAGAAATGGGCAAACCGTATGGAAAAAGGTAGCTGGACACCCGAAAAAATAACGCAGACCATAAAAAATGGAACGCGGTATAAGGTTAAAAATGAAAGAACAGGTGGGGCGGCAACGCGGTATGAATTAAATGGTAGTTATGTTGTAAGGGACGATACCACAGGAGATATTCTGCAGTTGAGTGGGCCTGAGCATATTGCTAAGATATTTTAACTTCAAGATTCTAAGAGGCAAATCGTCATGAACCCTGAAATCGTCAATATTCATGTAAAGTTGCTCAACGAGGGTACGGAAACTGTCAGGCGAGCGCTGGCAAAAAAGATACGCGAGAATGCCTACCAAATCATTCAGCCCGACAACTATGATGCGAGCGATGAAGAATGGGAATTTCCTCCCGGAACAACTGTGCGATGCGAAAAAGTTGAAAAAGGTTGGATGAAGCCACTTTTCCTCGCGGTTGAAAAGGTGGGATAGTAAGCCACGCGGCGAATGAAGGGGAGATCTTTGCGTGGGATAAACCACCCGACACCGGCCACCCGGGTGACGACATCAACTGCCGCTGCACGGCAGACTAGCGTTATTCCTTCTTCAACGCCAAACTGACCGAATTGATGCAATAGCGTAGGCCGGTGGTGTCGCGCGGGCCATCGGGGAAGACATGGCCAAGATGGGCGCCGCACCGCGCGCAGGTGACCTCGGTGCGCACCATGCCATGGCTGGTATCGCGATGCTCCGCAACGACGGGGGCGGCCAGCGGTGCGTCGAAACTTGGCCAGCCGCAGCCGGAATCGAACTTGTCGTCACTCAAGAATAAGGGGGCGTCGCAGCAGGCGCAGTGGTAGGTACCGTCGGCTTTCTCGTGCGTGTATTGGCCGGTGAAGGGGCGCTCGGTTCCCTTTTCACGCGCCACACGGTAGAGGTCATCGGGCAGAAGTTTAGACCATTCTTCGTTTAATTTCAGTATTTTATCGGTCATCTATGCCTCGCAGCCACATCTGTTGCAAAGTTATCACAGTCGGTGTTTCTTCGTCGGTTATGGGCGGGCTATTCCACAGATTATTTGCATATGACCGACGGTTTCGACAGATATAGTCCCGATGCATCGCCTCTGCAAGTCGCGGACGTGATGTAGCGGTTCACATCATTATAGCTCAAGGAAATCATCATGAAAATTCTTAAAACATCGACGATTTTGGCAGCGGCAAGCGTGCTGCTGATGGCAGCATCGGCAGGTGCGGCGTTCGTTACGAAAACGGCCGTAGATACCCAAGGCGGCAGCCCTGTAGTTACCAAATTCGGTGACTGCGTCATCACCAAATGGGATGCAAAAGGTGCAAGCTGCACCGCGCTGACCAGCGAAATGCGCACCGTTTACTTCAACTTCAACGGTTCGGGACTGACCCCAGCGGCCAAGACCAAACTGAACGCACTTGCAAAAGCGCTGAAGTCGAAGAACGTTGCTTCGGTTAAAATCGTAGGCTTCGCCGACGAGATCGGTGCAGAGAGCTACAACCTGCGTCTCAGCCAGAAGCGTGCGAACACCGTTGCCGCTTACCTGCGTGGCAAGGGCATCAAAGTAATCGGCAAGTCGGAAGTGCGTGGCCTCGGTGAGACCGCGTCGAAGTCCGATTGCAGCGACACCAAGGGTAAGGCTCAACAAGCCTGCCTGTGGCGTGATCGCCGCGTAGAAGTGGAAGTAGTGAACTAGTTCACGCTTTCCTTCACGTTAAGGAATGAAAGGGCGGCTCGCAAGGGTCGCCCTTTTTTCATGGGCATTTTTCACGTAATTGTCACATAGTGCCGCACCTTTCTTGCTACAGTGGGTGGCATGGACAATGACCACTTAGACCTACCCAATTCATCGCGCCGCCGCTTTTTGCGGGGTGCTGCCGCACTGGGCGCGCAAGCAGCGTTGCCCGCTGTGCCCGCGTGGGCGATGCAGGGCGCCACAAGCGTCGCAACGACAGCAAGTGCCAGCATCGAAAAAGTGATTGGCAACTGGCTGGAGACCCTTTGCGGTCTTCGCTATGATGTCATCGACAGCATGGCGCATACGAATATATATTTGAATATCTATCCAGAAGAACGTGCCGCATGGTTAAAGGATGCGCAAGGATGGTTGAAATGGTATGCCGATCCACAGAGTGAAGGCTCAATCAATCAAAAAGCCTTCCTGATGGAAGCAGGCGAGGCGCTCATCGGTGCCAAACCCTCCTACGAGGAGCTGCTTGGAATGTGCAAAACACTCGATAGCCAGCGCCAAGAGGCCTATGCGCTAGATGGTGAAGAACCCTTCTTCCAGGGGTTGGATATGGAATACGATGCGTTCTTCGCCCAGCACCATTCGCCAGAAGAAGCAGCAAAGGAACTCTATCGCCAATCACGCCTGACGGCAGAAGAATTGCACCTATTTGTGCAAGACGAGATGGCACAACTGCACGAGATGGCACAAACGCTCAACGAAACCACGATGCAGGTGCAGGAGGAGGAGCGTCAGGCGCAATTATTACCCAACTTTGCCGATATGCCATCCGCGCGCAAAGCCGGTGGTTACCCAGTGCCGCAAGGGTATGCGGGCAAGCACAGCGCTGTTGGCACTTACCATACCTGCTCGGGCGAGTGGCGCGAGCCCGCGTCGCGCACCGGGCGTACATGGGTCGGTGAAATCAGTACCCGCGCGACACCACGTACGAAATAATCATCCATCCTTAGGACACTGCCGTTAGTGCAGCGTAAATTCACCAAATTGTCATATTTTGGCTAGCGCATTTTGATAGGAAAGATGCATGGCCAAAGATAACCAGTCTCCGACCAGTCCCCATCGCCGCAATTTTTTGCGTAAACTTGCTGCACTTACTGTAAACAGCGCGATGCCTTCTACTCCGGGGTGGGTTCTCAATGCTGGAAAGGCTACCAATCCTGCTCATTTAGCAATTGCTCGCTGGCTTGAATGTCATGACGACTTCCAAACATTCCATATGGTGCTGATGCCTAATATCGGTAGGTTCTTGTTGGAATCTCCTTCTGATCGTCTATGGAAGCGGGAGGCTCAGGGGCTGATAAAACTTACTTCTAGTTCTAGCGAACATTTTATATGGCAGCGCGATCAACTACTAAAAGTGGGACGGGGTTTACTTGATTCCAAACCAACATATGATGAGATTCTTAGCTGTTTTCATGATTTTTCTGTTAAGGATACTGAAGGTGTCTATCAAGATTTTTTAGGTAATCATACCGCGGAAGAGACCGCACAAGAACTTCATCGCCTGTCGCAATTATCTCCTGAGGAAATGACGGCGCAGGTTGAGAGTTGTATGCAGCGCCTCAGGCAAGCGGCGGTAACACTTCAATCGCAACTCGACTCAGTTTCATTGAATAATAAAGCGGAACAAAAACAACTGCCAATATATCGCGATATGGCGGCGGCTAGAAAAGCAGGTGGCTATCCCGTACCTAAGCAATGCCTCGGTTTAGCATCATCACGCGTTGGTACGCATCATGTGGATTCAGGCGAATGGCGCGAGCGCACTGAAGGAATGCCTACCGGTGCGATTGAGCGCTAGGCCAACGGGAAGGCGACGCCCTTGAGGGCGCAGGCGGCTTGCAGCGTGTTGCGCAGCAAGCAGGCGATCGTCATCGGGCCGACACCGCCGGGGACGGGGGTGATGAAGTTGGCGAATTCCGAAGCGGCCTTGGTATCGACATCCCCCACTAATTTGGTGGTGCCGTCCTCGCCGGTTACGCGATTTATCCCTACATCGATGACGGTGGCGCCCGGTTTGATCCAGTGGCCTTTCACGAATTCCGGCTTGCCGATGGCGGCGACGAGAATATCGCCGCGGCGCGTTTCCTGCACCAGAAATTCGGTGCGCGAATGGCAGATGGTGACGGTGCACGACTCGCGCAATAGCAGCTGCGCCATGGGCTTGCCGACGATATTGCTGCGCCCCAAGATAACCGCGTGCTTGCCCGCCAAGCTACCGAGCTTTTCCTTCAATAGAAGTAAACATCCTAATGGGGTACAGGGGATCATCCCCTGCTGCCCCACGGCCAAGCGACCGGCATTGAGGACGTGGAAGCCGTCGACGTCCTTCGCGGGGTCGATGGCGTTGATGACGCCTTGCGCATCCATATGTGCCGGTAGGGGGAGTTGGACGAGAATGCCGTGCACCGCATCATCGGCATTCAGGCGTGCAATTTCGGTAAGCAGTGCTTCTTGTGTCGTGGTGCTGGGCAATATCGTTTCAAACGATGCAATCCCTGTTTCGGCGCAGGCTTTGCCTTTATTGCGTACATAGATGTGGCTGGCTGGATCGTCGCCGACGAGGATGACCGCAAGGCCGGGGGTGAGGTTATGCTGCGCTTTTGTTGCAGCAACCGCTGCAGCAATTTCGGCACGCAACATAGCAGCGAAGGCTTTGCCATCGATCCGCTTGGCACTCATGCCGCGACGCCTTTGCTGGTGGAATATTCGAAGTGATAGGCCACATCCGGATAGACGATGTTGCGGATGGCATGCGCCGCGTGCGCGGCCTCGGCGAAACCGCAGAGGATGAGCTTGAGCTTGTGTTCGTAGGTCGCGATATCGCCGATGGCGAAGATACCCGCGACGTTGGTTTCCATGGTGCCACGATCGACCGCGATATGGTTCATGTCGAGGTTCAGCCCCCAGTTGGCGATGGGGCCGAGCTCCATGGAGAGGCCGAAGAACGCGAGCAGATGCTGCGCATCGAGGGAACGTGACGCTCCATCCATATTCTTTACAGTCACCGCCGAGAGATGAGTGCCGTCGCCGACCAGCCCATCGAGCTGGTAGGGCACCACCATTTCGATCTTCCCGCTGGTGGCGAGCGCTTGCATTTTATCGACCATGTCCGGTGCCGCGCGGAATTTATCGCGGCGGTGGACGACATAGATTTTTGCGGCAAGCTCGGCCAGCGAGACCGCCCAATCGACGGCTGAATCCCCGCCGCCTGCGATGACGATGTTCGCCCCACGAAAATCCTCGCGGCGCGAAACCATATAGTGAACGGATGTGTTCTCGTACGACTCGATGCCCTCAAGCGGCGGACGGTTGGGGCCGAATGCGCCGCAGCCCGCCGCGATGATGATGGCCTTGGCCGTGATGCGGCTGCCTTTGCTGGTGGTGAGGTGCCACAGTCCATCGGCGGCTTTGCGGCACTCCATCACTTGCTCGCCCAGCAGATATTGGGGCGAGAAGGGGGCGGCCTGTTTCTCTAAATGTTTAATTAATTCCGCCGCCTCGACGCTGGGGAAGGCGGGAATATCGTAGATGGGTTTTTCGGGGTAGAGAGCCGTGCACTGGCCGCCCACCGCGGGTAACGTGTCGATGACCACCGACTTTATTTTAAGCATGCCCAGCTCGAAGATGGCGAACAGCCCGACGGGGCCGGCGCCGATAATGGCGACATCGGTAGTGATGGTCGTGTTGCTTTGCATCATGCTCATTTGACGTTACCGCTTAAAACACGCATAATGACCTGACAAGAAGAAACGACGCCCCTGCCCAAAAGGAGCCCACTTGACCCAGCAGCCCTATCCTTGGGAAGCGCACTATCCCAAAGGCTTACAGTGGAAAAACAGCTTTCGCGGGTTGCCGCTGTATTATCTGCTGGAGGAAGCCGCCCAGACATGGCCCGAACGCGTGGCTCTCGATTTCTTCGGCAAGACCTACACCTACGCCAAATTGCAGGAAATGACAAACCGCATCGCCCGCGGGCTGCAGGGCATGGGGGTGAAGAAGGGTACGCGGGTGGGGCTGTTCATGCCCAACTGCCCGCAATACGTGATGTGCTATTACGCGGTGCTGAAAATCGGCGGCACGGTGGTCAATTTCAACCCGCTCTATTCCGGCCATGAGATCGAGCACCAACTGAAGGACGCGCATGTCGAGGTGATGGTGACGGTGAATTTGCGCGCCACCTACGACAAGCTCATCCCGTTCATCGGCAACAGCACGTTGCGCAAGATCGTGGTCGCGAATTTCGGCGAGGCGATGCCGATGGCCAAGCGCGCGTTGTTCATGGCGGCCAAGGCGAAGGATATCGCCCACCCGCCGCACGACAGCTACCACGTGACACTCAACGAATTGTTGCAATCACCGGATCTGCCGGCGCCGGTGAACATCATCCCCGACAGCCATATCGCGGTGCTGCAATATACCGGCGGCACCACCGGTGTGCCCAAGGGCGCGATGCTCACCCATACCAATCTTTACGTCAACGCCATGCAATGCTCGCAGTGGATGAGCGGGCTTGAACCCGGCCGCGAAACGATGCTGGCGGTGCTGCCATTCTTCCATGTCTTCGCGATGACGGTGGCGCTGAACTTGGCGATCGCCAACGGCTTCACCATCATCATCCACCCGAAATTCGACCTGAAGCATGTGCTTTCCGACATCGACGCGAAGAAGCCAACAATCATGCCCGGTGTTTCCACATTGTATGCGACTATTAACAACGCCCGCAACTTGGATAAGTATGACCTGTCGAGCATCAAGATGTGCATCAGCGGTGGCGGGCCCTTGCCAGTCGAGGTGAAGCAACAATTCGAGAAGCTGACGGGCTGCGCGCTTGTCGAAGGTTATGGCCTGACCGAAAGTTCGCCGGTGACGCATTGCAACCCACTGATCGGCGTCAACAAGACCGGCTCCATCGGCCTGCCGCTACCGGCGACGGTCGTCGAGGTCATCGATAAGGACGACCACGTGAGCGTTTTGAAACAAGGCGAGATCGGCGAGATATGCATCAGCGGCCCGCAGGTCATGCAAGGGTATCTCAACCGCGACGACGAGACCGAAAAGGTGCTGCGCAACGGGCGCCTGCACACGGGCGATCTGGGCTATATGGATGAGGACGGTTATTTCTACATCGTCGACCGCCTGAAGGAGATGATCATCGTCGGCGGCTACAACGTCTATCCGCGCAATGTCGAGGAGGAGATCTACGCCCACCCTGCGGTGGTCGAGTGCGCGGTCGTCGGCCTCAACCACCCGACCCGCGGCCAGATGATCAAGGCCTATATCGTGCTCAAAGAAGGCCACAGCCTCGATGAGGCAGGGCTGAAAGCCCATCTGAAGCCGCGCATCACGGCCTATGCGCTGCCGCATGCGGTGGAGTTTCGCGCTGCCTTACCCAAAAGCGCCGTCGGCAAGATCCTGAAAAAAGAGCTGGTGGCCGAGGAAAAAGCGAAGTCGGTGTAAGCGCTTACGCGCTGGATGGGGATCTTCTCCCCAAACCCCTGCCGCTACGCGGTTCGCCATGGTAGGCTACACACTATAAATTATCTATAAAACCCTAGGTTTCCGCTTTTCTTTTGCGCGGACATGGCGTAATGCGGGGCTTCAACCTTTAGGAGCCTATTATGTCCGCTGCTGCAAAAGCCACTGCCAACTTCACCGATTACAAAGTCGCCGATATCAATCTGGCGCAATGGGGTCGTCGTGAGATCACGATCGCCGAGACCGAAATGCCCGGCCTGATGGCACTGCGCGAAGAATATAAAGGCAAGGCGCCGCTCAAGGGCGCGCGCATCGTTGGCTGCCTGCACATGACCATTCAAACGGCCGTGCTGATCGAGACCCTGACGGCGCTGGGCGCCGAGGTGCGCTGGAGCAGCTGCAACATCTACTCGACGCAGGACCAAGCGGCCGCTGCCATTGCCGCAGTTGGCATTCCCGTGTTCGCATGGAAAGGCGAGAGCGAGGAAGAATACGAGTGGTGCATCGAGCAGACGCTGCGTGGCCCCAACGGCTGGACGCCGAACATGATCCTCGATGACGGCGGCGACGTCACCCTCATCATGCACGAGAAATACCCCGAGATGTTGAAGGAAGTGCGCGGCGTTTCGGAAGAAACCACCACCGGCGTTCAGCGCCTGCTCGAGATGGAGCGCGACGGCAAGCTGATGATCCCCGCGTTCAACGTCAACGACTCGGTGACCAAATCGAAATTCGACAACCTCTACGGTTGCCGCGAGTCGCTGCTGGATGGCTTGAAGCAAGCTACCAACGTGATGATCGCCGGCAAAATGGCGGTCGTTGCCGGTTACGGCGATGTGGGCAAAGGCTGCGCTGCAGCCCTGCGCGGCCAAGGCGCGCGCGTGGTCGTCACCGAGATCGACCCGATCTGCGCATTGCAGGCGGCGATGGAAGGCTACCAAGTGCTGACGCTCGAGGACGTGCAATCGGTTGCGGATATCTTCGTGACCACGACCGGCAACAAAGACATCATCACGCTCGACCATATGCGCGCGATGAAGGACCGTGCGATCGTGTGCAACATCGGTCACTTCGATACCGAAATTCAGGTGGCCTCCTTGCGCAACATGAAGTGGCACGAAGTGAAGCCGCAGGTGGACGAGATCGAGTTCCCCAATGGCAAGCGTATCATTTTGCTGGCGCAAGGGCGCTTGGTGAACCTTGGCTGCGCCAACGGCCACCCGAGCTTCATCATGTCGGCCTCGTTCACGAACCAGACGCTGGCGCAGATCGAACTGTGGAACAACCACAAGAACTACGAGAAGAAGGTCTATGTACTGCCCAAGCATTTGGATGAGAAAGTGGCCGAGCTGCATCTTGCACGCGTCGGCGCGAAACTCACCAAACTGAGCAAGGAGCAGGCGGACTACCTCGGCGTGCCGGTCACCGGTCCGTTCAAGAAGGACTGGTACCGCTACTAGCCCTAGCGTGTGCGGCCGTTGAATATATCGTGATTTGCGTTCAGATGAAGCAACTGGTCGCGCCAGTAGCCGCCGAGCTCTGCAACGCGTCCTTCGGCTGCGCTATCCGGTCGGTTTCGCATCGACCCTAATTGCGGGTTGACGAACAAGGCGCCCCAGTAGTTCGCGTGCGTGGTATAAAGCTGCATGCTGGTGGCGATGATGAGCCCGTGCAGCATATGCGCGCTTTTGGTGGTAAGGCCAAGGCTGCGTAGCTCTGCTTCGGTTTGGTTGCTGACATGGTTGATGAGGATATCGGTCAATACGCGTCGGGTTTCCGTCGATTGATAGAATGCTTTTTCGTTGCCCGCGATATTCGAATTCCCGATACAGTTGACGACGCGGCGTAGCTGGAATGCCTCCGTGTAACGTGTGACCATACGTGCCGCCACGGCATCGATATCGATGGCGCGCGCATGTGATGGTTGTGATTGCGCAATTGCTTCGCTGCGTGTTCTTTCCCAACGTGCGCCGCCGAATGTTTCTTGTAAACCTTCTGCTATTTTTGTGCGTATCTCTTGCGGAATGGCGATGTTGGTATCGCTCAGCCCATAGGTTTTTTGGAGCTTGCGGCGTACGGCCCCTCGTAAGCGCATTGGTGGAATGCGCTGTAGGCGAGATCATCGGCGTTGTGGTTTTTGGCCATGTGTTACTTTAGCGCAAGGAAGGTGGCGATAGGATGACAGTTCGGTGAAGATTTGCCGCCATGAGGCCGGTGTTGCGTTAAAAGTTAATGACTTATCCGTGGTTTGTGGCATCGTATCCCCTGTCATGTGAGGCTTTGATGCTCCGCCGTTTTTTAACGAAATCGCTGCCGGAAGCGGCTGCTACCGATACTCCCGCGTCGGAGCTGGCGCGGTTGACGGCCGAAAATAGCCGCCTGAAGGCCGAGGCGCGCCGCTATGCCAATATCATCAACTCGTCGCTCAACCCCATTTGGCAGCGCGACACCGACCTCAACATCGTTTACTGCAACCTTGCCTTCAGCGAGGTGGCCGAGGAAACTGCCGAGAGCGTGCTCGCCGTCGGTGACATGGAGCTTTACAAAGGGCATCGCAGCCTTGCCAAAAAAGCGTGGGAGACGGGCAAGGAACAGTTCGAGCGCCGCCATATCGTAGTCGGCGGTGAGCGCCGCCTTTATATGATCCGTGAATTGCCGATCAAGGGCGAGGGCGTGATCGGCTACGCCATGCATATCAGCGAGCTGGAGCAGGCGCAGGAGGAGATCCAGCGCCATGTATCGGCGCTGCGCGACCTTCTTGAAAGCAGCACCTCGGCGATGGCGATCTATGGCCGCGATTCGAAGCTGAAATTCTATAACTTTGCCTTCGTCAATCTTTGGAAGATGGACGAAAGCTGGCTCGATACCGAGCCTAGCTATGGCGAGGTCCTCGAGGTGATGCGCGAGAAACGCAAATTGCCGGAGCAGGCGAATTTCAAGGCGTTCAAACAGGCGCAGCAAAAGCTGTTCACAACCTTGATCGAGCCGCAGGAGGAATTCTTCTACCTGCCCGACGGCAAGACCTTGCGGGTGATCGCCATTCCGCATGCGCTGGGCGGCATTCTCTTCGCCTACGAGGACGTGACCGACCGCTTGGCGCTGGAACGCTCGTACAACACGCTGATCGCGGTGCAGCGCGAAACGCTCGACAACCTGCATGAGGGCATCGCCGTGTTCGCCGAGACGGGGCGGCTCACCTTGTGCAACCCTGTCTTTCATAAATTCTGGAAGCTCGATGCGGACTTCACCGCCTCCGAACCGCATATGCGCGATGTGTTCGGCCGCTGCAATGCCTTCTTCAAGACGGATGATTGGCCGCGCTACCTTGAGAGTCTGGTCTCGCGCTTCCAGCAGCGCCGATTCCTTGCGCTGCGCTTCGAGCGCGCCGATGGTAGCGTGATCGATTGTTCGGTGGTACCGCTGCCCGACGGGGCGACGCTGCTGAGCTTCATCGACGTGACGGACTCGACCTTGGTCGAGCGTTCGCTGCGCGACCGCGCCGACGCGCTGGAGACCGCCGACCGCATGAAGACCGAATTCCTCGCCAACATGTCGTACGAGCTGCGCTCACCTCTGACTTCCATCTCCGGCTTCTCCGAGATGCTGACGCAGGAATATGCCGGTGCGCTCAATCCGTCGCAGAAGGAATATGTCAGCGGTATCTATCAGTCGTCGCAGCATTTGGGCGCGCTCATCGGCGACATCATTGATCTGGCGACCATTGAGGCAGGGTTCCTCAAGCTCGATATCCGGCCATTCCCCATCCGCGAGGCGATCGATTCGGTCATTGCGCTGCTCAGCGAGCGCCTGAAAATCAACAGCCTCAGCATCACGGTCGATATCGCGCCGGACATTAAAACCCTCGAGGCCGATGAGATGCGCGTGAAGCAAATCCTCGTCAACCTTCTCAGCAATGCGGTGAAGGTGACCAAATCGAAGGGGCGGATCATCGTGCGGGTCGATCGCTCGGAGCAGGGGGGTATTCGCTTGCTGGTACGCGACGACGGCCCCGGCTTGGAGCCCGAACGTATGGCCAAATTGTTCGACCCGTTCTTCCGCGGCGCCCATTCGCAAGGCACCGATTCCGTGCTTTCGCTTGGCCTCGTGAAGCGCTTCATGGAGCTGCATGGCGGCCAAGTGTTGGTCGAATCGCAGCTGGGCGCCGGCACGGCGATCTGTTGTGTGTTCGATAAATCCGCCGCCTGACGACCGATGGAAAATCGATTGAAACCGCACCGGCCAACCACTAGGACATAGCCCCTATGCCAACGACCTACATCCTCACGCTTTCCTGCCATGATGTGCGCGGCATTGTCGCCAGCGTCACGGGGTTTCTTGCCCAGCATGAGGGGTTCATCCTCGAATCCACCCAGTTCGGCGACCCCAGCACGCAACGTTTTTTCATGCGTGTGCAATTCGCCGCCGGTGCGGCCACGCCCGCGGCGGATGCGTTGCGCCAACGCTTTGCCGCCGAGGTCGCCGACCGCTTCCGGATGGAATGGCAGATCGCCGATGCTAGCACAAAGGCGCGGGTGCTTATCTTGGTGAGCAAGCAACTGCACTGCCTGAACGACCTGCTGCACCGCTACCGTACCGGCCAGCTGGCGATGGAAATCCCTGCGGTCATCAGTAATCACGAGGATGCGCGCAGCATCGTGGAATGGCACGGCATTGCGTTCCACCACCTGCCGATCGCAAACGGCGACAAAGCGGCACAGGAGAAAAACATCCGCGCTATCATCGACCGCGAGGCGATCGATGTGGTGGTGCTGGCGCGCTATATGCAGATCCTAAGCCCCGAACTTTCGGCCGCGTTGCGCGGACGTGCCATCAATATCCACCATTCGTTCCTGCCGAGTTTCAAGGGCGCTAAGCCCTACCATCAGGCGTATGAGCGCGGTGTGAAGCTGATCGGTGCGACGGCGCATTACGTGACGGACGCACTGGATGAAGGCCCCATCATCGACCAAGAGGTGACGCGGGTGGATCACAGCTACTCGCCGGAGGCGCTGGCCAGCATGGGGCAAGACATCGAGGCGCAAGTGCTGACGCGATCGCTGAAATATCAGCTTGAGCACCGCGTGCTGCTTAACGGCACAAAAACGGTCGTATTCCGCTAGTTTTTAGGCTTCCGTGGCGATTCGCTGCGTAGCGCTTTATGGCGCGAGCCGCTTGGCGGCAGGGGGGAGCGTAGCGTGGGGGACAAGGTCCACCTCAATCAGATTATATAGTATTTTCTAATTAGTTTGATGTTTTTTTGTGGTAGTTCATGTTTTGGAAAGCGGATTCGATGGCGAGGATGAGGGAGTCTGCGTTGGGAAGGATGGCTTTGATTCTGGCCTTAAGCACAGCCCACCAGGACTCGATTTTGTTGAAGTCTGGTGAGTAGGAAGGCAAGTAAATCAGCCTACATCCTGCGGCTTCGATGAGCTCACGCGTGCGCGGCTTGCGGTGGAAACTGGCGCGATCCATGATGACCACACGCCCCGGCGGAAGCTCGGGAATCAGCACCTGCTCGATCCAATCATTGAAAACTTCTGCATCCGTATAACCCTCGAACACAAACGGCGCGATGAGTTTGTGGCCTAAAAGCGCCGCAATCACGCTGATTCGTTGGGTGCGATGGCCTAAAATATCAGCCACCACTTGCGTGCCGCGCGGCGCGCGGGCATACTTTCGAAACAACGTATCTTCGACGCCGCTCTCGTCAATGTACACCATGGTTCTGGGATCGATGTGCTCGATCTCAGCGAGGAATCTTTGCCGCTCGGCTTCGTCGCGCTCGGCGTAGAGCGTCGTTTTTTTTACGGGTGATCTTGAACTTGCGCAGGATATAATCGATGGCACTTACGGCGGTGTCAAAATACTGCGCAATCTCCTGTAACGTACTGTCTTCATGGCTTTCCACGTAAGCCACCACCGCGGCATGATCCAGCTTCCACGGGCGGGAGCCAAGTTTCTTTGGCGCAAGTTCGCCCGTCTTCTTCTTCGCGCTTAACCATCGCTGCAGCGTGGCGATACCGATCTGAAAAATATCGCACGCTTCCGCACGATCGCCGCCATTATGCACGTACTCAACCACTCGCTCTCTCAAATCAACTGAATATGCTCGTGCCATAATCCAGGCACCATAACACAATCAATCTAATTAGTAAATACTATA
>JBIIAV010000090.1:0-5748 GCA_044239745.1 Rickettsiales bacterium
ACACCGGCAATGAGCAGGAAGCTTGCCACCACGCCCGCGGTATAGCTGATGCCTTGCGCGAGTGCCGCTGAACGCGAAGCTTGTGCTTTTTTCGAGAGAGCCAACGCCTTGAGCGCCAAGATCGGCAATACGCAAGGCATGATGTTGAGGATCAACCCACCGAGGAACGCAAGCAGCAACGCCGCGATGAAGGAGGTCGGGGCGGGTGCTGCCATCGCGGGGGCGGGGCTATCCGCCGTGGCGGCGGCCAACGGTTGGGTGTTGGTGGCGGTCAGCTCCCACGCGGTCGTTTTTCCATCCGCCGTGACATGCACCACCCCGCGCCACGCCGCGATGGGATCGGCCGTGCCGCGCGGCAACGTGAAGGTCAGCGTGCCATCCGTTTGTGCGTAGCTACCGGCGGGATAGTTGGCCATGATCCCATCATCCAACGGTGAAAAACGCGCGTCGGAAATGGTTCCCCACGGCGCATCCGGCGTGATGGCAAGGGTCACTTGCTTTTCATGCATCGTGAAGCTGGCCGTGCCGGCAAAGGGCGTTGGTGCGGCGGCGCGTGCTGCGCTCAAGGTCGTGGCGGCGGCGCTGTTTGCTTGCAGCGGCGCGGTCAGCGTTGCCGATTCCGGAATGCAGATATCGCGGCAGACAAGCCATGCCGCTTTCACGCTTATCTCCCCCGTGATGCCGTCACGGTTCTGTTGCAGCGTCACTGGCAGTGTCACCACGTTGCTGTAGCCGTAATTGACCAGATCGGCCATCGTTAGGCGTTCGGGTGCCGGCCACGCGATATCGCCCGCCGTGATGCCCTCCGGTGTGGTCCATGTCAGGCGGGTGGGGATGCCGGAATCGCCAGGGTTCTGCCAATAAATATGCCAATGTTCGGGCATGGTGAAGGTGACGCCCGCGGCAATCGGCACGCCGGCTTTTGCCGAAGCTGCATCCACCAGCAGTTGCGTTTTTACGATGGGCGAAGGCGGTATCGCCTCCTCCGCCAGCACTGCCAGCGGCGATGTGAGCAACGCAACGCTTAATACCGTACTTGCTATCCAACGCATCGTCCTACCTCTGCACTGTATTCGTCGTCCGCACGAAATCGGTTACACATTCGATAAGGAATTTTTGGTCCTTCGCGTTCGCGATCACGCCGTCGCCCAATTGGTTCTTGGCATCGCCGATGGCAATCAGGTGCGGGTAGACATAGACGCCCAAATGCGCCAGCGGCAGGCTGAGCTGGTTGAGGCCAAGGATACCGCCGCGGATCGAGGGACTGGCGCATAGCAACAACGCACTGCGGCCTTTCAGCGGCGCGCTTTTATCGACCGACAACCAATCGATCAGGTTCTTCAGCGCGCCAGGCATCGACCAGTTATATTCGGGGCTGGCCAGCAGCAGGCCGTCATGCGCCTTCAGTGCATCGCTCAGGCGCTTGGCGCCTTCGGGAAACGCTTGCGCGTCGTCGTTGCGGTAGAGGGGCACGTCGCACGCGGCATAATCCATCACCGTCACCTGCGCGCCTGCAGCTTGGGCATGTGCAATGGCGATGGCAAGCAAGCGCTTGTTCACCGAATCGGCGCGGGTCGAGGCGGCCATGGCCAGTAGTTTGATCGGGGTGCTCATGCGGCCTGCTCCTGTTTTAGCCATTCGGATAATGCGGTGAATGCCTGTGCGCGGTGGCTGATGCGGTGCTTCAAGGCGGGGTCCATCTCGCCGAAGGTTTCGCGGTAGCCGGAGGGAACGAAGATCGGGTCGTAGCCGAAGCCGTGCTCGCCGCGTGCCGGGAAGGTGAGGGTGCCGTGCACCTCGCCGCGGATGCTGCGGATCTCGCCGTTGGGGTAGGCCAGCGACAGCACGCACACGAAATATGCAGCGACACCAGTCGGCTCCAGCCCGCGCTGGTGCAGGTCGCGGGCGATGCGCGACGATGCCTGCGCGAAATCCTTGTTGGCGCCCGCCCAACGTGCGGAATAAATACCGGGGGCGCCTTCCAGCGCCGGCACCACCAGGCCCGAATCGTCGGCCAGTGCGATTTGGTTCGCACCAAGGCAGGCGGCGCGTGCTTTCAGTTCGGCGTTGGCCTCGAAGGTCTCGCCGGTTTCGTCCGGTTCGGGTAAATCAAGCTCGGCCGCGGATTTGACGGCAAAACCGAACGGCGACAGCAGTTCACGGAACTCGCGGACCTTGCCTTCGTTATGGCTTGCGATCACCAGCGTGCGCGCCATCACTATAACCCCAACGCCTGACGTTGCTTTTCGATGAGTGCCTTGATGCCCGCTTTGCCGAGCATGAGCAGCGACGCCAGCTCCGCCTCGCTGAAGGTGCTCTCCTCGCCGGACATTTGCAGCTCCACGATTTCACCTTTGGCGGTCATGATGATGTTGGCATCGACTTCGGCACCGGAATCCTCGTGATAGTCGAGGTCGAGCAACGCCGCCCCACCGACGATGCCGCAGGAAATGGCGGCGACGGGGTCGAGCAGCGGATTCTGTTTCAGGTCACCCTTCTTTTGCAGCGATTGGATGGCGCGCGCCAACGCAACGAAACCGCCGGTGATGGAAGCGGTGCGGGTGCCACCGTCCGCCTCGATGACATCGCAATCGATGATGATCTGGCGTTCGCCCAGTTTGGTGAGGTCGATCGCCGTGCGCAGCGAGCGCCCGATGAGGCGTTGAATTTCCTGCGTGCGGCCGGATTGTTTACCCTTGGCCGCCTCGCGCGGGTTGCGCGAGTTGGTGCTGCGCGGCAGCATGCCATATTCGGCCGTCACCCAACCGGAGCCGGTATTGCGCAGGAAGGGCGGCACGCTGGTCTCGACCGTGGCAGTGCACAGCACCTTCGTATGACCGAACTCGACAAGGCACGACCCTTCGGCATGGCGCGACGCATCTGGCGTCAGGGTGACAGGGCGTAAGCCATCGGCGGCGCGGTTAAAGGAACGGGTCATGCATTCTCCTGATAAAGTGGCAGTCCGGCCATACTTAGGTCTTCTGGCCAGTCACGGCAACCACTCAATCACGATAGGGGCTTGAAAAAAGATTAAATTATCTACATATAGCGAGCAGTATCGAAGGAGCCGTTATGCAAGAGTCCGCCAACCCAGAACATGAAATCAGCGAATCGCAACCCGATGCCGAGGCGATCGCCCGCGCGCTGCAAGCCGTCATCGACGAGAAGGACGCCGAGATCGCGGCCTTGAAGGATCAGGCCTTGCGCGCCTTGGCCGAGACGGAGAACACCCGTCGCCGCGGCGAGCGCGAACTTGCCGATATGAGTAAATACGCCGTGACGGGGTTCGCCCGCGATCTGGTCAGTGTGCTCGAGAATCTTCAGCGCGCGGTCGATAGCATCCCTGCCGATATCAAGGAGTCGCAGCCGGCGGTGGCGAACCTTGCCGTTGGGGTCGAGATGACGCTCAAGGAGTTGCTCGGCGTATTCGCGCGTCAGGGCATTCAGCGCATCGACCCGATGGGTCAGAAATTCGACCATAACTTCCATCAGGCCGTCGCCCAGATCGACACGCCGGATGCCGCCGCTGGCACGGTGGTGCAGGTGCTGCAATGCGGATATGTCATCCATGATCGCCTGTTGCGTCCGGCCATGGTCGGTGTCGCCAGTGCTGCATCCGCGGCCAAACAGGTTGATACCAGCGCTTAAGGGCGAGCTTTCACTGGCCAGAAAAAAGGAAAGCCGTTATGGTGAACGCATGAGCCGTTTCCGCCAATTCATCGCGACCGACATTCCCTTCTCGCGTGACGACGCCTACCGCATGTTGCCGGCGATGATCGCCTGCCTCACGGGGTTTGCGGCGTTGCTGCTGGCCGTGGCGATCTGCCTTACCAACACATTATCCGACCAGTCGCGCGATGTTGTCGGTGGCATTCAGGTCGAGCTGCCGCGCGCCAAGGCCGCCAATACCGCTTTCATCGATACCGTCACCGCCGAGCTGAAACGCACCACCGGCGTCGAGGAGGTCACCGTCATCGGCCCCGCCCAGATGGAGGCGCTTCTCAAGCCATGGCTCGGTGATGATTTCTCCATCGGCGATCTGCCGGTGCCGGTGCTGCTCGATGTGCGCACGGCGGTGAAGAACCAACAGACCGTGGTCAACGTGGCAAGCTTGCGCAGCGCGCTGGCGAAGATCGACACCAGCATCCGCGTCGAGGATCGTGGGCCGTGGGTCGGCCATATGGTGCAGGCCATGACATTGCTGCAAGGGTTGGTACTGCTGGTCGCGGTGTTGCTCATCCTTTGCGTGCTCGGCATGATCATTCTGGTCGCGCGCACCAACCTGCGCCTGCATTTTAAAACGGTCAGCTTGCTTCACATGTTCGGCGCGACGGACGAATACATCCTGCGTCAGTTCCAGTGGAACAACGCGTGGCTGGCCGCACGCGGCGCTGCCAGCGGGGTGCTGTTCGCGGCGTTCGTGTTCGCGGCCGCCGTATTCATCTCGGTCAGTTGGCACAGCCCCGTCATTCCCGAGATCACCGTCAGCCCCATGCATGGCGCCATTTTCGTGCTGCTGCCCATCTTCACGGCGTTGATCGCACTGGTCGCCACGCGGCTTACCGTGCAATCCATGCTGGAGCATATGCACTGATGCTGGTCCTGCTCGATCGCGACGGTGTCATCAACGAGGACGGGCCTGTCGGTGTCCTCAAGTTCGAGGAGTTCGTCTTCCTGCCGCGTGCCATCGAAGGCATCGTAAAAATTACCAAGGCGGGGTTTCATATCGCGGTATGCACCAACCAAGCCGCCATCGGCAAGGGGTTGACCACCCACGCCATCGTCCGTCAGGTGCATGCTTTCATGTGCGCCGAGGTGGCCAAGGCCGGCGGCAAGATCGATGAGATATACTACGCGTCCGAGGCACCCAACGTGCATAGCCTGTGGCGCAAACCCGCACCGGGCATGCTGCTCGAAGGCATGGCGCAATTCAATGCCGACCCTGCGCGTACGCCATTCGTCGGCGATATGCTGCGCGATATGCAGGCCGCTGTTGCTGCCGGCTGTCCGCGCATCCTGACCCGCACCGGCAAGGGCGCCAAGCTCGAGGCGGCAGGCATTCCCGCCGAGGTCGCGCCCGTCGTCGTTGTCGATGATCTAAGCGCCGCTGCGGACTATATCATCGCCAATTATCGGCCTGCGTAAATCTGCTGGCACTTCGCGCGGGGGCGCATTAAGTTCGCGCCATGCGTTTCTTGCTTTCTCTTTTCATGATGGCCGCGATCCTCTGGTCGGCGGCGCTGGTATGGTTCCTCCATAGCATGCCGACCGAGCGACTTTCCGCCGAGCCCAAGGCGGAGGCGCTGGTGGTGCTCACCGGTGGCACCGGCAGGGTCGAGCATGGCTTTGCGATGTTGGCCGAAGGTGCGGCGCCGCTATTGCTCATCAGCGGCGTCGGCGAGCGCGTGACCGAGGCCGAGATGCTGGCCGAACATGCCACCCCCGCAATACGCAGCCGCATTACCAAAATCTCGGCGGAAATCGTGCTCGACCATGTGGCGCGCAGCACTGTCAGCAACGCCGACCAGTCCGTCGCCTTCCTTGCCAAGCGCGACATCCGCACCATCCGGCTCATCACCGCCAACTATCACATGAAGCGCAGCTTGCATGAGTTCCGCGCCGCCAACCCTGAACTCGATATCATCCCCGATCCCGTTTACCCCGAAGGCTTCGAGCGCGACACATGGTGGGTGCACGAGAATACCCGCCGCCTCGTGTTCAGCGAGTTCTATAAATATTTTGCGGTAC
>JBIIAV010000091.1:0-5538 GCA_044239745.1 Rickettsiales bacterium
GCTTCATTTTGAGGATGTAACCGGTCATCAACGCGGCCAGCACGAGGACGACGGCGATCTCGACCAATGAAAACCCACGACGATGCATGCAGCAATGACTCCCGTAAGCGTTACTAGCTCACCCTAGATTATAGGGCACATAACCTCAAGAATGAATTAACGAACGCTAAAATGCCGACTAATTTGGCGCCGCGCTGTGGCGGTTATACCGTTAAAAACTAGTCGCCACTGCCGGGGTTGGGGCTGAAATGCGCCTCGAACTTACCCTCCATGCCTTTGTACTGGTCGGCATCCGCTGGTGGGGCTTTCTTTTTGGTGATGACCGGCCATTGCATCGCGTATTCGCGGTTGATCTCGACCCAATTAAGCAGCTCCGGCGATTCGGGCTTGATGGCCTCGACCGGGCATTCTGGCTCGCAGACGCCGCAATCGATGCATTCGTCGGGGTTGATGACGAGCATGTTCTCGCCCTCGTAGAAACAGTCGACGGGGCAGACTTCCACGCAGTCGGTGTATTTGCACTTGATGCAGTTATCATTGACGATGAAGGTCATAAGGAGGGCTTAGGGGTTAGGGGTTAGGGCCTAGTAAGTGAGGTTTGGAAATGATGGCGGGACAACTACCCCCTACTCCCTATTCCCTAAACCCTCTCTACTCAATCGCTGCGTTTTTTAGCGCAATGCGCTGGATTTGCAAGCGGCGGAGTTTGACCTCCTTCAGCGCCGTATCCGCACGCACCATGAGCAGCGCCACGAACAAGGCCATGAACGCCGCTATCATCAGCAGCAACGGGGTGAGCATGGAAGCGTGGATGCTGGGCCCGCCTTCGCGCAGGATGCTGGCGGGCTGGTGCAGGCTGTTCCACCAATCGACCGAGTATTTGATGATGGGCAAGTTGAGTGCGCCGATGAGGGCGACCCACGCCGACGCCACCTTGACGCGCTGGGAATGGTCGCCGCTGCTGGCAATGCCGATATAGCCGACATACAGCAGTAGCAACACGAGCATGCTGGTCAGGCGCGCGTCCCACACCCAGTAGGCGCCCCATGTCGGCTTGCCCCACAGCATGCCGGTGACAAGGCAGATGAGCGTGAACACCGCGCCGATGGGCGCCGCCTCGCGCGCCAGCACATCCGCCAGCGTATGCCGCCAGATGAGGAACGACGCCGACATCAGCGCCATGAACCCATAGACGATGCTGGCCATCCATGCCGCGGGCACATGGATGTACATGATCTTCACGGTAGCGCCTTGCTGGTAATCGTCCGGCGCGACGACGAGGCCGAGATAGAGGCCGACCGCGCCGCATAGCAGCGCAAGCCCCATGCTGACCGGCAGCACGATGCGGCGGATGCGTTGGAATTGGGCGGGATTGGCGAATCTATGCATCATAAAACGTGACGTTCCTACGGTCGATTGCGGCGTATCAAGCGTCACTCCTATCTGAGTGGTTGGTTTTTTAAGATTCCCGAGGCCACGAGAATCCGTTAGACAGTTTCTAAACCTTTCGGAGAAAACTGCAAGATGCACCACCGCGATATTTCATCCCTGCTTGCCATCATGGCGCGCCTGCGCAACCCCGACGGCGGCTGCCCGTGGGATGTGGAGCAGAATTTCGCGACCATTGCGCCCTACACCATCGAGGAAGCCTACGAGGTGGCGGAAGCCATCGCCCGTGGCGACCGCATCGAACTGAAGGACGGATTGGGCGACTTGTTGTTGCAGGTGGTCTTCCACGCGCAAATGGCGAGCGAAGAAGGCAGTTTCACCTTCGCCGATGTGGTACAAAGCATCAGCGAGAAAATGATCCGCCGCCACCCGCATGTCTTTTCGGATGCGGAAATCAAGACCGCCGACGCGCAGACCGAAAACTGGGAGACGATCAAGGAGGCCGAGCGCGCCGCGAAGAAACGCGAGCGCACGCTGGCCGATGTGCCCGCTGCCCTGCCCGCCTTGATGCGCGCCCAAAAACTGCAATCGCGCGCGGCGCGTGTCGGCTTCGACTGGCCGGACGTGCACGGAGTGCTGGCGAAAGTGAAAGAGGAACTGGCGGAGGTGGAAGCGGCCATCGCCAGCGGCGACGACGCGCACACGCAGGAGGAGCTGGGCGACCTGTTGTTCGCGGTGACCAACCTTGCGCGCTTCCTGAAGGCCGATGCAGAAACCAATTTGCGCGACGCCAACACCAAATTCACCCGCCGATTTGAATCGATCGAGGACGCACTGAAGGCCGAGGGAAAACATATCAAGGATGCCAGCCTTGATGAAATGGAAGCATTGTGGAACGCCGCGAAGCAAAAGGAAAAGGAGCCCGCATGAGTATGACCGTTCTGATCACCGGTGCGAGTGCCGGCATCGGTAAGGCCACGGCCGATCTGTTGGCGAAGGAAAAAGGCATGCGCCTCATCCTGACGGCGCGGCGCGCGGAAACACTGAAGAAAGTGGCAGCAGCGCTGCCGTGCGAAACGCACCTGCTGACGTTCGATGTGCGCGATAAGGCCGCAACCATTGCCGCGATGGAAGGGTTACCCGATGCATGGCGCGACATCGATGTGCTGGTGAACAATGCCGGGCTCGCCTTGGGGCTGGAGCCGTTCGACACCGCCGACACCAGCGATTGGGACGTGATGATCGAGACCAACATCATGGGCTTGCTGACAATGACGCGCGCGGTGCTGCCGCGCATGAAAGCGCGCGGACGCGGCCATGTCATCAACATCTCCTCGACCGCTGCCAACTATCACTATGCCGGTGCGCATGTGTATGGCGCGAGCAAGGCCTTCGTGACCTATCTCTCGCTGGCGCTGCGTTCCGACCTGCTCGGCACCCCCATCCGCGTGACGAATATCGAGCCCGGTATGACCGATACCGAATTCTCGATGGTGCGCTTCAAGGGTGACAACACGCGTGCCAGTGCGGTCTATGCCGACGTGGAACCGTTACATGCCGAGGATATCGCCGAAACCATCCGCTGGGTGATGGCGCAACCGGCGCATGTGAATGTCAACCGCATCGAGCTGATGGCGACCTGCCAAGCCCCTGCCGGCTTGAAGGTGCACCGCGACTGAACCAGACTATTCGCTGGGGCCGACGATGAGACCGGCGGGTTTATCGACGGTGATTTCGGGCGTCATGACGGCGGCGGGGATCTCCGCCGCGGGCGCGGGTGTCAGTGGGGTTTCAGCTTTCTGCCCCTTGTAGTATTTGCGTGTTTTGCCGCTGCGGTTCCTGTCCGGCTGCGGTTCGCTTGGCTGCTGGAGGGCATCGAGCTTGGGCAGGCTGCCGGTGGAACGCGATTTCACCGAGGCCGGCGGCGACGCACCCTCGGTGCGGCTATTATCGTTGACGACATCGAGATTCTCCCACGCGCGCTCATAGAAGACGGTGCTTTGCGAAAGCGCCATGTTGAGGTAGGTCTTGGCCAACCCGTCGTCCTTCGCTAGGTGCGCATAAAGGCCGAGATTGTTATCGAGCGCGGGGCCTTCGATGTATTTGCTGGCGACGCTGCGGGCATTTTCCATATCGCCGGAGATGCCGTATAGCAGCGCGAGGTTGAGCTCGATCTGCTTGCGTTGCGAGGGCACCTTGCTGACGCGTGAGGCGGTCTGCAATGCCTCGATTGCGCGGGAGAAGTTGCGGTCGACCGCGTAGCTAAGGCCGACATTGTTCAAGATCGCGGCATTATCGGGGCTGTTGTTGAGCGCCTCGGTGTAATAGGCGATGGCCTCGGGCACCATGTTCTTGGTGACGAAAAGAATGCCGAGTGCATTGAGGGTGCGCCAGCGCTTGGGGTCTTTTTCCATGATGTCGGCGAAGGTGCGCCCTGCATCCACCGTTTTGCCGGTGGCCATGAGGGTGAGCCCCTTGCCTTCCATCACGTCGAGGTTGGTCGGGTTCTCGCGGCTGAGCTCCTCGAACATGGCGAGGGCGGCCTGCTGGTCGCCGACGCGGCGGGTGGCATCGGCCATGCCGAACTTGTAGCGTAGCATTTGCTCCGGCGTGCCCTTCTGGGCGGCGATGAGCTGCTGATAGAACTGCGCGGCGCGGCCATAATCACCGGCGGCGGCTTCTTTTGCCATGTCTTCTTGCGTTTCGTTGACCGTCTTGACCTTGGGCTGATCGAACAGGGCGAAGGTCTTGTCGGGGTCGAGCCATTGTTGACCCGCCTGCCCGCAGGCGGAAAGTGTCAGCGCCGAGGTGACAAGCAAGGCAGATGCGATCCGTTTCATGTCGCCTGCATAGCATGCGCGCGCCCACGAATAAATACGAAAATCTTGCCGCGCGCACTTGCATTTTGCTGCAAAGCCGTTAAGGGTTGGCTTCATGTCGCCATCGTCCACGCGTTCCCCCCTGCACTGGCCACGCCACTTGATCCAGATCGAAGGCATGGCCGCGACGGATATTCAAACGATTCTCGACCTTGCCGAAACCTACGTGACACGTAACCGCGCAGTCGATAAGAAGCATAAAATCCTCGGCGGGCGCACCCTCATCAATTTGTTCTTCGAGAACTCGACGCGCACGCGCACCAGCTTCGAACTCGCGGGCAAACGCCTGAGCATGGACGTCATCAATATCAGCGCCTCCACCTCTTCCACCAGCAAGGGCGAAACATTGCTCGACACCGCGATGACCCTCAACGCCATGCAGGCGGACGCGATCGTGCTGCGCCATGCCAGCGCCGGCGCGGTGCAATTGATCGCCGAGAAAGTGACCGCCCATGTCATCAACGCCGGCGACGGCGCCCACGAACACCCGACGCAAGCGCTGCTCGATGCGCTGACCATCCGCCGCAAAAAGGGGAAACTCACGGGTCTGAAAGTCGCGATCTGCGGTGATATCTCCAACAGTCGCGTGGCGCGTAGCAATATCCATCTGCTCAAAACCATGGGCGCGAACGTGACCCTCATCGCCCCGCCGACGTTGATGCCCACCGGCGTCGCGGGCTTTGGCGTGGACACCACCACCAACATGGCCGCAGGCTTAAAGGATGCGGACGTGGTGATGATGCTGCGCATCCAGCACGAGCGCATGGCCGGCAGCGGCATCGCCAGCGTGCGCGATTATTTCATGAATTACGGCCTGAGCTACGACAAGCTCGCCCACGCGCGGCCGGACGCGCTCATCATGCATCCCGGCCCGATGAACCGCGGCGTGGAGATCGACACCGACGTGGCGGACGATATCGGCCGCAGCGCGATTTTAGACCAAGTGGAAATGGGCGTCGCCGTGCGGCAGGCGGTGCTAGAACTTTTATTGACGAGTAAGTGATGACCCAGTTTTTCAAACCCACCCGCAACAACCACGGCAAGCGCGTTGCCTATACCAACGCGCGGCTGATCGACCCTGAATCCGGCCTTGATGTGAAGGGCGGGCTGCTGACGGATGGCAACAAAATCGTCGATTTCGGCGAGCGCTTGTTCAATGACGGCAAAACGCCCGACGGCGCCGAGCTGGTGGATTGCGGCGGCCATGTGCTGTGCCCCGGCCTGCTCGACATTCAGGTGCATTTCCGCGAACCAGGGCAGGAATATAAGG
>JBIIAV010000092.1:0-5299 GCA_044239745.1 Rickettsiales bacterium
CGGCGATTGGCTGGGGCTTCCAACTGCAAAATGTCGGCTTTGTCGCGTTCCTTGCGGCTGTCATGCTGATGGTCTCGGCGAACCTGCTGGGGCTATTCGAGCTGCCGGTATTATTCGGTAGCCGCGCCACCGGCGTCAACGAAGATAAGCTCGGCGGCTCGTTCTTCACCGGCGTGCTGGCCGTGCTTGTAGCCACGCCGTGCACCGCACCGTTCATGGCCACTGCCATCGGCACCACCTTGAGCCTGCCACCGGCGCAAGCGCTGGTCGTGTTCGCGGCGCTGGGGCTGGGCATGGCCGCGCCGTTCCTACTCATCAGCATCTGGCCGGCGGCGCGGCGCTTGCTGCCAAAACCCGGCGCGTGGATGCACCGCTTCAAACAGATCCTCGCGATTCCCATGCTGGCGACGGCGGCGTGGCTTCTGTTCGTGCTGCTGCAACTACTTAGCCCGACTCCGATGGAGGTGCGCGCCGGCCATGAGCCCTACTCCGCCGCGCGCTTGAGCGAACTGCGTGCTGCCAAGCAACCCGTCTTTGTGGATGCGACGGCGGCGTGGTGCCTCAGCTGCAAGGTGAACGAGCGTGTCGCCTTAAAACCGGCCGAGATGCAACAGTTCTTCCGCGACAGGAACATCACCATGCTCGTCGCAGATTGGACAGCGAGCGACCCTGCCATTACCGATTATCTGGCGCAGTTCGGCCGCAACGGGGTGCCGCTTTATGTCTATTATCCACCCGACGGCGAGCCGGTGGTGCTGCCGCAGGTCCTAAGCCCAAGCATCGTTCGCGAGGCCATCGAACCCGCTAACTAACCAAAATGTAACCCGCGACGGCATTCGATTATGCTATGCATCGTTCATTCATTTCTCATCAAGGAGCATCCCACGTTACGCGCATTCACCACGTTCATTGCCTCCACCCTGATCGCTAGCGCTGCGTTCGCGGCGGCCACCGTCGGCGAGGCGGCACCGGCATTCAAGGCGACCGATGTCATCACCGGCAAATCGCTGACCAACAAAGACCTGCTTGGAAAGACCGTGGTGATGGAGTGGAACAATTTCGGTTGCCCCTTCGTCAAGAAGTTCTACTCCGTCGGCGCGATGCAGGAGCTACAAGTCAGCGCCACCAAGGATGGCGTCGTATGGGTGACGGTCAACTCCTCGGCGGCGGGCAAGGAAGGCCATTTCGCGAATGCTGCCGAAGCGAAGAAGGGCATCGCCGAAAACAAACTGAAGTCCAGCCATTACCTGCTCGACCATGACGGCAGCATCGGTAAGGCGTTCGGTGCGAAAACCACTCCGCATATGTTCGTCATCGATAAGGAAGGCAAGGTCGCGTACCAAGGCGCTATCGACAATAAATCCTCCGCGGATTCGGCGGATATCGCCAGCGCCACCAACTACGTGACCGCCGCGCTTGCCTCGCTCAAGGCGGGTACGCCCATCAAGACATCTGTCACTCAGCCCTATGGCTGCTCGGTGAAATACTAGGGCTGCTGATGGCGGCGGTGGCTGCCCATTGCTGCTTGGCTTTTGCAGGCACCAGTGATTCGCGGACACCGGCGTAGATCTGTTTTTCCGCCTCGATGACGAGCACCCCACCCAAACGCGGGATGCACAGGGTGGCCAGCCACTCGATGAATGCAAACCCACGCACCCATAGCGGATGCGATGACGGTGGGATGAACAATGCCGAGCGCACCTCGCGCAGCGTGAAGCCAACACTGTTCAAAAGGTCGCGCGCCGCACCCAACGTATAGGGCGTTCCGGTCGTAAAGGGGGTGCTGCCGAAGCGCGCCCACATGCCATGACGGTTGGGGATGGCCAGCATCAGCCTGCCGCCCGGCGCCAGCAACTGCCACCACACACGCAGCAATTCCTCGGGGGCGGCGGCATGCTCGAACGCGTGCACCATCAGCACCCGATGCAACGACGACGGCATGAACGGCGGGCGCATCTCGTCGCCCAATACGCTGTGATTCGCGGCGTCGATCGGCCAGTAGATGGCGCCTTGTACCGTCGGCATCAGGGCCACGATGCGACCATTGGCCTGCGTCGATGCCTGCGGCAAGGCGATGATATCGGTGGTGTAGCCCACGCCCACCATATGCATGCCGTTTTCTTCCGGCCAGCAACCCTGCACCATGCGGCGCAAACGGCGCTTCACCTTACGGCCAAGCGGTGACGCATAGAACTGGCGCAGATTGACGATGTCGGGTCGCATGGGGTAAGTATAGACCAACTCTTTCATAGGAATAAAGCACCATGCACGACCCCATCGCGAAATTCACCACATGGCTGGCGGACGCCTGCGCCCACCCCGCTATCACCGAACCGACCGCGATGGCACTGGCCACCGCAACGCCCGATGGCGCACCGTCGGCGCGTATCGTGCTGCTCAAGGATCATGGGCCGGAAGGGTTCGTGTTCTACACCAACCTCACAAGCCGCAAAAGTGCTGAGCTGAAGGCCAACCCAAAAGCGGCGCTGTGCTTCTACTGGATGCCGCTCGATCGCCAAGTGCGCATCGAGGGCAGCATTTGCCCCGCCAGCGACGCCGAGGCCGACGCCTATTTTGCAAGCCGCAGCCGCGAGAAGCAGATCGGGGCATGGGCATCGCTGCAATCGCAACCCATGCGCACGCGCGAGGAGCTGAACGAACGCATCGCCACCCTCACCAAACAGTACGAAGGCAGGGATGTGCCGCGCCCGCCGCATTGGTCCGGCTGGCGGCTTGTTCCCCACTCGCTGGAATTCTGGATCCAGCATAATGCACGGCTGCACGACCGCGAAATTTACACACGCGCCGATGGGCAGGCCGCGTGGCAGCACACGCTACTTTATCCGTAAAACTAAAATTGACGGCCAGCGCCTTGGCCATAGCTTGGCGAAGCCACACTCGCAGGGCGCGCGGGCTGATAGGTCGCCGCGGCCGGTGCCGATGGCACCGGTGCCCCCTCGACCCCTGTAACGGGCGGTGCGCTCGAGGAAATGGCAGCCGATGGTTTCACGCTCGGCGCACCGGTGGGCGGGTTTTGTAATGCTGCGGATTGGGGCGCCGGTCGTGTAATCGCCGATGTTCCCTCCGACGGAGCAACGCCACCAACCGGCGGCGTGCCGGAAGCTGCCGCTTGACCGGAAGACTTGGGCGACGAAACACGCCACCCCGATTTATTCATACACTCGCTGAACTGCGACCCTGCCGCCGCGGATTGTGCCGCAGTCGCACCGCTGGACGAATCCGTACCGGAAAGCGTGCGCGTCACTTCATCGCGGCATTTATCCTGCTGGGCGGTATACTTGTTTTGTATACCGCTTTGGCCGGCGCATGCGGCAAGCGTGAGGGTGAGGCTTAAAATGAGAAGTCTACGTTGCATCACGTCGTATATACCCGCGAATGGCGACTTCGTCCATCGCCTGTTGTTCGGCGCGGGCGGCGGCGGTGTCGCGCCGCTTTTGCCAGTTGGATAGCGCCAGTTCGAATTTTTTCATTTCGCTGAAACGTTCGCGCAGTTGCTGGGTGATCTTATCGAGCTCGGCCTCCACCCGCCGCAGGTGGCCGTGCATCATCTCCTGACGCTTCTTGATGGTCGCCGAATAATCGCCGAAGAAATGCGCCATATCCGGCATCGATTGCGCGGCCTTCAACTCGCTGATGAGCTGATTGGACAATCCGTCGATGATGTTCTGCACTTCCTCGCGCTGGTTCTCGAGAATGCCCTGCTGGCGCTTCAGGGCGTCCATCTCGCGCTGTTTTACACGAAGGAGAGTCTTGATACTTTTCATGCGCCTTCCTTAGCCGGCTCCAGCCCCAGCACTTTGGCAAGCTGCTCATAGCCTTCGGCCAGTGTGCTTGATTCCTTTTCGCGCTGGGTGATGAAGGTCTCCAGTTGCGGGTAGAACAGCATCGCACGGTCGACCTCGGGGTCGGTGCCGCGGCGGTAGGCGCCAAGGCGAATGAGTTCGGCCATGTTCTCGTAGGTCGCCATGAAGCGGCGCGCCACGGTCAGCAGTTGGTTCTCGAACTCGCTATTGGCGTCCGGCAGCATGCGCGAGACGGACTTGAGAATGTTGATGGCGGGGTAGCGTCCGCGCTGGGCGATCTCGCGGTCGAGGACGATATGGCCATCGAGAATCCCGCGCACGGCGTCGGCGATGGGTTCGTTGGTGTCGTCACCTTCCACAAGCACGGTGAACATGCCGGTGATGGAGCCGCTGCCGACCAGACCGGGGCCAGCGCGCTCCAGCAATTTAGGTAATTCTGCAAACACAGTGGGCGTGTAACCTTTGGTGGTGGGGGGTTCGCCGGCGGAAAGGCCGATCTCGCGCTGCGCCATCGCAAAGCGGGTGACGGAATCCATCAGGCACAGCACGCTTTGATTCTGGTCGCGGAAATATTCACTGATTGCGAGGGTAGTGTAGGCCGCCTGACGCCGCATCAGCGCCGAATCGGCCGAGGTCGCGACGATGATGATGGAGCGCTTCAGCCCCTCCTCGCCCAGATCGTCCTCGATGAACTCCTGCACCTCGCGGCCGCGTTCACCGACCAGACCGATGATGTTCACGTCCGCTTGGCTATAGCGTGCCAGCATCGACATCAGGATGGATTTACCGACACCGGAACCGGCAAAGATACCAAGGCGCTGGCCGCGGCAAGTGGTGAGGAAGGTGTTGATGGCGCGCACGCCCATGTCCATTTTGCCCTCGACCCGCGCGCGCTGCGAGGCGGGCAACGGGTTGGCACGCAGCAGGTAGGGCACACCGCCACGCATCAGCGGGCCTTTGCCATCCAGCGGGTTGCCCATCGGGTCGATGACGCGCCCCAACCATGACGGCGAAGGCTCGATCGCCGATTGCGAGGTGACGAGCGACACCTTGGCGCCAAGCCCCACCCCTTCGACCGAGCCGAACGGCATGAGCAGTGCAACCTTCTCGCGGAATCCCACCACTTCGCACAGCACCTGATGGTCGTCAGCGTGCGAACCCTGCACGGCGCAGCGCGCGCCGACGGAGAGCATTTCCTCGATACCGGAACATTCAATGAGCAAGCCCTTGACCGCGACCACGCGGCCGATCACCTGCGCGGCGGGCAGGCGCTCGATCTCTTGCAGCAGGTGCTGGCGGGTTAACGTCATGCGGCTAAGGATAGCAGAATCGAATGCGTCTCGCCAGTGGCGTGTCGGCAACGCTTACGCGCACTCGCGCACTTTGGCGACCATGGCGGCGAGTTTCCCCTCGCCGCTGGCAGCCTGCACAAGGTTGGCCGGTGGCTGGGCTTTGACGAACGCAGCGGCCGCCAC
>JBIIAV010000093.1:0-5212 GCA_044239745.1 Rickettsiales bacterium
TTCGACGAGGATGATCTGCTCGTCGCGCGGGAGCTGGATGACTTCCTGCGGTAACAGCAGCGCACGCTGCGTTTCCGAGACCTGCATGGTGCGCGAGCCGGGGTTGAAATCCATGAATTTGGGTTTGTTGTGCGATTCCTGCGTGGCGGTCTTATTGCCCACCAGTTGCGAGATCATGTTCGCGGTCTCGATGTTGTTGGCCGAGAAGGTGATGCGGTAATAGGAGTTCGATAGGAAGCTGTTCATTCCCGCTTCCTCGTAGATGCCCTTCAACTGTTGCGTATCCTGAACGATGAGGAACAGCTTGACGCGGAAGCCGCGGAAATAGGCGATACCGATCTGGAATTGCGGCATTTCGCCAAGCGACGGGAACTCATCGAGCATGAACATGACACCGAAAGGCTCGTCCTTTTTGGGCATCTGGCGGGTGAGGAAGTCCGTCGCCTGTTGGTAGAAGACCTTGAGCAAGGGCTCCAAGCGCTGGAGGTTGTCCGGTGTGACGCCGACATAGACGGTGGTCTTTTTGCGCTTCAGGTTCTGGAGGTCAAAGTCTGAGCTCGCGGTGGTGGTATCGATCAGCGGGTTCGCCCAAAGTTCGAGCGCGGAGTTGAGCGTGGAGACGACGCCGGAGCGTTCCTTATCCGCCTTTTGCAGGAAGGACGCGATGTTCATGTAAGCGACGGGGTGAATTTTACCGCCGATAGTATCGAGCACGACGGCGAGGTTGTAGACCACATCATCGCTGCGCATGGTGCGCACGACTTCGCCGAAGCTGGTGACTTTCTCCGGCACCGCGCACAGATAGAGAATGATGCCGAGCATGAGCGAGCGTGCTTCGTTCTGCCAGAATTCCTGCTCCGGCAGTACGAGGTTGCAGATTTTTTGCACGTCATCGACCATCTGGCCCGGTTTTTCCGATATCCAGTCCAGCGGGTTGTAGCAATGCGAGATACCGTTGGGGTCGGCTGGGTTCCAGACATAGCACGGCTGGCCGAGCTTTTTATTGCGGAAGCCCGAGGTCAGCTCGTAGTTCTCCATCTTGATATCGTGGACGATGACGGATTCTTCCCAAAAGAGGAGGTTGGGGATCACGAAGCCCACACCCTTACCCGAACCGGTCGGTGCGAAGAGCAGCACGTGCTGGAAATCATCCGCAATCAAATAATTCGCGGTGCCGGTGCGCCCCAGCAGCAGGCCTTTCTTGGCGCGCAGCTTGGCGCGTTTAAGGTCGGACTCGGTCGACCATTTGGCGTCGCCGTGGATCTTTTCCTTCTTGCGGTACGGCCGGAAATCCATCAGCGGCGCGCGCATGAGGAACAGGGTGAACAGCCCCAGGAAGCCACCGGCAATGACGGGGCCGTAGAATTTCATGTCGAAGGCGGCGTTGAAATAGGCCTGCCGATATTGCGGGAATTGCTTGTAATAGGCGACCTGCTTGTGGATCTCGACATAGCCCTTGATGATGCCCTGCGGGTTGCTGGCCGACATGACATAGGTGAGGATGGACGCGGGCTGTTGCTTGTAGATGCCGAGCATGAAGCGGTGGCCGAGCGTGAAACCGGCACCGATGCCGATATAGGTCGGGATCAGTAGCGTTGCCCCGATGATGGTGGCAAGCAGGAGTTTATTCAGAATGGATTTAAAATGCTCGGGCATGGTCTTCCGCGTGAGGTTGCATTGGTTGTACGCGATTTTTCATCCAGCGAAAACAATATTTATAGAATAGTAGGGAACGCTTCGTTCCCTACGCGCCGTTGGCGCTGACCCTCCGCCGCTACGCGGCTCGCGCCATAAAGCGCTACGCACGGATAATCAACAAACGTTTGAGTAGGCGGTGCGTAGGCTACGCCGAGCCCGAAGGGAGGGGGTTTGGGGGTGATGCCCCCATCAGCACCGATTAGTGGTTACTGGGTTTGAAATAGATCTCGCTGACGTAGCGCTTGCCTTTTTCGCCGCGCTTCAACTGGATGACCAC
Organism: Rickettsiales bacterium; assembly: GCA_044239745.1. Lineage (GTDB taxonomy): Bacteria > Pseudomonadota > Alphaproteobacteria > Rickettsiales > UBA3002 > QFOX01. The sequence continues at coordinate 1,976 of JBIIAV010000093.1, forward strand.
CTCGATCACGGATTCGACATAGGCCTTGATCTGATCGCGCGTGATGCCGAGGTCGGCCTGCATGATCATGAGGATGAGCTGCTCGATGCCCAGCTGCGGCGAGTTGGCGTGGATGGTGGCGATGGAACCGGGGTGACCGGTATTGACCGCGCGCAGGTAGGAGAAGGCCTCGGCGCCGCGCAACTCACCGACGATGATACGATCGGGGCGCAGGCGCAGGCAGGCCTCGATCAGTTCCTGCGTGGTGACCTTGGCGCGGCCTTGGCCGCCTTTGCTGACCATGAGATGGACGCGGTTGGGGATGTGGTCGATCTGGACTTCGCGGGCGTCCTCCACCGTGATGATGCGTTCGTCGGACGGGATCTCGGTGAGGGCGGCGTTCATGAAGGTCGTTTTACCAGTCGATGTGCCGCCGCTGATGATGATGTTCTTTTTGGATTTCACCGCAAGCGCGATGAAGGCCTTTACATCGCCTTTGGCGTAGAGGGCGGCGAGCTCTTCGTCGGCGGGGTTGTGGCTTGTAAGGCCAGTCTTGGTCTGCTCGAAGGCGCCGAGTTTCTCGTAGGTGTTGAGATCCATCTTGAGGGTGGCCTGTTTGCGGATCGACATGGCGATGCCGCCGTCGGCGCAGGCGGGCGGGAACACGACTTGGATGCGGTAGCCGCTGGGTAGCGTGGCCGAGAGCAGGGGTTTTTCCTCGCTGATGACTTGGCTGGTGGATTGCGCGACCAACTGGGCAAGCGCGCGCAGATGCTCCATCGTGAAGGCGGGCAGCGGCTCGAGCTTCATATCGCCGTAGCGCTCGACCCATGCCTCGCCCGGACGGTTGATGGAGATCTCCTGAATGCCTTCCTCGGCGAAAAGAGCGTTGAGGGGTTCAAGGAAGGTATCGAGTGCGGTGAGTGACATGGCGGGAACTCAGATAATGGTTATAGGCTAATTGACGATGCGCACGCCGCCGATATCGGCCGGAAAGATAATGTCCTTGTTGACGAAGACATTCACCGGCGTTCCTTGGTCGATGAGGATGGTGGGCTGCACATTCAGGAATTTCTGGATGAAGCCGTCGGTGATGGAGCCGAGGCGATTGAGCGCGTTGGTGGTGGCGGTGCTTGCCGCGTCGCCGGAGGTCTGGCTGCCGGTGGTGGAGTTGGTGGTGGTGGTGCTGCCGCCGCTGATCTCATCGGAACCGATGGCAACGGCGATGTTCATGACGCTCGAGACGAGTGAGCGCGCGAAGATCTGTTGGAATTTGCTGTCGATCTGCCCCGAGACGCCGGCCTGACCGATGCCATCGACCAAGGGTGAACCAAGCGCGACATCGACTCCGTCGGGGCGGATGACCCGTGTCCAGATGACGAAGACGCGGGTCTGGCCGCTGGCCAGAGTGGTGTTGTAGGAGCCGATCAAGCGCGAGCCTTTGGGGATCAGCGGAATGGTGCCGGCCTCGCCATACGTGTCGCGGCTGACGATGGCGCGGATGGGGGCGGGCAGATCCGTGTTCAGTGCCGATTCCATGGTGGCTTGGATGATACGGCCTTGGGCGATGGTGCGGCGCAGATCGCCGATGCGGGTGGCCTCGACCGTGACGGTTTTTGTGTTGGCGGCGGCCGCAGCGAACTGGCTGTTGGGATCGGTATTGGCGCTCGTCGGTGCCGGTGTGCTGCCGCCACCGAGCAGGCCGCCGACGCCACCGCCGGATTCCTCCTTCAGCATCATGGCCGAGCGCAGGCGTGCCATCTCTTGAGCTTTGGCGGCGCTATCGTCCTTGGGTGTGAGGGGGTTGATATTGACGACGGGCACATCCAGCGGGGCGGGGATGCTGGGTGGCACGATGGTGGGCGGCGGTGCGACCACCGGCTCCGGCTCGACCACGGGCAGCGGTGGCGGCTCGAGCGATTTGGGTGCGACCTCGATGGATTGGGGCTCAGTGGCGACTTCTTCTTTTTTGCCGCCGGAGAAGATATTGTAGAGCAAGAACAGCAAAGCCAGAATGACGATGCCGAGCACGAAAAATGTTTTGCCAGCTTTGGCGGCGACATTGGGCGCGCCTTGGGGCAGTGCGTCGTCCGCCGCGTCGAGGATGGGGCCGGCATTGCCGTTGGTATCGAAGGGATTGTCGGAAGGGGTCTGGTCGTCGGCCATTACAGGACTCCGCCCGCTTCGTTATAGACGAGTACGGCCTGCCCCGATTGTTGGATGCTAAAGCGCGGCGCAACGGCGTTGACGGCGATCAGCCCATCCGCCGTGCGGCGGGTGGGCACGCTCAACGTTTCGCCCTTGGCGGTGATGACCGATACTTGCGGGCTGACATTGCCGGCGAATTTGAAGTAGGTGCTCTTGCCGTCGTCGAAGATCTTGACGGGGGCGATGCTATCGGAGCCGCTATAGGTGTAGCGGTAGTTGAAGGGCGGCGGCGGTGCGACCGGTGGGGCGGGCGGCACGATCGGTGCGGCGGCAGTCACCGTGGTGGGGGCGGGGATGGTGCCGGTGGAAACAGGTGCGCGCGGTGCGGCGGGTGGCAGCGGTGCGAACGAGATGGGCATCGATGCGGCCTGTAAATGCGGCGGGATGACGTTGCCGTTCTCCTCCGGATAGAAGAAGCGCACGACGTAGGTCAGCTCCTCGCTGCCGAACACCGCGTCCGCTGCCGAGGAGCGCAAGTCGAACTGGTAGGCGCGCAGATTGGTGACGACGGTCATGTTGGTGGTGGCGTTCTCCTCCTGCGCCCGGATGAACAGGCGGCGCCCTGCGGGGCTGATCTGCCATGCGACGCGGTCGCCCACCGAGATGGTCTCGATGGTCTCTTTCGCGCCGAACTCGATGTTGCTTTGGTAGCCGTAATGGGTGGTGATGTGGAAGACCTCGTTGGCGTTATAGACCAAGGTCTTGATGCGGCTATCGGTGGTGATGGGCGTGCTCAGTGCCTGCGCCGAAATAGGCACGACTGCCGCTGCCAGTAGCAGGGCGGTCGTCGCGGTCAGGTACAGTAAGCGGTGGCGCATCACTGGATCTCGGGTTGGATTTGGTAAGAGGTGACGGTGTAGCCGAGGGGATTGAGCAGCTGTTCTTCTTGGTTGAGATTGAGGTTGGCGTATTCAAACGTGACGGTCACGATCCAGAAATTCTCGGTATCGCGGGCGTTGGGGGCGGTCTCGGTGGTGGTGATGCGCGCTTGGATGATGCGCGAACGGGTGGGGCTTTGGACGCGGCCTTTTTCCTCGGGGTTGGTGATGT
>JBIIAV010000145.1:0-18703 GCA_044239745.1 Rickettsiales bacterium
CCGACTAGTTTGCTTATCGAGGATGCGAGTTCTGGTACGCCGCTACTGCAGATACTCAAGAGCAGAGGAATTAACTGCACCCCATGTAAACCTGCAGGCTCAAAAATAGAGCGGCTATCTGCCGCAAGCTTAGCATTTGAGAGGGGAGCGGTATTTTTTCCGACCAATAATCCGCATTGGCTGAAACCTTTGCAGCATGAATTATTGGGATTTCCCAATTGTAAGCACGATGACCAGGTGGATAGTGTTAGTCAGTTTCTTAACTGGGCAATGACCGCAGGTGCTGGAAGGGCCTACACAACGAACCTTAAGGGACTCTAACGACTCATTCATTATACTGGACTAGTGCGGCAAAGGAAGCATTGCTGGGTTGCTAACACAACCAAAGGAGCCATGTTATGCCTAAGAAAAAAGCCAGCCCAACCGTCACTATACCTGAGGGCGGCAATGCCATCAGGGAGTGGATAAAATCCGCTGACGCCAAATATATTCATAGCCTCGATAAAAAGACGCTGCGCCAGCTCTATGACAAAGCGCTGGTGGTGTATCCAGAGGGGGGTGGCCAGATATCACGCAAAGAGCGTGAAGTACTGTATGAACTGCAGCAATCGCTATTTGGTAAATTGGATCCTAAGCTGCAAGCGAGCCTAGAGAACGTCGGGCAGACGCTGATTTCGAAGCCAGATAAACGCAAAAAGGCTGTCGACTATAAATTACCAACCTCTGGTGCAGTGATTGTAAAGGAATGGAAGGGCAAAAAGCTCGAGGTGAAAATACTAAAATCAGGCTTTGAATATGAGGGTAAGAATTATAATAGCCTCTCTATGCTTGCCAAAGAAATCAGCGGCTATGGTGTATCGGGTCCAATATTCTTTGGCTTACGGAAACCCAAAACCAAGCTTTCTGCATGAGCACGGCTACAAAGAAAACCCGCTGTGCTATTTATACCCGCAAATCCACAGAGGAAGGGCTTGAGCAAGAATTTAATTCACTGGATGCGCAACGCGAAGCAAGCGAAGCCTATATTAAAAGCCAAAAGCATGAGGGATGGGAATCGATCCCTGTTGCCTATGACGATGGGGGCTATAGCGGCGGCAACATGGACCGTCCTGCGCTTGCGAAGCTGCTGGCCGATATTGAAGCCGGCAGGGTAGATATTGTGGTCGTATATAAGGTTGACCGTTTGTCACGGGCGCTGAGTGATTTTGCTCGCATGGTAGAAATTTTTGATAAGCATGGCGTATCGTTTGTATCGGTCACGCAGTCATTTAATACCACCACTTCCATGGGGCGACTTACGCTGAATGTGTTGCTAAGTTTTGCTCAATTTGAGCGTGAGGTTACGGGTGAGCGGATTCGGGATAAAATCTTTGCATCAAAAAAGAAGGGGATATGGATGGGAGGACCGCAACCGCTGGGATATGATGTAGTGGATCGCAAGCTAATTGTGAATGAAGCCGAGGCAGCAATCATCCACTTCATTTTTGATTATTATGTCAACAAACCAAACGACCAACCACTATACCTGATATTGGATGAGCTTCAATCCAGGGGGTATAAAAATAAGTCTTATACCAGTATGCGCGGCCACGAAATCACTGGCAAAGATTTTACGATGGCGAAGATTTATAATATCCTCAGTAGCCCGCTTTATAACGGTAAGACCAAACATAAGCATGAAATATACGAAGGTGAACATGCGGCCATTATTGATGATGTGTTATGGCAGCAGGTACAAAGTTCCATTACGAAGAAGGCTTTTGTTAAGCACCCGAATAAATCCACAGAACGCCCAAAGTTGGTAGGTAAGATCGCGGATTATCATGGCAACACACTTGGCCCAACCTACTCCTACAAACATACGGCCACGGGCCGTTATAAAATGCGCTACTACATCAATCGCGAGATTTCTAAGAAGGGCAAAACGCCGTCGGAGTTTAAGCGCATCCGTGCGGAGATGATTGATAATGTGGTTGCGGCGGAGCTATCACAGCTGCTGGAAATACTCATAAAGGGTGTATCTGCATCAGGAAATGCTCAATTGGCATCTGTGATGCTCAGGCAAATCCAAGCGTGTGTGCCAGAGCCAATCGGGCTTCTACATAAGATTATCCTCTACCCCAAACACATGGAATTGACGCTGGGTCTTGATGGCGCAGGTGAGGCGTTATCATTATCATCCTTAGGTGAGATTGAGGAGTTGCTCCGTGCATATGATGCAAAGGTTGCCGGCTCACCCAAGTCAGGCATATTCATCACTCTTAACATCAAAGCCCAATATAAACGATCAGGTGGACAACTATTTATTGTTACAGAGAACGGCAGACATGTCGAAACCAGTATTGATGCTGAGCATCAGTACCCCGATGATAAGAGCTTTACCTTCATCGCCAAGTCATTTTACTGGAGTAAGCAGATGGATCTTGGCGCATATAAAACCATAAAAGATATATCTATGAGCGGCGCACATAATTTTGAGTATGTAAAAAAGTCTCTGAACCAGAGGTTTTTATCCCCCAAAATTATTGAAATAATTACCTCAAAAAGCACTTCTTCACAAATTGCCGTTGAGCAAATGATCCAGTGCCGCCATTGGTGCTGGGAAAAGCAAGAGCAACAGCTACTTGCAATCACCTAAATCACCGCAAACCGGTCGCCGCAAATATTCAATCGATGTAAACGCTGATTGCGAGGGCTATTTTAGCTCAAAAACTGGTCGTGATGCTCTGACAAGGAACACCCGTCTCCGCAAGCCGCGCACACAGCGCGGAACACACGGGCGGCGCCAAATGCATTGTAATATAACAAAAAGATTGGTGGAGCTTAACGGAGTCGAACCGTTGACCTCTTCCATGCCATGGAAGCGCTCTACCAGCTGAGCTAAAGCCCCACACGTTCTGGCAAGGCGTGTCTTCTAGTAAGTTTTTCGGCGAAGTGCAAGTGCGGTTTTTTCGGCTGTGAACTGGCGTTTACAGGTTCTGTGCCAAATAATCATCGATTCCGCGGGCAATATCGCCGCTGCCGTGCGTCCGGTCGAAGCGTTTGACCTCGCTTTTGCCGTCCGCCGCCAGCAACGCCACATAGCCCGTGGCACTGCCCTGCTTTTGCACATAGCCGTCGATCCCAAGGGCGGCCGCCAGCAGCATCGACTGGTGGATGCGCGCCGCATCCGTCAGGTCGAGCGTCACGAACAGCACCTCTTTGCTATCGAGCGCACCTTGCTCGCGGGCTTTTTCCAACGTTGGGCTCAGCACCCTGCAATTGGGGCAATTCTGCGAGAAGAAATAGACCGCGAACGCGCGCGGCTTCGCCAGCCCGCCCGCATAGGCCGGAAATGCCAGCAGCGCGATGGCCATTACCGCGATGGATTGCCGAATCACCTGTTTCATGGTCATTTCTCCGTGGTGGTAAAGAGGCTGAGATATTGGCTATAGCCCTCTTTGGCAAGCTGATCCTTCGGGATGAAGCGCAGCGCCGCCGAGTTGATGCAATAGCGCTTACCGCCCGCTTCTTTCGGGCCATCCTCGAACACATGGCCCAGATGGGCATCACTGGCGGCGGATTTCACCTCCGTGCGCTCCATCCCGAGCTTGGTGTCCGATCGCTGCGTGACGAGGCTTTCCTCGATGGGCCGCGAGAAGCTCGGCCAGCCGGTGCCGGAGTCGAACTTATCCGTGCTCGAGAACAGCGGCTTGCCCGAGATGATATCGACATAAATGCCCTCGGCGTGGTTGTCCCAATAGGCATTGTTGAACGGCTGCTCGGTGCCGCCGTGTTTGGTCACATATTCCTGCATTTTTGTCAGTTTTGAGGCTTCGGCCGCCATCGCGCAGGCCGGCAACAAACATCCGACAGCAAGCAAGGGTTTCCATACACGGCGCATACGCATCTCCTGTGGGTGTTGCTCTAGTGATTCGTTGGCAGAAGGAAAGCGGTTACAGGCCATGGCCGGCCGGCGGCATTATTTCTCGTCGCCCATTTTCAGTGCGGCAATGAATGCGCCTTGCGGGATTTCCACATTGCCGATCTGGCGCATGCGTTTCTTACCCTTTTTCTGCTTGTCGAGCAGTTTGCGCTTACGGCTGATATCGCCGCCATAGCATTTGGCCGTCACGTCCTTGCGCATCGCCGAAATGGTCTCGCGCGCGATGACCTTTCCACCGATAGCGGCTTGGATCGCGATCTGGAAGAGGTGCTTGGGAATCAAATCCTTCAAACGACCGCACAAGGCGCGGCCGCGCGGGTCAGCCTGCGTGCGGTGGACGATCATGCTCAGTGCATCGACTGGCTCGCCATTGACCAAGATGCTCACTTTCACCAAGTCCGACTCGCGGTAGCTATCGAGGTGGTACTCAAAGCTCGCATAGCCTTTGGAGCCGGATTTCAGACGGTCATAGAAATCGAACACCACTTCGTTCAACGGCAACTTATACTCCACCAACGCACGGGTGCCGACATAGGTCAGGTTGACCTGTTCGCCGCGCTTTTCGGTACATAGCGCCAGCACATTGCCCAAATAATCATCCGGCACAAAAATAGTCGCATGAATCCACGGCTCGTCCATCTGCTTGATGAGCGTCGGGTCAGGGTAATCTGCAGGGTTGTGCAGCTCCACCACCTTGTCGTTCTGCATGGTCATTTTGTAGACTACGCTCGGTGCCGTCGTGATCAGGTCGAGGTCGAACTCACGCTCGAGGCGCTCTTGGATGATCTCAAGGTGCAAAAGCCCCAAAAAGCCGCAACGGAACCCGAAGCCAAGCGCCGTCGAGCTCTCGGTCTCAAAACTGAAGCTCGCGTCGTTCAGGCGCAATTTTGCCAGAGAATCCTTGAGGTTTTCAAAATCCGAGGATTCAGTGGGGTATAATCCGCAGAACACCACCTGCTGCACCGGTTTGAAGCCGGAAAGCGGTGCGGCCGCTTGGTTGCGCTCATCGGTGATCGTATCGCCAACATTGCACTCCTCGACCAGCTTGATGCCCATCTGAATGAAGCCCACTTCGCCGGGCACCATGATATCCGCATTCACCTTCTTAGGCGTGAAGAATCCCACCTGCTCGACCGTATGAGTACTACCGGCATTCATCATGCGGATTTTCTGACCCTTCTTGATGCTGCCGTCCATCACCCGAATAAGGATGATGACACCGAGATAGGTATCGTACCAGCTATCGACCAGCAGCGCCTTCAGCGGCGCGTTGATATCGCTCTTGGGGTGGGGAATCCGTGTCACGATCGCTTCCAGCAAATCGGGAATGCCGATGCCGGATTTCGCGCTTACCTGCAGCGCATCCGTGCAATCGATACCGATCATATCCTCGACTTGCTGCGCCACACGCTCCGGCTCCGCCGCGGGCAGATCGATCTTGTTCAGCACAGGTACAATTTCGTTATTATTATCCATCGCCTGATAGACATTCGCGAGTGTCTGTGCCTCGACACCTTGGCTGGCATCCACCACCAAAAGCGACCCCTCGCATGCGGCCAAGCAACGGCTCACCTCATAGGCAAAATCCACGTGGCCGGGCGTATCCATCAAGTTGAGGATATAATCCTTGCCGTCTTTCGCCTTGTAATGCAGCCGCACGGTTTGCGATTTGATGGTGATGCCCCGCTCTTTCTCGATATCCATATTATCGAGCATCTGCGCGCTCATATCGCGCAACTCCACCGCATTACATGCCTGAATCAGGCGGTCGGCGAGGGTCGATTTGCCATGGTCGATATGGGCAATAATCGAGAAGTTACGAATACGGGTAATGTCAGTCATGGCCGCGCTTTTAGGCAGTTTTACCCATGCTTGCAAGCATTCTTCGCACCAACCAGCGGATTGATTACTATGCCGCCTGTTGTTGCTTCATCGCCAGCAACTCTTGTTGCAGCGCTTGCGTGAATTGCGGATCGAGCTTCAGGCTACTGGCAAGGGTTGCCAGATAAGCTTGCTCCGCGGCGCATTGGCTATCGCACACCAGCGTTGCCGCAAGATAGATCTGCGCGGCTTCTTCCTGTGTTTTGGCGGCTGCCGCAATGCTTGCCACATCCGGTGTATTTGCCATTTCGCGCATCAACAGTGACTTTTCCTGCGCATTAAGGCCTTGGCTCTCAATCTGGCCGAAAATCTTGTCGGTTTCCGCCGCATCGACATGGCCATCGGCTTTCGCGGCACCAATCATCGCTCGAATCACGGCAAGGGAAAAATCCGGATTTAACTGCGGCGCGGCCAATGTTGCCGGCGCTGCCGCTTGTGGCGTCACAGCAGCCTGACCCGCCATAAGACTAGCAAGTAATCCCTGTGCCGATCCCAGCATTCCCTGCCCGGCCTGCTTCACCGAACCAACCACGCTCGCATTGCCGCCGCTGGCTTTCGTTTCCTGATAATTATTATACGCCTTATATGCCAATGTACCGAGTAAGGCCATACCGCCCAGTTTTGCAGCACCTTCGACAATATCGCTCTTACCGAGCAGTGCCGTTGCAATGCCACCGGTCAGCAAGCCTGCACCGAAGTTTTTGGTGGCCATGCCACCAAGCATTTTACCAACCAATCCATTTGAATCAATGTTGCCAAGCAGTGCTTTAGGGTCGAGCATCGGGTTCTCCGTTTGTTGAAGTTGGATATCATATAGGCCATAGAATTCTTATTCCTAGAGCTTAAGAACAAAATATTTTACATCGTTGGCATGCGGCATAAATGCTGTATAAGGAGCATGAACGAACAGGAGATATTATGCGCACTTCCTTGATGCCCTATGCACTTGCCGCCATCATCGTGACATCCTCCGCCTGCGCCGTGGCATTTAACGCCCCCTCGACCACACTCGAGAGTACCCCTTCGGGCACGTACGCCATCGACCCATCCCACACCAGCGTTCTATTCGGCATAAGTCACTTGGGTTTCAGCCAATATCATGGCCGCTTCAATACTGTCGCTGGCACCATGCAGTTTGACGCAAAAGCGCCCGAAAAAAGCCAAATCACCGTCACTATCGATGTCGCCAGCATCGATACCAACCATACCGAACTGGAAGGCAAGCTCAAAGGTGCCGATTGGTTCGACGTAGCAAAGTTCCCGACCGCAACCTTCACCAGCACCAAGGTCGAGAAGCTCACCGCCACGACCGGTAAAGTGACCGGCGACTTCACGCTGCACGGCATCACCAAGCCCCTCACCTTGGATGTAACCTTCAATGGTGCCGGCACCAACCCCTTCATGAATGCCGATCAGCTGGGCTTTTCGGCAAAGGGCGCGCTTAAGCGTTCCGACTTTGGTATCAGCCAATATATCCCTATGGTGGGCGACGACGTCACCCTCGCGATTGAAACCGAACTCATGTTGAAGAAATAATGCAACCCAAGCCCTCATCTCAACGTTACGACCCCATCGCCGTCACCCTGCACTGGGTGATCGCCTGTTCCATCATCGCGATGATTCCGCTGGGATTCTTCATGGAGGACCTGCCGATTTCCATTCGCTTTGATGCCTATGCCATCCATAAATCGCTCGGCATCACCGTGCTTGGCTTAAGCATCTTCCGGCTCATCTGGCGTTTCCTCAATCCCCCGCCTGCACTACCCGATACTCTGAAACCGCTGGAGCGCCTCTTGGCCAAGACCGCGCATTGGGCGCTTTATTTCCTGATGGTGGCTATGCCGCTTTCCGGCTGGCTCATGGTCTCGGCAAGCCGTAAATACCCGACCGTCTATTTCTGGATGGGTGAGGTGCCTTTCATTCCCATGCCCGCGGGAATGGACCCCAAAGCCGCCAAGGACGTGTTTTATGCGGCACACGAATATCTGGCTTTCGTTGCCATCGCCCTCATCACGCTGCATCTGTTCGCGGCGCTCAAGCATCATTTCATTTACAAGGACACCACCCTCACCCGCATGCTCCCACGCTGGTTGGTACGGAGCATGGGTGCGTAGGGCGTGGCTCGCAATAAGCGCTGCCCTGCTATGCCATCCGGCACATGCAGCGCTTTGGACGATCGATACCTCCGCTTCCAAGCTAACGTTCGTGGCCGAGCAGGCGGGCGAACGCTTCGAGGGTCGTTTTCCAAAGTTCACTGGCACTATCGATTTCGATGAAGCCGCGCCCACACGCGGCAGCATCACCATCACCGTCGATATGAACCAAATCCAAGTCGAGGGGAAGGATCGCAGCGACTCACTCCCCACGGATGATTGGTTCGCGGTAGCGAAATTCCCGACCGCCACGTTCATTTCCTCAGGCATCAAACCAACGGGGCCGCACCAGTACGCGGCCAGTGGTACGCTGACGATCCGCAACATCAGCCGTCCCGTCGTCCTGCCTTTCACCCTGAAAACCGCTGGTGACCACGCGACCGCCACCGGCAGCTTAGATATCAGCCGTAAGGATTTCGATGTCGGGCTCGGACGCTGGGCGAGCGACGAATGGGTCAAATATCCCGTGACGATACGCTACGAGATCCACGCTAGCGCCGCCACGCAGCGCTAACGCGGATCCCTGCGTATCAGGCAGCCTGCTGTGCAGGAAGCGCGTCGAGCGCCTCAATGTCAAGCGCCTGCGCAACGGCATTGACGACCGATGCGATACGAATGCTCGACTGAATCCCCGTTTTCGAGATGCCGGCCTTCGCGACCTCATGGACATGCGCATCCATGCACATGCCGCAGCCATTGATGGCCGAGATCGCAAGACTCATCAGCTCGAAATCCACCTTTTCGATGCCGGGACTGCCGATTACATTCATCCGCAGCTTCGCAGGCATTTTGCTGAATTCCTTATCGCTCACCAAATGGGCGAAGCGATAGTAGATGTTATTCATCGCCATGATCGTCGCGGCCGCCTTTGCCGCATCACGATGTGCGGTGTCGAGGGTCGTCGCCTCCTGCGTGATGGCGTCCACCAAGCGTGCGTTACGCGTTGCATAGGCCGATGCCAGCGCAATTGCGTGGATCTGGGTTTGGGTCAGATCCGGCGCGCCTTCTTCGGACAGCACGCTACCGATATTCAGCTTGGTATCCTTGGCATAATCGCCGAGGCGCCCTTTAAGTTCCTGTAGGTTCATATAGTACTCCTTTAAAAAAAGCGGTGGGGCATTGCTACCCCACCGTGTGAATGGCTAAGCGGCCTTGCTGAGATCGATGGTCTCGTCGCCCTTTTTCCAGTTACATGGGCATAGTTCATCGGTCTGCAGCGCATCGAGTACGCGCAGAACCTCCTTGGGGTTACGCCCCACGTTCAGGTCGGTCACCATCGCGAAACGGATGACACCCTGCGGGTCGATGATGTAGGTGGCACGCTGCGCCACCCCCTCGTTGCGATCGAGGATACCAAGCGCCGAGGTCAACTCGCGCTTCACATCCGCAAGCAGCGGGAATGGCAGGTCGCGCAGCTCGTCTTGGTGCTTGCGCCATGCCCAGTGAACGAACTCGCTGTCCGTGCTGCCGCCCAGCAACTGCGCGTCACGGTCCTTGAATTCTTGGTTCAGGTCACCGAAGGCCGCAATCTCCGTCGGGCAGACGAAGGTGAAGTCCTTGGGATAGAAAAAGAGCACCAGCCACTTGTCCTTGTAGCTATGGTTGTTCACTTCGATAAACACGTTATCGATCGTGATGTCTTTCCACGGCAATGCCGCCGTTGCTTTAACTTGGAACGCAGGAAGCGTATCACCTACACCTAACATGGGTATTCTCCTTAAAGTTTGAAATGATGGGTTCTAACGAATGGTTGGGGTGTCGAGTGCGGCTTGCATAAGCCCCATACGGCAGGCGCATTCTTCCTTGATATCAGCCGCCTTCACGCCCTGCTCGATGGCTTCCATCGCGCATTTGATGAATTCAGGGTTCGTACCGTCCATGGTTGCCTCCGTGATAGTTGCTTTCGACCTCTCCATTCATGAGCCCATTCGTTTGATATGTACAATCGAATGATTTTATGTTATCGATAGATAATAACTATGATTAGGGCGGGATGAACCTCAGAGACCTACAGTATATCGTGGCGGTAGCGGATCTTCGGCATTTCGGTAAAGCGGCCGAACAATGCCACACCAGCCAACCGACCCTCTCCATGCAGATAAAAAAGCTGGAGGAATATCTCGGCGTCCAACTCTTTGAGCGTCAGCGAAAGCACGTGATGGTCACCACCGTTGGCGAAACGATTATCGCCAAGGCACGCCGCATACTCCAAGAAAGCCGCGACATTCAGGAACTCGCAAAAGCCGCCCGCGACCCCTACGCGGGGGATTTCCATCTGGGCGCCTTCCCCACCTTCGCTCCTTACTTCTTCCCGCTTGCCATCCCCGCCATCCACAAAGCGCTTCCGCAACTAAAGCTGATGCTGGTGGAGGATAAAACATCCCTCCTGATCGAACGCTTGCGCGCAGGCACCTTGGATGCGGCATTCCTTGCCCTGCCGATTAACGAACCATGGCTGGAAACGACGCCGCTATTCGAGGACCCGTTCATGCTGGCCGTCTCCTCCAAGCATCCGTTGGCCAAACGCCCCTATGTCCGTCAGGCGGATCTTCGCCATGAACGTTTGTTACTTCTTGAAGATGGGCACTGCCTGCGCAGCCAATCGCTCGAGGTCTGCAGCCTCATCGGAACGACCGAGCACGAGGAGTTCCGCGCCACCAGCTTGGAAACGCTACGGCACATGGTGGCAACGGGCGTCGGCATCACGCTCATTCCCCGATTGGCCGTGCGCAAGGATAAAGGCATCACCTATTTGCCGTTCAAGGATATCGCGCCGGCACGCACCATCGGCATGGCATGGCGCAAACACACCGCCCGCGAACAATGCATCGTGGCCATCAACCAGCAGATCAAACGTCTGGTCGGCTAAAGCGGTTAACCATAAGCGAAGATGGTGCCGATGACAGGAATCGAACCTGCGACCTACTAATTACGAATCAGTTGCTCTACCAGCTGAGCTACATCGGCACATGGCATGAATTGCGGCTGGTTTCTAACGATAACAGCAGCAAGATACAAGGGTTTTTAGTCGGTACGCTTCTCGTGCTCTTTTTTCACGAACGCCGCATCGCCCGCCAACGGATTCTGAGCGAGGCGTAGCTTGCTGTGCACCCGCCCATAGAGCGCATAGATGGCAAGCCCTGCCAGCATGTACGGCCCGATATAGGTCAGCACATCCTCACCGCCATGGGTCAGGACGATATTGTGGTTCTCATCCCACCCAAAGAAAATGGTGAACACGAGGTAACCGCAGGTGAGCATACCCAGAATCGGGGTAAGCGGCGCACCGGGGGTACGGAAGGGGCGCGGCAGGTTCGGTTGCGTCTTGCGCAGGTAAAGTACACTGAAGCAGACGATCATGAACGCAAGCAGCGTACCGAGGCTTACGAGATCGCCCAGCAGCGTGATCGGTGTCACACCCGCTGCGAAGGCCACCAACAGCCCGACCGCCATCGTATTGATGTGAGGGGTGTGGAATTTCGCATGCACCTTGCTGAACATCTGCGGTAGCAGACCATCGCGGCTCATCACGTAGAAAATACGGGTCTGGCCGTAGATGAGCACCATCATCACCGAGCTAAGGCCGAGAATCGCGCCGACCTTGATGAGGAAGGAGAACCAGCCAAGGCCGATCTTATCGACCGCCAGTGCCATCGGGTCGGCGACCGCCAACTCCTTATAGGGGACAATGCCCGTCAGCACGGCGGAAACACCGATGTAAAGCGCCGTACAGATGAGCAGCGAGCCGATGATGCCGAACGGCATATCTTTCTGTGGGTCCTTTGCTTCCTGTGCCGCGGTCGATACCGCTTCAAAGCCGACATAGGCAAAGAAAATAATGCTCGCCGCACGGAAGATGCCATCCCAGCCATAGACGCCGGGGCCGGTATTCTCAGGGATGAACGGCACCCAGTTATTCGGGTCGATATAGAACGCACCGATGACCACGAACATAAGGACAACGGCCACTTTAATGAACACGATGATGTTGTTCACCTTGGCCGACTCACTGACACCAACGATCAGCAACGCCGTCACCGCACCGATCCCAATGAATGCCGGCAGATTGAAGATTCCCTTCACCACCTCGCCCGCCGAATTGAGCAATATGCCCGCCGAATTGAAGGCATAGCCCATGGATTCGAACAACGAGTGGTAGACCTCGGTTACCTTGATTTCTTGCCCCGTGGCGGCCGTGAATTCCGGTGGAATTACCACCCCGAATCCAAGCAGGAAACTATTGATATAGCCCGACCACCCGACCGCAACGGTCGAGGCGGCGACACCGTATTCCAGCAGCAGCAGCCAGCCCATCACCCATGCCAGCGCCTCGCCGAGTGTTGCATACGCATAGGTGTAAGCACTACCGGAGATGGGCAATACCGAGGCTAGCTCGGCGTAGCACAGACCAACGAATGCACACGCGATGCCTGTGAAAATGAAGCTGAGCATCAATGCAGGGCCAGCATGGTTGGCAGCGGCCGTTCCGGTCATCACGAAGATACCAGCACCGATAATGCAGCCGATGCCGAGGCTTACCAAGTTCCATTTACCTAACGTTCGTTTCAGGCCGGTCGTAGCCGCCTCGGCTTGAATTTGCGATACCGTCTTGCGCAGGAACAAGTGTTTCATGATGCCTCGTGTCTGTTATTTTCTTTGCGTAGCTCAAACCCTTAGCAGCAAGCTTTCAGGCAGGCAAGCAACTGTTGGGAAATAAGCCAACCCATTCATTGTTGGTTATAATTAGGGGGATAGCTTGCTAAGCAAAAACTCCAGTTTCTGGATAGCGACCCGCTGCAAGGTTTGGGCGGGCTGCGCAGCATCGCCCACCACCACCGCCTCGATACCGCTGACCGGATCGACCGCGGTCACTTTCACATAGCGGCCTTGCGGCTTGAACTCGATGATGTAGTCGCCCCCGCTCATTCCTGCGCGTCGTCGTAGGAGTCTTCGAGGCGTTCGATGAATAGCTGCGTGATCTGGTTAGCGCGTTTTTCGGCAATGGTGAACCGGTAGCCATAAAACTCGAAAACGGCTCCAACATCGGGAATGACGCGCGCCTCATGCAGCACCAACCCCGCAACCGTTGCGGCATGGTCATCGGGCAGGTCCCAGTCGAGATGGCGGTTGATATCGCGGATGGTGACCGTGCCCGCGACCTTGTTCGAATGCTCCCCGAACGGCATGATATCAGCAATCACCAGCGGGTCGTGCTCATCAGCGATCTCGCCGACGATTTCTTCGATGATATCCTCAAGGGTCACTACACCAAGCCAGCCGCCATACTCATCGACCACGCAGGCGAAATGCTTGCGCTGGGTACGAAACGCCGTCAGCTGGTCGTCCAAGTTCGTGGTTTCCGGCACGAACCACGGTTTATGCGCGATGCGGCGGATCATCTCACGGGTGATGCCGATCTTTTGCTGGCGCACCAACCGCAGCAGATCCTTGAAGTAAAGGACGGCAACGATGTTCTCGGGATTATCCTTCCATAGCGGAATGCGACTATGGTTGCTGGCAATCGTCTGGGCGATGATGGTCTCGGGGTCGAGGCCGATATCGATACTTTCGACCTGCGAACGGTGCACCATGATTTCTTCTACAGTACGCGCATTCAAATCCAGAATGCTCCCCAGCATGTCTCGGTCGTCCTTATCCACCTCGCCCTCATGGTGGTGCATGGCTATCGCCCCGCGCAGGACATCAGCCGCTGACATCATATTTCTAGAATGCGCAAGATTAATACCAAACGCGCGCAGCACGCCCCGCACTATCCATTGCGTGCCCAACGTAAGCGGGTAGAGTAGCCGCTCGAAAATAAACAGCAGTGGCGACACCCACAGCGAAACACTCTCCGCCCGGTGAAACGCTAATACTTTGGGCAACATCTCGGCAAAAATCAGTAGAATAAACGTCGTAAAGAAAGTAGCAACAAGCGGGCCATACTCCTCGCCTAACAATTGCAGAGCCAGCACCGTTGCCAGTGACGCCGTAGCGATATTCAGCAACGTATTGCCCAACAGCACCGTACCCATAAGTGCATCTTTATTTTTGCGCAGTTTCTCAGCGATCACCGCCCGCCGCACGCCTTGCTGAATGAGCGTGAAAAGTCGTGCGCGTGATACTGCGGTCAACGCTGTTTCCGATGCCGAAAAAAACGCGGAAAGGACGACCAGAATCGCCATAATGATGAGTTCAAGGTATATAGATTCCATGCAATCTCCTAAAGATACGATGCAGCCACGTCACGCGCCAATGCAACATCCACCTTTTTGGCCACGCGCGCTTTGCCCACGGCATCGAGCACAACGAAGGTGAGTGCGCCGCCTTCGGCTTTCTTATCGTCGGCAAAGTGGCGCACAATACCGTCCACATCCCATGCATGCGCCACATCCTTGGGCGTGGCATGCATCCCCAACGCGTGGAAATGACTGGTAAGTTCATGCTCCAACGCTTCCTCCACCAGCCCCATGCGACAGGATAAGCGGCACGCCATCACCATGCCAATGGCCACGGCCTCGCCATGGATGAGCGTTTCGCTATAACCGGTCTCGGCTTCCAGCGCATGGGCGAACGTATGCCCGAAATTGAGCAGTGCCCGCATGTCGGCTTCCCGTTCGTCCTGATTTACAATCGACGCTTTCATTTGGCACGATTTGATCACTGCCTCGTGCAACGCCTGCGTATCCCCCGCCAGCAGCTTGGGTGCATGCTCCAAACACCAGCGATAGAAGCCCGCATCCGCGATCAACCCGTATTTGATGATCTCGGCATAACCGGCGCGCATTTCGCGCGCGGGCAAGGTTGCGAACACATCGCTATCGGCCAGCACCAGCATGGGCTGATAGAAACTGCCGATGAGGTTTTTCCCCGCGACCGAATTAATAGCCGTTTTGCCACCGACCGAACTATCGACCTGCGCCAACAAGCTGGTGGGGATCTGGATGAAGGGCACCCCACGCAGTAGAACGCTCGCGGCAAATCCGGTGATGTCTCCCACCACGCCGCCGCCAAGCGCCAAAAGGGTCGTCTTACGATCCGGCTTAAGCGCAATCAGCGCCTCCATCAGCCATTCGAAGGTCGTAAATCCCTTGCTGGATTCCCCCGCTGGCACACTCAACATATCGACTTTGATACCGCGTCCGGTCAGACTATCGCTGACGCGTTTCGCATAAAGTGGCGCTACATGGCTATCGCTGACGATGATGGCACGCGTCCCCGCCATCGCAGGGACGATATGATCGGCCGCCTGCGCCAGCAAGCCACTGCCGACCACAATATCATAGCTGCGCGCGCCAAGCTCCACGCGCACATGGTTGGTTTTTTTCATGCGTTCGGTCCTTGCTGCCGATCCAGCGCGGCGATCACCCGTTCAACCACCTGTTCGTGCGGGCCTTGGCTGGAATCGACCACCACATCGGCCTGTTCGTATACAGGGTAACGCTCATGCATCAGTTTCTGCAGGATTTCACGTTTATCGCCATGCTCCAGCAAAGGGCGGTGGTCACGGCGGCTGACGCGTTCCGTCAGCACTTCCAGCTCTGCGCGCAACCAAACGGATGTCGCATGTGCTTTAATCACCTCGCGCACGGCTGGCTGCATCCATGCACCGCCGCCGGTGGCCAATACCAGCGGTTCTTCGGTCAATAACCGGCTGATGACCCGTTTTTCAAGGTCGCGGAAGATGGGTTCCCCATGGATCGTGAAGATATCCGCAATGCGGCAATGCGCAGCCGCCTCGATCTCTTCGTCCGAATCGACAAAGCGCCAGCCGATATGCTTCGCCAACCGCCGACCGATAGTCGACTTTCCCGCACCCATCAGACCCACCAACACCAGCGGACGGCTGCGCCACACCGCAGGCTGCTTAGGTTGCAGGGCATTCTGTTCATCCATGGGTTCAAGATGTTGCATCAACTATTGACTCGCACGTGGTTACGGAGCACAAGGGTAGCGGCTTTGCCAAAGAATTCAACTCTCAACCACAATTCTTAATGAGGCATTATGACTACCCCATCGAAAAACAAGAACTTTGTTATCATCTTGGCGGCAGTGGCCGTGGTCGCTGCAGTTGCAGTAGCCGTCACGACCGGCACCTCGACCCCCAGCCAAGAAACCGTCTCACAGGAAGTGACCGTTCCGGCAACGGATGCAGCCCCCGCAGCGGACGCATTGGCACCCGCTCCCGTAGCTGAGCCCGCAGCAGCAGCCGCTCCGGCAGTTGATGCCGCAGCACAAGCAGCAGCGGATGCAGCAGCGGCTGCAGCGGCTGCTGCAGCTCCGGCTCCAGCAGCAGCTCCCGCAACTGCACCTGCCCCAGGTGCAGCGGCTCCAGCAACTGCACCTGTGGCGGCTCCGGCAGCAGCTCCTGCACCTGCGCCTGCCAACTAAACATTGGTTGAATGAGCACTACGTCACACGCCACCCCAGCTTCATGGCTTGGGTGGCGTGATGCGTTTTTAGAGATGCTCATTGCCTCCCGCGGTGCTTCCGTTGCCACCCGCGACTCCTATCGCCGCGACCTTGACGACTTTTTTTCCTTCCTTTCGCAGCATGCATGGCAGATGCAATCGTTGCAGCATCAGCATATCGCCGATTACTTGGCCTCGCTGAGTCAACGCCACATGGCGCCCGCAACCCTGGCGCGCCGGCGTTCCGCCTTGACGCAATGGTTCAAATTCCTCATCAGCGAGCGCATCATCAGTGAAAATCCCGTACTGCTGGTGCGCGCCCCCAAGCGCGAGCGCAGCCTGCCAAAATTACTCTCGAAAGAAGAAGTACAGCAGCTCATTCAAACCGCGCAAAGCGATACCTCCATCGAGGGCGTGCGGCTCAATGCCCTGATGGAGATCATCTACGCCTCCGGCATGCGCGTCAGCGAGCTGGTGAGCTTACGCACCCAGCATGTCCAGCGCGATCCCAAACGCCCCAAGCGCATCCAGCCCTATTTCATGATCACCGGCAAGGGCAGCAAGGATCGTATCGTTCCGCTGCATGGGCGCGCCATCGAAGCACTGGGCAACTACCTCACGGTACGCGAACAATTCATTCCCAAAGGGCGTGACAGTAACTTCCTTTTCCCCTCGACCGGAAAAGCAGGCCACCTGACCCGCCAACGCTTCGGCCAGTTGCTCAAAGCGCTATGCGCAGGTGCAGGCATTGCCCCGAAGCGTTGTTCACCGCACACCTTGCGGCACTCGTTCGCCACCCATTTGCTCGAAGGCGGCGCCGATCTTCGAGTCATTCAGGAATTGCTCGGCCATGCCGATATCGCCACCACACAGATCTATACCCATGTCGCCGACGCACGTCTGGTCAGCGTCATCGAGCGTAAACATCCGCTATCCAAACAAAAGTAGCGCAGGCTAAGCGCCACCGGACGCAGCGCGCCGCGGAACATCCGCCGCATCCACCAAATAAACGGCCGAAAGCTCGGTGAATACATGGTCGAGCAAGCGGTCGACCGCATTCATCGCATCCGCGGGCATCGTTTCGTTCGCCGTGGCGATATGCGTGCGGGTAAAGGCTTCCATGAATGCCGGCAGCGGCACACCATATTGCAACGCGATCGATATCGAACGCGCCAGCTGGCGCAGCAGCGCACGGTGGTTTTCCGGTGCCGTCGGCACGTCAATGAACAATTCACCCAAACTGCCGTCCTCGTATTCGCCCGTACGCAGATAGATGGCCTGCCCAGCGATGACGGTTTTTTGCGTGAACCCCTTGCGGCGCAACGGCAGTTCGCGGCGCGAACGCATGAAATGCCGCAGCAAGTCGGCCGCGATCTGCGATACCGATCCGGACATCATCGTCCGCGCCTCACGAAATACGATCTCGTCCGCCCCTTCCCGTTGTTCGCTGGGCTCTTGCGCATGGGCAATGTCCTCATACAACGCACAATGTTCACGTTTGAGCGTGATCGACTTGAGACCACTTTTCCATGCCTGTTGGATCAAGCGTCCGCATTGATCGAGCGTTGCCGATTGCGGGAGGTGCAGTGGATGCGCGATACCGCCCGTGAGGAACGGCTGTGCGGCGGCCATCAGCGCGATCTGGGCATCGGCGGTCACCGCCAGCGAGAACACCTCTTCGTCTTCCGCCCGCAGATGTGGCGCACCGGCCAATTGCCGTTTGCCGCAAAGATATGCATCCGCCGCTGCGATCTCACTGGTGCTGAACCCCATATGCGCAAGAAGGTTGAACGCCGCATCGTACAACGCATCATCGCCGATCTGTAGTTGCTCGCGGCAGAAGCGCTCACCGATCACGAACGGGTCAAACGCCGCATGGATATCGGCAACCGTTTCCAAACTCTCCTCGATGGCAATGATCTGCTCCGCGCTGAAGCCGCGTGCGCGTAGCGTTGTGGCATGGATCACCGGCGCATCCTTCAACGCAGGGGTGCCACACACATAACGGCTAATATCCGCGATCTGGGCGTGGCTATAGCCCAATGCCTGAAGGCCATAAGTCACATCAGCGCTGAGCTGTTTTTGGCTACCGGTACGCATCACGCTGCGCAGCGGCATCAATCCCAAGGCATCGCATTCCATGACCTTGGCAATGGTCGAGGTCGGCGGCACGCACGACAGTTGGGCATTACGCATGCCATACGCTTCCGCCTTGATGAACGCCATCTCCCATACACGGCGCAACGCGTCCATCAGTCCCGCCTGCGGTAGGGCCTCCCAATGCAGCGCTTCCGAGGCCTCGCTATCTTTGATGATGAAATCGCGGCGCTGCA
>JBIIAV010000016.1:0-19227 GCA_044239745.1 Rickettsiales bacterium
GTCTGGACAATCCCCGTCAACCCTTTGACAAAGCCGCGTGAGTGTGTACATCTGCCGCCTGAGAACTCATGAGGATTTCCATGCTCGACTCCATGCGCAAACTTTCGACCGGCATCATCTCCAAGATATTGATGGTGCTTCTTATCCTTTCGTTCGCCTTGTGGGGGGTCGGCGATATTTTGAGCGAGCGCGGCCCAAGCTATGCCGCCAAGGTGGGGGGCGAGGTCATCAGCGCTTCTGAATTCCAGCACCAAGGTGCCATGCTCAGCCGCCAATTACAGAACATGGGCATGCAGAACGTCAACCCTGCGACGATGGAGCTGACCATCATGCGCCAGCTCGTCCAACAAAAACTCAACCTGCTGGCGATGCAGGATATCGGCCTGTTCGTGGACGAAGCCCTGCTTGGTAAGAAGATCCTTGGCCTGCCGCAATTCCATGATGCGGACGGAAAATTCAGCGGTGCGGTATTCACCGAGCGCCTGAAGCGTGAAAATATCTCGCAAGCGCTGTTCGCCCAGCAGCTCAAGAACGATATCGCCGCCAAGTTCCTTGCCGATAGCCTGAACATGGACGACAGCACCGCACCCGCAAGCGTGCTGGCGCTCGAAGCCATCGGCCGCGGCGAGACCCGCGACGCCGTGCTGCTGACCATCCCTGCCCGCGACGCGCTGGATGAATCCAACAGCGCTGCGCTCAAGGAATTCTACGAGCAGAACAAGGAAACGCTCTACCTGCAGCCTGAAAGCCGAGCGTTGGAATATGTGCTGCTGCAACCCTCCGAGATCGCAGCGCTCATCGAGGCTTCCATCAGCGACGATATGCTCGCATCGGCCAAGGCGGCAAACCCCAAGGCCACGCCTGCGCAACTGAAAGAACAATTGCGCAAGGAACAGCGCGACGACGTGATGCATACGCTGAGCAACACGATCGAGGACGAATTGGCCGCTGGCAAAAAGTTGGCGGAAGCACTGGCAAAAGCCGGTATCCATGCCACACCGCGCAGCCTTGAGAACGTCACCGAAGACCTCGCTAAAACAAGTGCGGATGACATCACCAAGACCGTGGCGCAACAGGGCTTCGGTATGAGCGAGGGCGAGATCTCCGGCCTCATCACCACCAAAAGCGGCGCATTGCTGATGGTGGCGGTGAAAACCATCACGCCGTCCACCCCCAAGCCTTTCGATGCCGTGAAAGCGGATGTGCGGCAGCGTCTTGGTCGCCAGCTGGCGCGCGATGCCGCGCGCGGCAAGGCACAAAGCGTGAAAGAAGCGCTGGCGAAAGCACCGAACTGGCAAGCAGTGGTCGCGGATTTCAAACTCAGCAGCCGCTCCTTGAGCCGCATTCCGCGCCCGCTGGCCGGCAACACCACTGTTTCCGGTCTGCCGCTGACATTGCAGCAGGCGATCTTCGAACGTGCGGTGGGTGAAGTGGCAGGCCCATTAGCACTGGAAAACGGCGATCATGTGGTGGCGCTTGTCACCCAAAGCTACCTGCCGACGGTGACGGCCAAGGATGTGGCGGCAACGAAAAGCAATGCCGTGACGACGGAAAAACTGGCGCAGGATATCGAGAATCGCGCCTACCAATCCTTCGCCAAGGATCATCCGGTGACCATCAACCCTGCTATCATGCGTGCCAAACCCGATATGCAGCCATGAGCGTCTTCTCCTTCAGTCCCGACCGCGCAACCTTCTGCGCCAACTACGCTGCCGGCAAGCCGCAGGTGATCTTCACCAAGCGCGTATCCGACCTTGAGACCCCCGTTTCGGCCATGCTGAAACTGCCGATCGACGACGCACCCTCGTTCCTGCTCGAATCGGTCGAGGGTGGGGAAAGCCGCGGGCGTTACTCCATCATCGGCATCGACCCCGACATGATGTGGCGTTGCTATGGCAATCGCTCCGAGATCTCGACCACGCCACCCTTCGCGCATGATAGCTTCAGCCCAAGCTGGGACGACAGCATGACCACCTTGCGCGACCTTGTGCGCACCCACCGCATGGACCTGCCGGAGGGCACGCCGCCGATGGCCGCAGGGCTTATCGGCTATATGGGCTACGACATGGTGAAATTGATGGAGCGCCTGCCCGACACCAAGCCCGATACCATCAACATTCCCGATGCGTGTTTCATTCGTCCGCGCATGCAGCTCATTTTCGATGCGGTCGACGGGGTCGTCTATATCATCGCCCCGATATGGGACACCAAAGGCGACGCACAAGCCGTTTATGATGCAACCTGCGCGCGGCTAGAAAAGATTGCGCGGCAACTGCAAGGACCATTGGATCAACGCAACTACTACAAGGACGTGCCCGCCACCACCCGCGCCTTCACGCCCAACATGACAGCGGGCGAACATGCAGCGATGATCGCGAAAGCAAAGGAATACATTGCCGCCGGTGATATTTTTCAGGTGGTACTCGGCCAACGTTTCACCAGCGATTTTGAATTGCCGGCATTCTCGTTGTACCGCGCGCTGCGCCACATGAACCCCTCGCCATTCCTATTCTATCTCAATTTCGGTGGCTATGCGCTGGTCGGCTCCAGTCCTGAAATTTTAGTACGACTGCGCGACAACACCGTCACCATCCGGCCCATTGCCGGCACCCGCAAGCGCGGCAAGAACGCAGAAGAAGATAAAGCGCTCGCCCACGATCTACTCAACGACCCAAAAGAACTGGCGGAACATCTCATGCTGCTCGACCTTGGTCGTAACGATGTCGGGCGTGTTGCAAAAGCGGGCGATGTGCGCGTGACCGAGCGCATGACCATCGAGCATTACAGCCATGTGATGCATATCGTCAGCAATGTGGAAGGCACCCTCGATAGCAACTACGATGCGATCGACGCGCTGATTGCAGGCTTTCCCGCCGGCACGGTTTCCGGCGCCCCGAAGATCCGTGCGATGGAGATCATCGATGCGCTCGAGCCGGTGAAGCGCAGCTATTATGGTGGCTGCGTGGGCTATTTCTCGGCCAATGGCAGCATGGATAACTGCATCACGCTGCGCACGGCACTGGTCAAGGACGGCAAGATCATCGTGCAGGCCGGCGGCGGCATCGTCGCCGATTCCGACCCCGCGGCGGAGTATCAGGAATCCCTCAACAAGGCCAAGGCCGTGATGCGCGCGGCCGAGGAAGCCGTTAAATTCGCCTAAGCGCGCATCCCTGAACTTGGCGGACGCAATTATTTTACCCACACCCAGAATTTTTCTCTGCTTTCTGCGCATTGTTTGCTAAGATAAATCAAAGATATGTCAGTTTGCAGCGCACAATTTGTTCGGCAGTCGCGCAATGGCGCCATGTTGGTGTTCGCGTTGTGTTGTTTATCGGCGTGCGGTGGTTCCGACGAAGTAGTGATGGACCCCAACAAAAGCGTCTACGAAGCGATCGATGCCGCGACCGGCCCGCTTGAGGACCTCAACATCAAGCAGCGCGACATTCCCGAACTGTTGCAAAAAGCAACGGCCAACCCCTATGCCCGCCCGAAGAATGCCCGCTGCCTGACGGTGCGTGAGGAACTGGCGGAGCTGGACGCATTGCTGGGCGAGGATATCCAACCCAAAGAGATCAAAACATCATCGCTTGGCGACGAAGTCACCGAACTTCAGAATACAGAGATACCTAACCAAAGCGATTTGACCGACGGCGCGGTCAACATGGCGCGCGATAAGGCACTTTCTGCCATCCGGCTCCAGACCAACGTCATTCCATTCCGCAGTGTGGTACGCAGCATCACCGGTGCGAACCGCCATCAACGCAAGGTGGCGGAAGCCTACGAAGCCGGAAAGTTGCGCCGCGCTTACCTGAAAGGCTTCGCGGTGGAGCGTTTCGGCCCGGGCTGCCTGACGCGCGCCATGCCGGTGAAAAAGCCCAAGCCGGAGCCTAAGGTCGAGGCGCCAGTCGAGCCTAAGGCCGCACCGAAGGTGGATAGCAACTTCGATCCCAACGCCGAGATCGTACAGACCGACTCCTAGACCCTACCATTCCGGCGTTGCATCTGGCTGCTAAATCGCTAAAACGCGGCTATGAGCAAAAACATCCTACTGATCGATAACTACGATAGCTTCACCTACAATCTGGTGCATTATTTCAGTGCGCTCGGCGCGAAGGTCGAGGTCGTTCGCAACGATACGCTGAGTGTCGCCGATGTGATCGGGAAGAAACCGGATGGCGTGGTCATCTCCCCCGGCCCTGCGACCCCGAACGAAGCCGGTATCTGTCTGGAGCTGTTGGCGGTGAATCAAGGCAAGATACCGTTGTTCGGGGTGTGCCTTGGCCACCAATCCATCGGTCAGGCCTATGGCGGCAAGGTGGTGCGCGCGCGCGAAGTGATGCATGGCAAGACCAGCCGCGTGCAGCACACGGATACCGGCATCTTCAAGAATATACCCTCGCCGTTCACGGCCACGCGCTATCACTCACTCATCGTCGAGCGCGAAAGCCTGCCCGATTGCCTCATGATCACGGCGGAAACCGCCGATGGCACCATCATGGGCTTGCAGCACCGCACGCAGCCCGTCTTCGGCGTGCAGTTCCATCCGGAGAGCATCGCCTCGGAACACGGGCATGCCATACTGAAGAATTTTCTGGATCTGCTATGAGCCTACGCTCCGAGATGGAGACGACCATCGGCGCGCTGCTCGATGGCACACTGGCCGGCGATGATGCCATTGCCTATCTCACGCAGCTCGATCTCAGCCGCATCAACGCCCACCAACTCGCCGGCGCGGTGGATGCAGTGATGGCGCGCGCGAAACCGTTTCCGCACTATCCGGATGCCATCGATTGCTGCGGCACCGGCGGCGACGGAAAATCCAGCTTCAACATCTCGACCGCGGCAGCTTTTGTGGTGGCGGGACGTGGCGTGCCCGTGGTCAAGCACGGCAACCGCGCCGTGACATCCGCCTGCGGCTCGGCTGATGTATTGGAAGCCTTAGGGGTGCAGACCAACATCTCCCCCGAACACAGCGCGCGCATCATGGCGTCCCTTGGCATATGTTTTTTATATGCCCCCACGTTCCATACGGGATTTGCGCGCCTTGCGCCCATCCGTAAGGCCATCGGCAAGCGGACGATCTTCAATGTGCTCGGCCCGCTATGTAACCCTGCCCGCGTGAAACGCCAGCTCATCGGCGTTTTTGCCGCCGAATATTGCGGCCTGATGGCCGAGACGGCAAAACTGCTCGGCCATAGCCACGTGATGGCCGTGCACGGCGACGACGGAAGCGACGAACTCTCGATGACGGGGACGACCCACGTCGCCCACCTGCTGGATGGCGAGGTAAGCTACGCGACCGTGCGACCGCAGGACGCGGAGCTTAGGCCGCAACCACCGCAAGCATTGGTCGGCGGTAACGCTATGCATAACGCCACTGCCCTTCGCGCCGTGCTCAGCGGAGTGGCAAGCCCCTACGCCGATGCGGTGCTATTGAACGCCGCCGCGATGCTGATGCTTGCCGAAAAAGTGCCCACACTGCATGATGGCGTTGCCTTGGCGCGCAGTAGCATTGCCCGCGGCGAAGCACTGCGTAAACTGGATGCCCTGATCGAAGCGAGCAGCGACCATGCCTGATACCTTGATGGAAATTTGCGACAAGAAACGCGCCCATATCGCCCAACAAAAAGCGATGGTCAGCGAATCGGTGCTGCACGCACATGCGCTGCGCGTGACGCCGCCGCGCGGCTTTCATGCGGCGCTCAAGGAAAAATTCCGCCAAGGCGGCATCGGGTTGATCGCGGAAGTGAAAAAAGCCTCGCCGAGTAAGGGCATCATTCGCGCCGATTTTAACGCAGCGCAACTGGCAGGCGCCTACGCATTGGGCGGCGCGACATGTCTTTCGGTCTTGACGGACATCCCCTATTTCCAAGGCGACGACCGCCACCTCATCGAAGCGCGTGGCGCAGTGAAGCTGCCAGTTCTGCGTAAGGATTTCATGCTCGACCCCTACCAAGTGCTCGAAGCGCGCAGCCTCGGGGCGGATTGCATACTGCTCATCATGGCGGCGCTCGAGGACGGCCAAGCGCGCGAACTTGAGAGCATCGCCCGTGAATTGGGCATGGACGTGCTGATCGAGGTGCATGACGCCAGCGAGCTTGAGCGGGCATTAAGCCAGCTTTCGTCGCGATTGCTTGGTATCAATAACCGCAACCTTAAAACGCTCGAGGTAAACCTCGCGACCAGCGAGCAACTGCGCGCTCATGTGCCTGCGGATTATACGCTGGTGTGCGAAAGCGGCATTACCGGCCATGCCGATATCGAACGTATGCGGGCACAGGATATTCACTGCTTCTTGGTCGGTGAATCGCTGATGCGCGAAACGGACGTCACGCGCGCAACCAAGCAATTGCTCGGTGCCTAATCGCTCTCGGCGTCGGCCTCGTCGTCCGCTCCCGCAACGCTCCACGGTCGATCGCCCTGCCAGTCGGCACTACTCTCGACGCGGATATCGCCGCCGTCCGCGACCCACAACGCCGTGACGCTTGTGCCTAAGCTGCGGGCATCCAGCATGCGCGCTTTCGTATCGCACGCCAGCGGCGAAAGTGCCGCCACCACCATATCGGCATGTTGGCAATCCTCCATCACGGCGCTTGGATCGTTCGGAAATGCGATGCGCTTACCCTTCACCTGCGCTACGCAGCCGAATTTATCGCATCGCCATTGCGGGGGTTCGGCCTTCTCCAGCGCCTTGAAGCCCAGACCGTTCGCCCACAGCTCGGGGATCATGGAATTGGTGCGCCCGCGCGCCAGCACATAGCCATCGCCGCTACGGAACGCGACCTGCTTGAGATTGGGCCCAAGCAATACATCCGGTGTTTGCACGATAGTAAGCGACATCACACCAATCACCATCGCGATGGCACCGTAGTAGCGTGTACGCGTATGCCACAAACACACCCACAACAGCCCCACAACAAAGCATGCCAGACCATACAGCGGCAGCGATGGAACGAAGAATTGCGCATGCGGCAAGGCTGCGATGCCGTGCGCAAGCGCGAGTAATAGTTGAATGCCTTCGTTGAGCAAGGTGAGTGCGAACGATTCCAACCCCAGCGGCAGCAGTAGGAAGAATAAGGCCACAACGGGCATGAGGAATAGACTCACCAACGGCGTGGCAAGACTGTTGGCCAAAACACCATAAAGCGAGGCATTATTGAACATGGCAATGACCAGCGGCGCGGTCGCCGCCTCGGCGACCACGCTCACCAACAGCATGGTCGATACGAAATGCATGGCATTGCGCACACGCCCACGCTCGATCGTGGGTGGGCGCGCCAACAGGCGCGATTCGACCAATGCAAGGATGGCAAGCGTGGCCGCGAACGAAAGCTGGAATCCCGGATCGAGCAGCATGGCTGGATCGTAGATGAGCATCAGCAAGGCAGCGATGGCAAGCGAACGCATCGGATCGACATGGCGACGCAACAACACCGCAAGCAGCACCAGCACAATCATCACATAGGCACGCACCGCCGAGGTCGGCAGGCCGGTGACGAATAAATACGCTGTGATGAACAGCAAGGTGATCGCCGCGGCAATGGATTTGCCCTGTGGCCGGAGGCCGATGCGCTTGGGCAATAGCAGAAGCAAAAAGCGCAGGCCGATGAAGATTACCCCTGCGATGATGACCATATGTTCGCCGGAAATGGCGATGATATGATAAAGGTTGCTGGCACGAAGGGCGTCGAAATCGGCTTGGTCGATGGCGCGGCCATCGCCGGTGATAAGGCCCGCTGCCACCCCGCCGCTACGGTGCCCCAAGGTGCGAACGATCTCATCCGTGAGCCGCACACGCCAGCTCCAAAAATCATTGGCAAAGCCGGTGCTGCCATCGCTGCCCAGCACCTCC
Source organism: Rickettsiales bacterium (assembly GCA_044239745.1). Lineage (GTDB taxonomy): Bacteria > Pseudomonadota > Alphaproteobacteria > Rickettsiales > UBA3002 > QFOX01. The sequence goes on from JBIIAV010000016.1 coordinate 7,853, forward strand.
CATGGTGGCAGGCCATAGCCAACGGCGCCGATATCGCGAAAGTGGAAATAGCGGGCAAAGTCGAAGCCATTGGGCAAGGCCGGCCCCATCGCCGGCATCAGCCCCGCGCGGATACGAATGCTGTCACCGATGCGCGGCAGCTCGAAGGTCGCATCTTTTTTGAAGCGCACGCTGATGCGTACCTGTTGCGGAGTGCGCTCGGTGGGCAGATCATCGATCGTGAGGTTATTCAAAGTCAGCCGCACACCGTATTGCGTGCGCTCCATATCGCGCACGGTGCCAAGCATCGGCCGCGGGCTCAAGGCTTCGTACAAGGTGGTGGGCACATGTTCGCGCGCGCGCACATTCGCCCATGTCGCCCCGAGCACGAACACGAACAGGCCGATCATCACCGGTAAGGCCAACTTACGCAGCCGCACCAGTAGAATGATCATCAAGGCTGAAAGGGCTGGGAATCCGGCGGCTGGCGGTTCGCTCGGCAGCGCATAATATAGAGCGATGCCCGCGGCAAAACATACCGGTAGCCATAGAAAATGGCGGGTATGCTCAGCCTTCCACCATCGATCGACCTGCTCTAACATGCGTGACATCGCCTCAGCCGCTGCTATAAAGACGCAAAACTAGCATACTGTTCAGGAATTGCCATGACTGTCGTCACCCGTTTTGCTCCCTCGCCCACCGGCATGCTCCATATCGGCGGTGCCCGCACCGCGCTGTTTAATTATTTATTCGCACGCCATATGGGTGGCCAATTCAAATTGCGTATCGAGGATACCGATGCCGCGCGCAATTCCGATGCCGCCTATCAAGCCATTGTGGATGGGCTTAAATGGCTCGGCCTGACGTTCGATGGCGATATTGTCTACCAAAGCAAAAACGCCGAGCGTCACCGCGAAGTAGCGCTTGAACTGGTAAAGCGCGGTCAAGCGTATTATTGTTATACTAGCGCAGCCACTCTTGCCGATCAACGCGCGGCGGCGGAAGCCAAAGGTGAAGTATTTAGATATAATCGAGCATGGCGAGATGCCGCACCAGATTTTGAGAATAGTGATGACAAGCTAGCGCCGCCCTCCATCCGCATCAAAGCCCCACTCACCGGTGAAGTGGTGGTGCGCGACGCGGTGCAAGGCGACGTGCATTTCGTCCCCGATGCGCTCGACGACCTCGTGATTCTGCGTTCCGACGGCACGCCGACCTACAACCTTGCCGTTGTCGTCGATGATCATGATATGGGCGTCACCCACATCATCCGCGGCGACGACCATTTGAATAACGCGGGGCGGCAATCCGTCATCTATCGCGCGATGGGCTGGGACATCCCCGTATTCGCGCACATCCCCCTCATCCACGGGGCGGATGGCGCCAAGCTCAGCAAGCGCCACGGCGCCACCAGCACCACCGAATACGCCGATATGGGCTACCTGCCGGAAGCGATGCGCAACTATCTTGCGCGGCTGGGTTGGGGGCATGGGGATGACGAAATTTTCACTGATGCGCAGGCCATCGAATGGTTCACGCTGGAGCATATCGGCAAAGCGCCATCACGATTGGATTTCGCCAAACTCAACCATGTGAACGCCCATTATTTGCGCACCCGACCCGCGGCGGAACTGGCAGCACTGATGGGGGTGGACGCGCGCTTTGCGGATGCGATCGAAAGCGTGAAATCGAAAGCCAGCACACTGGTGGAACTGAAGTCGCAGGTTCAATTCTATCTCGTAGCTCCAACTAACTACGACGAAAAAGCGGCTGCCACACTTGCAAAAGGCAAAGAAACACTTGTGCTGGTCACTCGAGTACTTGAAGAAGGCGTTCATATTGAGTGGACAGCTGAAGCTCTAAAACATGAGTTTACGATTATTGTAGATCAATTGAGTAAAAAAATTGGCGAGATAATGCCGCCATTACGCGCCGCCCTTGTCGGCACCATGAGTGGCCCGGACGTGCCCGTTATCATGGCGATTTTAGGTAAGACCGAGAGCTTGGCGCGGCTCAAACGCGCACTCGCGCACTAGCGCTGGGAAATAGGTTTGCAGGCGCCTTTGCCTGCGGCTTCCTGTTGGGCGCATGCCGCCACCGTGGGCAGTGATGGCTGATCGCAAGTCAGGCGGGCACCGCTTTCGACCAATTGCTTGGCGACATCCTTTGCTTCTTTTTCTGCCCCGAGCAAATGAAAGAAACCACGGATACCCGATAATTTTTCTGGATTGGAAACATCGAGCACCACATCCTTATCCAACACCAGCAAATGCATCGGTGCCCGCGCCGCACAGTTTTCGAGGTAAAGTTGAAATACCTTGTTCTGGGGCGTTCCTTTTTCGCTTGGCGCTACGTAAGAAAGCAGATTTCTTAAATCATGGTCTGTCGTCACGATCGCCGGCGTTACTGCAAGGCCGCGCTGTGCCAAATGCGCCGCGAACCCGCCTTGTGCTTCTGCCTCAGGAATATGCTTTCCAGTATTATGATAAAGACCACCGCTAGTGATGATGTTGCGTGATTTATCGGCATAGTGCGCGAGCACGGCGGCGCTTTGCCCATCCTCCAGCAAGCCTTCCCTGCCGGCGGCTCGTCCCACCTCTTCCAACGCCTGTAACCGCGCAGCATAACCGGGGTTGGCATCCACCAAACTTTTGATTTCCGACAGTGACCACGCATGGTCGATGTACTCTTTATCGCCGACAAAAGCACTCTTGCGGACGACTTCTTTTTTCCATTGCTCGAAGGCTTTTGGATCCTCGCGCAAGGCTTGCTGTTCCTTGGCACTCGTCGGCAAATACGGTTTAATAAGCCCCATAGTTTGCGAATGGTATACCAGCGTAATATCAAGCGTATGGCGCATATCAAAGGTTATCACTTGCGTTTTATTCGCCATCGCTTGCTCGATCAGCTCGGCGGAAGCCCTTATATTCGCCTGAAAACCAGCAATGCTTAGCCTGTTCAATACAGAAGCTAAATAATCAGCCGATTTTTTGGGATCGGAAAGCGGCAATCGCTTATCTTCCATCGCCCATAAAACGACATTGATGTAGGTAGGTTGCTCCAAGCCTAATGTTCCCACGTTATACTTGGCCGGATTGCTGAGGTTTTGCCATTGTTCATTCAGCGTATCGATATAGTCGTGCGTGTGGTGCGCCTCACCGATCGCCAACACGTGCCCGCCCTTGCCTGCGGGCAGGCTGCGCGCCAAAAACGCCTCGACATGGCGGCCGAAGGGAGGAACCCGTGGGGATTCAGTGGGCGTCGGAGGCATTCAAAGACCCTCATAGATTTCTACCTTTCTGATTCTAAAGCCAAATTCCTAAGAAAACCTTAAAGAACCGTTGAGTTTTGCCCCGATGCGCCATAGAATGAGCCCATGTCCGTACGCCCCTTAGTCATTGCTCCCGACGAGCGCCTCACCGTCCCCTCGGAAACCGTTGCCGTGGTGGATGACAGCATTCGCGCGCTTCTCGACGACATGCTCGACACCATGTATGCCAACGACGGCATCGGCTTGGCGGCGGTACAGATTGGCATCCATAAGCGTTGCATCGTAGTCGATGTCGGCATCCGCGACGGCGAGAAGGAACCCATGAAATTCGTGAATCCGGAAGTGGTCGAGCGCTCGCGCGATGACTCTATCTTCAAAGAAGGTTGCCTATCCTTCCCCGACCAATATTCCGAGGTGGTGCGCCCCGAGACCGTGACCGTGCGCTATCTGGACGAGCATGGCGCACAAAAGACCATCGAGGCAACGGGCATTCTCGCGACCTGCTTGCAGCACGAGATCGACCACACCAACGGCATCGTCTTCGTCGATCATATTTCAAAAATGAAGCGCGATATTATTTTGCGCAAACTCAAAAAAGCCAAGCGGCTGGGTACGGCACACGAACTTCCCGATCACTCGGCCGTTTAATCGTTGCCCCTGCCCACGGGCGCTGATAAATCAGTTTCATGCGCGCGCTTCTTTTATCCATTTCGATGCTTTCCACACCGCTTGTGGCGGCCGCACAGAGCTACTCGAACGCACCAATGGTCGTTGTCGGTGAAAGCGCACCGCAACCCAAGGCCGCTGATGCCAGTGCCAACGCACCCGTAACGCCCGATAGCTTGCTCGCCACTTTCCCAAAACAAGCCATCACCAATGTGGGTGAAGCCACCGGTGGCGAGCGCGTCGATACCCCTGCCAACCCCGCTTCACCGAAGCCGCCGGCCAATCCCGCCGCATCGAACACGCCGGCCAACCCCAATGCGCCTGCCTCGCCCGCATCGCCGGTGAATCCCGTCAGCAAGCTATGGCCGCGCGATACCGTGCCCATTTTCATGACCGCATGCGTCGGCTTTCATTCCCAAAAGATACGGCCGTGCAGCTGTGTCATCACACGGCTGATGGTCGCGATGCCGCACGACGAGTTCCTCGTCAAAAGCGAAAACGACACCCTTGAAAAAGACGAACGCCTGCTGCGCATTCGCCAAGATTGCGCCACCGCGCCCGCCAAGAAAGACTGACCCATGCGCGTGATCTTCATGGGCACGCCTGCATTCGCCGTCCCGACATTGGCGGCACTGATCGACTCCACGCACGAGGTCGTCGCTGCATACAGCCAGCCGCCCCGCCCCGCCGGACGCGGCCTTAAGCTCACGCCCTCGCCGGTTCACCTCATGGCGCAGGCGCATGGCATTCCCGTCTTCACGCCCACCAGCCTGAAGGACGCGGCGATACAACAGCAACTGCGCGACCACCACGCCGATATCGCGGTCGTTGCGGCCTATGGTTTGCTGCTGCCGCAAGCGGTGCTCGATGCGCCGCGTCTGGGCTGCATCAACATCCACCCGTCGGACCTGCCACGCTGGCGGGGTGCGGCGCCCATCCAGCGCACACTCATGGCAGGTGATACGCATACGGCATGCTGTATCATTCAGCTTGAAGCGGGGCTCGATACGGGGCCCATCCACCAACGCGACCCGTTCGTCATTCCGCCGACGATGGATGCCGGCGGCCTGCACGATGCGATGGCCGCATTGGGGGCGCAACAGACCCTCGCGGTACTTACGACATTAGCGCAAGCCAGCCGGCCTGCGCCGCACCCCCAAGCCGCGGATGGGATCACCTACGCTGAGAAGATTACCAAGGACGACCGGCCGCTAGACTGGTCGCGCCCCGCGGCTGCGCTTTTGAGCCAGATACGCGGCCTAAGCCCGACCCCTGCCGCAACCACCACACTGCTTGGCGAGCTCATCAAGGTATTTGCCGCGACGATTGAGGCGGGCGATACGACAAAGCCTTGTGGAATGTTGCTTGATAATCAGCTGCTTGTGAATGCGGGTGATGGCCGCGCACTGCGGCTGAGCACACTTCAGCGGGCGGCTAAATCGCGGCAATCGGCCGGTGAATTCCTGCAAGGGTTCGCGGTGCCGGCAGGCAGCCATGCACAATAAATAAGCAAAGTGGACATTATGAACTAGAAAATAGTCGAATCCTGTGTTATAAAGGCCACTGTTTGTTGAAAAAAATCAACTATAACAGAGGCATTAAACCATGTACAGCCAATGGCAAGCCACCATGAATGATGATATCGTCCTTTTCAAGCAACTCGATGATCTGAAAGAACAGCACCGTCAGCTCGATGAAGAGATTCGCCAGCTTCAACTGCTGGGCTCCCCCGACGAAATGCAGATCGCGCGCCTCAAGAAGCGTAAGCTTCAGCTGCGCGACCACATCATGACGCTGGAAGTCGAGATCTATCCCGACCAGCCGGCCTAGAGATTCCCTAGTCTACCAAGCACATGACCAGCCGTGAAAACGGCTGGTTTTTTGTTGCCGCCCTCAGGCCGCGATGCCTTTGGCCAAGAACCCGCTGAGGCGCCGTGCGAATGCGCTGGCATCGTTCACGCTCTCGCCTTCGGCGATCAAGGCTTGATCGAAAAGTAGCCATAGCGCATCCGTGACTTGGGCACTGACACCGCCGTTGGCCACCTGCGCCGCCAGCGACACGATGACCGGATGGGTCGGGTTGATCTCGACGAGCTTGGCCGCACGCTTGGGCAACTGTTTATGATCGGCGAGGAAGCGCTCCATGCGCATATCCATCGCCCCTTCACTTATACCCAAGCAAATCGGTGTATCCGAAAGCTTGCGCGTGGTGCGCACGGCACTCACCGCATCGCCGAACAGCTCTTCCATTGCTTTGCATAGCGCTTGGATATCCGTGCGTTGCTCGGCAGCTTCTTCGACTTTTTCTTCCCCTTCGGCGGTGAATTTCTCAAGGTCGGCACCCGCTTTGGTGACGGAACGGAACGGAATATCGCCCCATGTCTGGGTAACGTTCGGCCAGAAATCATCGACATGGTCGGTCAGCAACAGCACTTCGAGGCCGCGCTTGGTGAAGCCTTCCAGCTGCGGGCTGTTCTTAAGCGTGGCGAGCGTGTCGCCGGTAAGGAAATACACGGCTTCCTGACCTTCCTTCATGCGTGATTTATAATCGGCAAGGCTGATGAGTTTCTCCGGCGATTGGTTGGAATAGAACCGGCACGCATCGAGAATTTTCTCACGCGGGGAGTTGGCTTCGCAAAGCCCTTCCTTCAGCGCTGCCCCGAAATTCTCCCAGAACGCAACGTATGCATCCGGTTCTTTTTCGGCGCGCTTCTTCAGCTCCGTCAGCACGCGGCTGGTGATGGATTCGCTGATCTTATCGAGTATCGGCGATTTTTGTAGCGTCTCGCGGCTGATATTCAGCGGCAGATCGGCCGAATCGACCACCCCGCGCAGGAACCGCAGATAGGGCGGCACCAGCTCCACCCCCTCATCGGTGATGAAGACGCGTTTCACATAAAGCTTCACGCGGCGCTTGCGTTCGGGATGGAAGAGATCGAACGGCTTGATCCCCGGAATAAACAGCAGGCTGGTATATTCGATCTTGCCCTCGGCCTTGTTGTGAAGCACCGCCCATGGCTTCTCCGGCGAGTGCGATACATGGCGGTAAAATTCGTGGTATTGCTCGTCGCTCACCTCGGATTTCGGGCGCGTCCATATGGCGCCGCCATCGTTGAGGGTGTGGCTGACCCCCTCGCCATCCGTTAGGGTGATGGGAAAGCTGATATGATCGGAATAGGTGCTAACGATGTGGCCAAGCTTATGACGATCGAGATATTCTTTGGCATCCTGCTTCATGTACAAGGTAATCGTTGTGCCGCGTGCCCGCGAAGGTGCAACGCCGACGGTATAGCTTCCCGTACCATCGGATTCCCAGCGCCACGCTTGCTCCTCGCCGGCCTTGCGGCTTTCCACCGCGACCCGATCGGCCACCATGAACGCCGAATAGAACCCGACCCCGAATTGGCCGATGAGGTTCACGTCCTTGCTGCTATCGCCGGTTAGCTGGTTCAGGAATTCCGACGTACCGGATTTGGCAATGGTGCCCAAATGCGCGATCAGATCCTCGCGGTTCATGCCGATGCCGGTATCGGTGATGGTCAGCGTCTTCAGTTTTTCATCGAAGGTGATGTGGATGTTCAAGTCGGGCGCATCGCCGAGCAATCCCGCATTGCTTTGCGATTCGTAGCGCAGCTTATCGCAAGCGTCCGATGCGTTCGAGATCAATTCGCGCAGGAAGATGTCGCGATTGGTATACAGCGCGTGGATCATCAGTTGGAGTACGCGTGAAGTTTCCGCAGCAAAGGTCTTGGTTTCAGAAGCGAGTGTTTCCGTGGTCATAACGTCCTCATGGGTGGGGTATGCTGGCTATATGGGCGTGGGTTTCGCCGTTTGCAAGCCCTAGCGCGAATAGGCCTTAAAACGCAGCCAATGATCGGCCAGCACGCAGGCCATCATCGCCTCGCCCACCGGCACGGCGCGAATGCCGACGCATGGATCGTGGCGGCCTTTGGTGATGATATCGGTATTTTCGCCGGATTTACCGACGGTTTCGACCGGCGTGAGGATAGAGCTGGTGGGCTTCACCGCGAAGCGAACGACCACCGGCTGGCCGGAACTGATGCCGCCGAGAATGCCGCCTGCATGGTTGCTTTGGAATTCTACCCCATGGCTGCCGGCGCGCATGCGGTCGGCATTTTCTTCGCCGCGCAAGCTGGCGGCGGCAAAGCCCTCACCAATTTCCACGGCCTTGACCGCGTTGATTGACATCATCGCCCGCGCCAGATCCGAATCGAGCTTATCGTAGATCGGCTCGCCGAGGCCGGCGGGTGCACCCTGCGCCACCACTTCGATCACCGCGCCGAGGGATGAGCCGTCCTTGCGCGCCGCATCGAGCTTGGCCTCCCAGCGGGCGGCGGCCTTGGCATCGGGGCACCAGAACGGGTTTTGATCAATCTGCGCGGCATCGAAATTGGCGCGGTCGATTTTGTCGTCGCCCATCTGCACGAGGTAGCCTTGAATGGTGATGCCTGCGCTGCCAAGGATTTTGTGAGCGATGGCGCCGGCCGCCACACGCATTGCGGTCTCGCGCGCGCTGGAGCGACCGCCGCCGCGATGGTCGCGGATGCCGTATTTCATTTGATAGGTGTAATCGGCATGACCGGGGCGGAATTTCTCGGCGATGTCGCCGTAATCCTTCGATTTCTGGTCTTCGTTGTAAATGATCAGCGAGATCGGCGTGCCGGTGGTCTTGCCCTCGAAGACACCGCTTAGGATCTTTACTTCGTCCGCCTCGCGGCGCTGGGTGGTGAATTTGTTCTGGCCGGGTTTACGCTTATCGAGGAAGGGCTGGATATCCGCCTCGCTCAATGGAATCAGCGACGGGCAACCATCCACCACGCAGCCAATGGCCTCGCCATGGCTTTCGCCCCATGTGGTAAAACGGAAAATCGTGCCGAAGGAATTGCTAGCCATGCGATATTGCTATCAGTAGGTTTTGCGTTTGTCACGGGCGTTTGGCGATTTATGTGCGGTGAGTGCTAGTAGGTCTTCGGCGCAGGGAGCGCGCGTAACTGCGCTACGTAACCGACTGAGCACGAAGGCCGACAACGCAATCGCCCACAGAAGTTGTTAAACGAGAGCAATATCCGGTGCGTCGATGGCTTTCATGCCCACCACGTGGTAGCCGCAATCGACATGCAGGTTCTCGCCGGTGGTGCCTTGGCCAAGTTCGGAAAGCAGGAACAGCCCTGCCCCGCCGACATCCTCGATTGTGGTGTTGCGCTTCAAGGGGGCGTTCAGCTCGTTCCATTTCAGGATATAACGGAAATCGCCGATGCCCATGGCAGCGAGGGTTTTGATGGGCCCTGCCGAGATGGAATTGACGCGGATATTTTGCCCGCCTAGATCAACCGCGAGGTATTTGACCGAGGCTTCGAGTGCGGCCTTGGCGAGGCCCATGACGTTGTAGTGCGGGGTGACACGCTCGGCACCGAGATAGCTCAGCGTCAGCAGCGAACCGCCCTTTTTCATCAAAGCCGAGGCGCGCTTGGCCACTGCCGTAAACGAGTAGACACTGACATTCATCGTCATCAGGAAGTTCTCGAGGCTGGTATCGACATACTTGCCTTTGAGCTCGTTTTTATCCGAAAAGCCGATGGCATGGACGACGAAATCCAGCTCGCCCCACTCTTTCTCAAGGGTGGCGAACACCGCGTCCACGCTTGCCATATCCATCACGTCGCACGGCAAAATTAACTTACCGCCAACCGACTCGGCCAGCGGGCGCACACGGCGCTCGAGTGCCTCACCTTGGTAGGTGAAAGCGATCTCGGCGCCTTGTGCCGCAAGGTATTGCGTGATGCCCCAAGCAATGGATTTATCGTTCGCTACCCCCATGATCAGGCCGCGTTTGCCTTTCATCAGGGTACCCGTCGGGATGGTGGTCTCGGCGGCTTCAGTGCTGGTCGTCATGCGATACTCAATCCTTGAAATGGCTTATTGCGAAACGATCTGCCAGCTACCGTCGGGCTGACGGCAGGCAGTGCCATAGCCACTTTCCGTCTTACCGCCAACGGTGATTTTTTGGCTGTATTCACGGCAGTATTGGCCATTGTCGTTCTTGTAGGGAGCCGACGGAGTGATGGTGCCGGAGTTGCCCGATTTCGGGTTGCTCCATGGCAGCGCCTGACCGGCCTGTGCGGTCTCCAACGCTTTTTGCGAAGCGTTGCTGTAGTAGGTCATATCGGCGCGATCGAGCGACGCACCGACGGAGTTACCAAGGCCAGCGCCAAGCAGCGCGCCGATCACACCGGTTGCGATTTTACCATCGCCCTTACCGAATTGGGCGCCCGCGATTGCGCCGCCAAGCGCACCAACGCCAGTACCGATATCTTGTTTGCTGAAGCCACCGCCACCGGTGATGCCGCCCTGTTTTGCGTTGTAGGCGTTTTGCTGGCCGTCGCAGGCCGCAAGCACCAGAACCGAAGCCGATACAGCAACGATCGATTGAACAATGGATTTCATATAAACTCCGTAAAAATGTTAAAATGGTATGATTCGATGAGGGGTTATCCCACAAGGTAAGCTAATCTTCAAGATATTCTCGATTTATTCACGTGTCTTTCATTGGAATGCTCATACCAGCGCACTATGATGCGAAACTGAAGCTGAGCGTCGTGCCCGCAGCATGACCACGACGAATAAAACACCCCCGATGATGGCGATCATGCCACCCAGCCCCATGACCCCCAATGCCACCTTGACGGAAGGCTCCAAATGCTCGAACCCGCCGGCTGTTTTACGAAGGACGCCATAGCCGCCGGAATAGGCCAGCCCTCCGATATGCATCAGTTGCCCCACGCCATAGATAACGGGCTGCCAGAAGGCAAGGCGCTGGCCGGCCACGCTTTCATAGCCAAAGCGCGGCAGCATGGCATAGGCCAACCCCATCAACGCAAGGGTGATACCAACGATCTGGCCATGGTAATGGGCGGGGATGCCGACATTCTGCCCCGAGATCATAAGGCCAAGGATACCTCCGGCAGCGAACAGGATAAGGGACATCGCAAGGGTGGAGGCATAGGCACGCTGCGCGCGTGCGACGCGGGTGCGCACCAAGCGCCATAGCACCATCAGTGAGAGCATGCCCGCGCCGATACCGCCGACCTCGATCATGATGCGGGTCTGGTGATAGCTGAAATCGCTGCTATCGAACGGGTGGATGGCGAATCCGGCAAGGCTTATCGCCGCGCCCAATGTCGCAAAACTATAGGCGATGACAACCCAGAGACGCTGTGCAAACGGTGCGCCAAGCGCTTCCAAAAGCCCGACCCACGCCGTCATCATCAGTAATGCAAAGGCGAATTGGAGGATGTGCCCGCCCGCCCAGAAGAGCGTCTCGAAATGCTCCTCCACCGGCAGTCCCTGAGGCATCGCATGCGCACTCAGTGCAAAGCCCACTAGTGCCAACAGCGTGCAAATACTGGCATGCACCCAACCCAGCTCCACAAGGCTGGCG
>JBIIAV010000094.1:0-5146 GCA_044239745.1 Rickettsiales bacterium
TGCGCATTTATCGCTGACCACGACACCTTGTAAAATACGTTTTGGCATTGTCTTGTCCTATCCTATGCAGCGTTTTTTAGTTGGCGTAGTTGGGTGAGGATACGCGCGATCTGGCGCTTAGCTTCACGGAAACGCGATGTATTGGTCAGCTCGCCCGACGCTTTCTGGAAGCGCAGGTTGAACAGCTCCTTTTTCAGATCAGCCACGGTGCCTTGCAGCTCCTCGGCGGATTTTCCTTTAAATTGCTCGCTTGCCATTACCCAATCTCCCTACGCTTCGACGCGTTTGATGAATTTCGTTTTCACCGGCAGCTTGGCGCTGGCGCGATCGAACGCCTCGCGGGCCACTTGCTCCGGCACCCCACCGATCTCGAACATGATACGACCCGCTTCAACGCGTGCCACCCAATATTCCACCGAACCCTTACCGGAACCCATCCGCACTTCTGCAGGTTTACGGGTAACGGGAACATCCGGAAAGATACGGATCCACATACGACCGACGCGCTTCACGTGACGCGAGATCGCACGGCGTGCGGCTTCAATCTGGCGCGCCGTGATACGCTCGGGCGTCATCGCTTTCAAGCCGAATTCGCCGAAGCTGAGGCTATAGCCACCTTTGGCTGCACCGGAGACGCGGCCTTTATGCGCCTTGCGGTACTTGGTTTTTTTAGGTTGCATCATGGTCGTAAATCCTACTCACTATTGTCGTTTACCGGTTCACTACGAAGCTTGCGCGAAGCTGCTCGGCGTGTTCGGCATGCGTTGTAATTCTTGGTCTTTCAGGATCTCGCCCTTGAAGATCCATACCTTCACGCCGATGATCCCATAGGTCGTGAGGGCGCTTGCGATACCATAATCCACGTCGGCGCGCAAGGTGTGAAGTGGCACGCGGCCTTCGCGGTACCATTCCATGCGCGAGATCTCGGCGCCACCAAGGCGGCCCGACACGTTGATACGGATGCCTTCCGCACCCATACGCATGCTGGATTGAACCGCACGTTTCATCGCACGGCGGAAGGCCACGCGGCGCTCCAGCTGCTGGGCGATGTTCTCGGCGACCAGCGTCGAGTCGAGCTCCGGCTTACGGATCTCGATGATGTTGATATGCACTTCGTCCTTCGTGAACTTCTGGACGTCCTTCTTAACTTTATCAATATCGGCGCCTTTTTTACCGATGATGATGCCCGGACGCGCCGAGTGGATCGAAACATAGCATTTCTTGCCCGTGCGCTCGATGATGATCTTGCTCACGCCCGCTTGGTTCAGCGATTTCTTCACATGACGACGGATCTTGATGTCCTCATGCAGTTTCGCGGCATAGTCCGCACCGGCGAACCAACGCGAATCCCACGTTTTGTTGATGCCAAGGCGAAGGCCGATTGGATTGATCTTCTGACCCATATTATGCTCCTTCAGCTTCACGCACGACGATTGTCAGGTGCGAATACGGTTTTAAAATTTGTGCGCCACGACCACGCGCGCGGGCGTGGAAGCGCTTCATTACCATCGATTTGCCGACCCAAGCCTCTTTCACGACAAGGGCGTCAACGTTCAGGTTATGGTTGTTCTCGGCATTGGCAACAGCCGATTGCAGCGCTTTGCGAACATCGACCGCAATGCGCTTGTTGGAAAACTGCAGCTGGGTCAACGCCGCCTGCACTTTCATGCCGCGAATCATTTCCGCCACCAAGTTCAGCTTGGTCGGGCTGGTACGCAGATTGCGCAATACGGCTTTGGCTTCATTGGCCTCTAAGCTGCGCTCTGTTTTTGGTTTGCTCATCGTTTATCCCCTATTTCTTCTCGGCCGTTTTCTTTTCATTGCCACCATGGGCCTTGAATTCACGCGTCGGCGCGAACTCGCCGAACTTGTGACCAATCATCTCTTCCGTCACTGCAACGGGGATGTGCTTCTTGCCGTTATAGACCCCAAACGTCAGACCGACGAATTGCGGCAAGATGGTCGAGCGACGCGACCAGATCGCGATCACCGTGTTGCGGTTGCTCTTGTGCGCTGCCTCTGCCTTCTTAAGCAGGTAGCCATCAATGAACGGACCCTTCCAAACAGAACGTGACATACTAATCTCCCTACTTACCGCGGCCCTTCGCCTGATGGCGAGTCCGGATGATGAGTTTGTTTTTGCGTTTCGGATTACGCGTTTTAAAGCCTTTGGTCGGTTGGCCCCACGGCGTCACTGGGTGACGGCCGCCGGAGGTCTTACCTTCACCACCACCATGCGGGTGATCGACTGGGTTCATCGCCACGCCACGTACGTGCGGACGCTTACCCTTCCAGCGGTTACGACCCGCCTTACCGATCACTTCGTTCTGGTGGTCAGGGTTCGATACCGCACCGATGGTCGCCATGCAGTTGCTTGGTACCATGCGCAGCTCACCCGAACGCAGTTTAATTTGTGCGTAGCCGGAATCCTTGCCCACGAGCTGCACATACGCCCCTGCCGAACGACCGATCTGGCCACCTTTGCCGGGCTTCATTTCCACGTTGTGCACGATCGTACCGATCGGAATGTTGGCCAGCGGCATGGCGTTGCCGGGCTTGATGTCCGCGCGCTCACCGGAGATGACCATGTCACCTTGGCTGAGGCGCTGCGGCGCCAGAATGTAGCTCTGCGTGCCATCCTCATACTGGATGAGCGCGATGAACGCCGAACGGTTCGGATCATATTCCAGACGCTCCACGCGCGCCGGCATGTCGAACTTACGACGTTTGAAATCGATCACGCGGTAAGCGCGCTTATGACCACCGCCCTTTTGGAACGAAGTCACGCGACCGGCGTTGTTGCGGCCACCCGTCGAGGAGGTCGCCTCCACAAGCGTCTTGACCGGCTTACCCTTGTACAGGTCGGCGCGATCGATCAGCACCAGCTGACGCTGGCCCGGAGTCGTTGGTTTGAAATGTTTCAGTGCCATGGGTTCTCTCCCCTTAATCCTTTACCGCGCACCCGCGGCGAAATCGATGCTTTGACCAGCCTCCAAGGTAACCACTGCCTTACGCATATCGCTGCGCTGGCCGTCCTTACCACGGAATTTTTTCAGTTTACCTTCGGTGTTGATGGTATTCACCTTAAGTACCGTCACCTTGAAAATCGCTTCCACCGCAGCTTTCACGTCTTTCTTGGTCGCGGTCGGCGAGATCTTGAAAGTCACCTTGTTCTGCTCGGCAGCACGGGTCGACTTCTCCGTCACCACCGGGCGGACGATCACGTCGTAAAGACGCGCTTGCGCCAGAACGCCACCTTTGGTCGCCGGCTTAGCTGCACCTGCAGCTTTCGCTGGTTTCTCTTTTTTCTTCAACAGACTCATTTCAGCCTCGCTTCCAGTGCTGCAACTGCTTCTTTGCTGAGCACTAATTCTTTGTGACGCAGGATGTCGTAAACGTTCGCACCTTGAACCGGCAGCGCGTCGTGACCGATCAGGTTGTTGATGGCTTTAGCGAAGCTCGCATCCACCTCAGCTCCGGTGATGAACAGCGGCTTGGTCAGGCCAAGGCCTGCAAACTGCTTTACCACCGACTTGGTCTTCGCGTCCTTCAGGGTCAGCGCATCGACGACGATCAGCTTGCCTTCGGCTTGCTTCGCCGAGAGCGCATGCTTCAGGCCCAGCGCACGCACCTTCTTGGTCAACGAATAGGCGTGGCTACGCACGACCGGACCATGCGCACGACCACCACCCTCTTGGTGCGGCCCACGGGTCGTACCCTGACGCGCACCGCCGGTGCCTTTTTGCTTGAACGGCTTCTTACCCGTACCCGACACTTCCGCGCGGGTCTTGGTTTTGTGCGTACCGGCACGAGCCTTCGCACGCTGCCATTCGACGACGCGCTGGAGAATATCCTTGCGCGGCTCCAAACCGAATACGGTGTCGGCGAGTTCCAACTCGCCAGCCGCCTTATTCTCAAGAGTGACTACATTCATTTTCATGACTTACTCCGCTTTTGCTTCTGCTGCTGCAGGTGCTGCTACTTCAGCCGCTGCTTCAACGTTCATGACCGCCGGATACGGCGCTTCCGCCGGACGCGCACGTTTATGCGCATCGACGATCCGTACCACTGCGTTATCAACGCCCGGTACCGCACCCTTAACGAGGATGAGGTTGCGCGGCTCGTCGACCTGTACGATTTCGAGGTTCTCGATGGTCACGCGCTCGACACCCAAATGTCCGGCCATCTTCTTGTTCTTGAAGGTACGGCCGGGATCTTGGCGTTGACCCGTCGAACCGTGGCTACGGTGCGAGACCGATACCCCGTGCGACGCTTCCAAACCGCGGAAGTTCCAGCGCTTCATCGCACCGGCGAAACCCTTACCTTTGCTGGTAGCGATCACATCGACGAATTGACCGGCGATGAAATGATTCGCACGCAGTTCCATGCCCACCGGCAGGAGCGCGTCTTCCGCCACGCGGAATTCGACCAGATTTTTCTTCGCTTCGATATTCGCCTTAGCGAACACCGCACGTTGCGCCTTGGCAACGCGGTGTGCCTTGGCTTTACCAGCACCGACCTGAACAGCCGTATAGCCGTCCTTGGCAGTGGTACGCTGGGCAGTGACTTGCACATGGTCCAGCTGCAGAACGGTGACAGGCACGCTACGACCGAATTCGTCGAAGATGCGGGTCATCCCGATTTTATTTGCAATAACTCCAGTACGCGAGGTCATGATTCTCTCCCTAAGCCGCGTTCAATACGGTGATTTCAACTTCAACACCGGAAGCCAAATCGAGCTTACCAAGCGCGTCCACGGTCTGTGGGGTCGGCTCAACAATATCGATCAGACGCTTGTGCGTACGGATCTCGAACTGCTCGCGCGACTTCTTGTCGATGTGCGGCGAACGGTTCACCGTGAAACGCTCAATACGGCGCGGCAGCGGCACCGGCCCCAACACCTGCGCACCCGTACGCTTCGCCGTGTTGACAATTTCCTTTGCGGAATGGTCAAGCACCGCGTGGTCGTACGCCTGCAGGCGAATGCGGATTTTTTGGTTCATCATCGTGGCCATAGTGCCCTCTAACCTTGTTACTCGTTATGTGTTACGCCAAAACCTTTGCGACGACGCCAGCACCGACGGTGCGGCCGCCTTCACGGATCGCAAAGCGCAGGCCCTGATCCATCGCGATCGGCGCGATCAGA
>JBIIAV010000095.1:0-5096 GCA_044239745.1 Rickettsiales bacterium
CCTTACGGCCTCCGGCTCGCGGCGGCCATCGCCGCTACGCACAGATAATCACGAACGTTTGAGTAGGCTTCGCGTAGGGAACGAAGCGTTCCCTACCGTTATAATTTTTTCAAGATCTGCTCGATGAAGGCGCTCTCGACATCCTTGTAGCGCTTGCTTTTCACGCCATCGAGGGCGACGAATTCACTGGTCCCTTCGCGGAAGAATTTCGAGATGAACCCAAGCTCATCGAACCGGCTGGCAATGCGCGCCTTCATTTCGACATCGCGGGTGCCGATCGGCTTGACGAAGGTCGCCTGACCACCGATCTCGTGCTTTTCCCATTCACCGCGGGCGCCGAATACCTGCGCATCGATGAGGGATTTCAGTTGGTTCTCGCTTACAAACGTCATGGTAGCCTCCCAAGGGGTCTTGAGGCTAACGCTACAGAAGATAAGTAAAGATTTCGTTAATCGAAGGGCGGCCTTGCCGCAGGGGGCGTCCCGCCCCCACTCCGTTCCCCCTCGTTTGGCCTTCGGCCTCCGGCTCGCGCCATAAAGCGCTACGCACAGATAATCCAAACGTTTGAGTAGGTGGTGCGTAGCGTAAGCGAGCCGCGTAGCGCCGGGAGCTCGAGGGCAAAGAGCCCTCGTCCGTGCGCGAAGCGCTTAAAACGGATTAAAGGCGAAGCCTTTAATCATCCCATAGCTTGGGCTGGGGCACGGCATAGGTCGGCGCAGCCGCAGCCGCCTTCGGGCGCGGCACATCCACCATGTTGTGGGTCACCGCCATTTCCGAGCGCATTTCGGCCGTGGGTTCGCCTTTGCCGGCGGAAAGCACCGTGCCGTATTCGGCGGGCATGAAATCCTCGCCTTTGCGCATTTTGTCGCGTAGCAATTGCAGCGAACGCAGCGAGAGTTGGAGGTAAGTGAAGATCGCATCGCCGTAAACGTTCTTGCCTTGCAGCAAAATCACCACTTTTTCGTTCAACAGCTGCTCATCCAACTCCACGGGGGTTGAATTCTTGCTAAATGCGCTGGTTTTCCAAGTGGTGTTCATGGCCTGCCATTATGCGGTGTTGGCCACGCACTATATAGTTCGACCGCTTATAAAGGAAGATTTTTCGTGCGATTGGTCGGCGAGCGTGGCGGATTAGCCAATAGCGATGCAGCCTTCATTCATCGCCGCGCCGATGGCTTGTGCCCGAATGTCCCGCGCTTGGGCCACGCCATATTCCTGACCCGACATCATCATCTGAGCGATCATCGCGGCCATTGGGTTCTTGCTGCCGACTTGGCTGCACGCCACCGATTTGCCGTCGAATTTGATGAGAATGTCTTCCATCTGTGCGCTCCTTCATTCCTGCGGTGCTTCCCGCTTAACTCAAATGTACCGAAACTTCGCTAAAGAAAGGTTAATAAATTAAGGCTTTTTGTGACAGTTTCGTGACAATTGGGTTAAAAAAACATCCGTGATAGGCTAGGATTTAATCTACGCAGGCGCCGCGCATGGCGCAATAAAAACCCGTAAAATCAGTGCAATCTTCATATAACTGTCACAATCGATGCTGGCGTGGCGGTAGGCTTGGTTGCCATCTTCAGGTGAATTGCGTCGGGGCGGCGGCTATGCTACAACCATCGGCATCACCGTGTTCCATGGAAGGGCTTTATGCGTCATATCCTTTTGTTTTCCCTTATTTCTTCGTTAGCGCTCGCCGCCCATGCCCAGCCACCGGCAGCGGCCGCGCCCACAGCTAATGGCGCAAAACCTGCTGCCGCCTCTCAAACCACCATCGATCCCGTCACCGGCAAGCCCATTATCCTGCTTGGATTCGATGGGCCGGGCAAAGGCTTCAAACCCGAAAAAACGAAACCGCTGAATAAAAAATCGGCAACGCCGAATGCCGATGAGGGCGCGGAAACCGCCGCCGTGAAGAAAGCCGAAAAACCCAAAGAGGCCGAACCGGTGAAAGAGAACAAATTACGCAGCGACAGTGCCCTGCGTAGCGACGCTTCCCTCGCCCGCGATAAACGCGCCGCCGAAGAAAAGGCCGCTGCCGAAGAACGCGCGAAGAACGCGCCGAAAGCAGCCCAGCCTGCTACCACTACCAGCACCAATACCACGACCACGACGACGAGCACCACCACCGGCACCGCCGCACCGGCAGCGGATTCCGGTCTGCCGCTACTGCCAACGACGACCAAGAACTACTAGATAGCGCTAGCGGATTTAAAGCTCGGTGCCGCCCACCGTCATACCGGAGATGAGCAAGCTCGGCTGACCGACGCCGACCGGCACCGATTGCCCCGCTTTGCCGCAGGTGCCGATACCGGGATCAAGCCGCATATCGTTGCCGATCGCGGCGATCTTGCCCATGATGTCAGGGCCGGAGCCGATCAACGTCGCGCCCTTCAGCGGCGCGGTGATCTTGCCGTTCTCGATGAGGTAGGCCTCGGTCGCGTTGAATACGAACTTGCCGGACGTAATATCCACCTGCCCGCCGCCGAGATACGCCGCGTAAATGCCACGCTTGACGCTGGCGATCATGTCTTCCTTCACCGCGTTGCCGCCCAGCATGAAGGTGTTGGTCATCCGCGGCATCGGCACATGGGCATAGCTTTCGCGGCGGCCGTTGCCGGTCGCGGCCACGCCCATCAACCGCGCGTTCATACGGTCTTGGATATAGCCTTTCAAGATGCCGTCCTCGATCAGTACGTTGCGCGCCGTCGGCGTGCCTTCATCGTCGATCGTCAGCGAACCACGGCGATGCTCGAACGTGCCGTCATCCACCACCGTCACGCCGCGGGCGGCCACTTGCTCGCCGATGCGTCCGGCGAAGGTGCTGCTGCCCTTGCGGTTGAAATCACCTTCCAGCCCATGCCCCACCGCCTCATGCAGCAACACGCCGCACCAGCCGGCACCCAGCACCACCGGCAGCTCACCGGCCGGCGCGGGGCGCGCCTCGAGGTTCACCAGCGCTTGGCGCAACGCTTCGTCCGCCACCGGTTTCCAGCCATCTTGCGTCAGCAGCGCGTCGTACAGGGCACGCCCACCCGTGCCCGAGCTGCCGGATTCCATGCTGCCGTTCGCGCCGACAACGACCTGAATCGAAAGCCGCACCAGCGGGCGCATATCGCTGGCAGCGCGGCCATCGGCGCGCAGAATCTGGATATGCTGCCACGTTGCCGCCAGCGTCGCGGTCGCTTGTTTCACGCGCGCATCCTTGGCGCGCAGGTAGGCGTCGATTTCTTTCAGCACCGTAAGTTTGGTCTCAAACGGCACCGCGCTCAGCGGGTTGTCACTACGATAGAGCTGGTGGTTGGCACCGAAGGCGGGCTCCAGTTTTGCCGTCACGTTGGCTTGTCCACCGTCCACCCCGCGTACGGTTTTGGCGGCGCGCTTCAAGGCTGCATCGCTCAGCTCGGCGCTGTGGGCATAGGCCGTCGTCTCGCCCTTCACGGCGCGCAGACCGAAGCCTTGGCTGGTATCACCGCTGGCCTGTTTCAGCCGCCCGTCATCGAACATGTAGGCTTCGCTCGCGCGGTGCTCGAGGTAGAGCTCGCCGTCGTCGGCGCCGTGCAGCGCCCCCTCAAGCGTGCGGATGGCGTGGGCGCGGTCGAGGTTTCCGGCGCTGAAGAAGGGGTCATCGGTCATGGTCATCGCGCCACTGTATAATAGACGCATCCGCACCGCTACTATTGATTCTTCGTGTCGCGCGGCCACACAAGCCGCGGCCGATGGCTTCGCGCACCCCCATCTAACACGGAATCAACTTGCATCCTCACCTCGGTTCGGCTACGCGGAACGTCAAACCACCTCACCCATGTTGAAGCGCATGAACCAGAAACCATTCCACTATCTACGCACCCTTTCGTTCGCCGCACTGGCCGTAGCATTGTTCGCCGTTGTGCCCGTGGCACAGGCGGCCCCTGCCGCCCCTGCCGCTGCCGAAAAAACCGAGGCGGCCCCTGCCGCCCCTGCGGCCAAACCGCTTTCCGAGGCCGAGAAAAAAGCCGCCATCGACGCGGCGGACGCCATCACCGCCTTCGATGCTTCGAAGGTCGTCGGCATGGCCAAACCATGGGAAATCTATTTCCAAGAATCCGCCTCGCCCATCAAAAAGCAGGTGGTGATTCTTCACGATGCCATCTTCATTATCATCACCTTGATCGTGCTTTTGGTGCTGGGGCTACTCATCTATATCTGCCTGAAATTCAGCAAGCGCGTCAACCCCAAGCCGGCCAGCTTTACGCACAATAAAACCATCGAGATCATCTGGACGGTGATTCCCATCCTCATTCTCGTTGGCATCGCGATCCCAAGCTTGCGCGTGCACTACCAATACTACAACAACGAGACCATCATCAATAACCCCGACCTCACCCTCAAGGTGGTCGGCCATCAATGGTACTGGTCGTACGAATATCCCGATCAGGGCATCGCTTTCGATTCCAACATCACCCCAGAAAAAGACCTGCCCGAGGGCGCGCCGCGCCTTCTTGAGGTCGATAACCCCGTGGTCGTGCCGGTCGGCAAGGTCGTGCGCGTCCAGCTCACCGCGGCGGACGTGATGCACGCATGGGCACTGCCATCGTTCGCCGTCAAGAAAGGCGCCATCCCCGGCCGCCTGAACGAGACATGGTTCAAGGCCGAGAAGGAAGGCATCTATTACGGTCAGTGCTCCATCTTGTGCGGCAAGCTGCATGGCTACATGCCGATCAAAATCGTCGTCGTGTCGCAAGAGCAGTTCGACCAGTGGGTCAAAGGCGCCCGACTGAAATTCGCTTCCAACAACGCGGTACAATTCGCCGCCCTCAACTAGTTCGACGAGAGACATTATGGCATACGGTTCCCACGCAGCATCGCACGATCACCACGACGACCACGGTACGCCCAAAGGCTGGCGCCGCTGGCTGATGTCGACCAACCACAAGGATATCGGCATCCTGTACCTTTACTATGCGGTATTCGCCGGCCTCCTCGGTGCGGCCGCCTCCGTCGTCATGCGCATGGAACTGCAAGCCCCCGGCGATCAAATCTTCGGTGGCAACTACCAACTCTACAACGTCTTCCTCACCGCCCACGCCTTCCTCATGGTGTTCTTCCTCATCATGCCC
>JBIIAV010000017.1:0-18537 GCA_044239745.1 Rickettsiales bacterium
GGGGCGGTCACTCCGCCCGCCCCTTGTGCCAACCATCACGCGGAGATATAACCATGCAAGCCTCTACTTACGACTGGACTAAACTTGGGGAGCAGGTCAGTTTCGGTAAGCTTGATTGCGGGTTAGCTAAATTTTTCCATATGGGCAAAAGTGCGGATGTATGGTGTCGATTTCTGGGAACGGTTTAATTTGAAGTCATATGCTCCAAAATAGTTCAGAGAAGAAAGCAAGTTAGCTAAGTTTAGCGTCTAGCCAATTGCGTAAAGTTTTGAAATCTTTATGAGAGCAATAATACTCTAATTCTTCTAGTTCAGTTTTTACATCTCTCCTAATGTCAGCTTTTTCTTCATCTGTTAATTGCTGACACGATTCAAAAATATTCACCAACTTTTCATAGGCTGTTGCAAAGTTGGTTTCATCTATATCGAAATTTTTGAACTGCCCCGCCTCATTAATGATAGCTTGGCTCTCTGTGATTTCTTTGCCGTAAGTAGCCGCATCTGTAATTGGCTGAGGATGTCGATTATTTATTTCGGTTTGAGCAGCAAGAAACTTGGCATGCATCTTATCATAAATTGCAGTTTGAATGGGAAGGCATAATGAACGAACCACACGCCTGTGAAAAGGTCGTTTGATATTTTCTATTTCATCTTTTGAAACGCCATTTTTACTTAGTGAGTCTTCAATACCTATAATCACATCATACAAATCTTTGTTCTCATAGTGCGAATCCCAATAGCCAATCGTTGTACTAAGGCGGGTTACAGGGGCTGCAGTGATTAATGCGAGGCGGCGCAATTCCTTAATCATAGTTTCTGCTTCTTTTTGGACTTGCTCCCACATTTCTGCCTCAATACCGAGCCCCTTAAACTTCTTGAACTTTGAGAGAAAGGCAAAAATTAAACAGAAAATTGCTGCAGCACATAATGTTGCAACAATAGCAGGCTTGTCTTGCGTATAACCAATACAGCAAGCAACGCCAAAAATTATGAATGCAACAAGTCCCAAAAAGAATCTAAACATATTCGAAACCAGTATTTTTAAATATTTCATAAGCTTACTTGTTCGAACAATGGCGGAGGAGATGAGATTCGAACTCACGATAAGGGTTTACCCCCTATAACGGTTTAGCAAACCGTCGCCTTCAGCCACTCGGCCACCCCTCCGCACGATGAGCATTGGCTTAATATGCCCCGCGAGGTGGGTGGTGTAGCAACTGACCCGCAAAAGCTCAATCATTAATTATCGGCAAGCCACGTGAATTGCATTGTCGGTGGCCGCGGCGGGGTGTAAGCGGAGCCATCCGTCCGGAGGGATTTCCATGCGTAAACTCATGAAACGACTGCTGCTTGGCGCTTTGGCGCTGATCGCGCTTTTTTTCATCTATATCGGCATCGAGGTCCGCACCGGCAATTTCCATGAGGTCATCGCCGGCGAATTCTACCGTTCGGGGCAGCCCAGCGGGCAGGATCTGGAGCGCTACGTGGCGCGCTACGGCATTAAATCCGTCATCAACCTGCGCGGCGGCAATGTCGGCGATGCATGGTACAACGAGGAGATGGCGGCCACGAAATCGCTGGGGCTGACCTATCACATCTTCCCGATGAAAGCCGCCCACGAGCTGACACAAGCCGACGCGCAGCAACTCATCCAGCTGATGCGCGACGCGCCTAAACCGCTGCTCATCCATTGCCGGTCGGGGTCGGATCGCACGGGGCTGGCGGCGGCATTCTACCTCGCGGCCATCGCCAAACGCGGCGAGGAAGCGGCCGAGCGCCAGCTATGGATGCATTACGGCCATATGCCATTCTACATCAACGATGCCGCGGCCATGAACCGCACCTTCGAGCGGCTCGAGCCTTATTTGGGGTTCCAAGGATCATAATCGATTGCTATAACCGCGGCCACGGAATCAGGGAGATACTATGCGTAAGTTACTGAAGCGGGCGCTGTTGGCGGTGCTTACGGCCATGCTGGTGGTGGCGCTTTACGTAACGGTACAGATCCAGACCGGTAATTTCCATGAGGTCGTCGCCGGTGAATTCTACCGTTCGGGGCAGCCCAACGCTAAGGATCTCGAGCGTTATGTCAAACGCCACGGCATCAAATCGGTCATCAACCTGCGCGGTGAGAATGCGGATTCCCCGTGGTATCGCGAGGAATTGGCCGCCAGCCAATCGCTTGGCATCATGCATATGGATTTTCGCATGAAAGCCTCGCGCGAGATGACGGACGCGCAGGCAAAGGAGCTCATCGAACTCATGCGCCATGCCCCCAAGCCACTGCTGGTG
The DNA here is from genome assembly GCA_044239745.1 of Rickettsiales bacterium. Taxonomy (GTDB): domain Bacteria; phylum Pseudomonadota; class Alphaproteobacteria; order Rickettsiales; family UBA3002; genus QFOX01. The sequence goes on from JBIIAV010000017.1 coordinate 2,292, forward strand.
CATTGCAACGCCGGTGCGGATCGTTCCGGTCTTGCGTCGGCGCTGTATGTGGCGGCCATCGCCAAAGGTGAGGAAGCGGCGGCGGAGCGTCAGCTTTCCTTGCGCTATGGCCATGTGCCGTTATGGTTCCGCGAATCCGCCGCGATGCGCCACACCCTGACGCGGCTGGAGCCGACGCTCTACCCGCAATAGCTAGGCCTTCTTCGCCGTCGTCGAGATGCGCGCCCATTGGTCGGCAACGCTGGTCATAAAGTTGTTGGATTTCGTTTCCGTATCTTGGCCGCCGACGTCGCTGCTGCTCGTGGTGCCATTCAGCGCATCGAGCAGGAATTTCGTCGCATTGAAATTACGCGCGCTGTCCTGCGCCGAAAGGGTCTTGGTCGAGAGCCCCGCCTTTTCCAGCGCATCCTGAATCTTGTTGAAGGTCTCCTGCGTGAACGGGGCATCCTTATATTGTTCGATGATACCGTTGAGCGTTTCCTGTTGGTTGCGCGTCAGCACAAAATTGGTGACATTGCTGTAGCTGCTTTTGCCCGCCGGTGCCGTGCCGTTGATGCTCTTGATGTAGGCCAAGGCGTCGGCGCTGAGGTCGAGGGAATAGGCAGATTCTTCCGTGCCGGTGGTCGATTTCCCCATGGCCAAGGCCTCGGCCAAGCCACCCGCGAGGGTCACGTTGCCGGTCGACTGGCCATTGCTAGAATTCTGATTATTAAGGGCATAATAGCCGCTCGACGTAAGGGAATTGATGGCAGACATAGAAAGCTCCGTAAAATGCACTGCCCTTAAGGAAGCAATATGCATGCCAGCCATTGCGAAGGCTTGCATCGGTCGTAAAGCTATGCTCTAACGCGCCGAAATATGGAGGAAAATCGCATGCCTCAGCCCGCCCGCGCGCGCCAGAAAAAAACCAGCCCGACCGAGAACGCCATGCCGCGCGTGGGGTTCGTTTCGCTGGGCTGCGCGAAGGCGCTGGTCGACTCCGAACGCATCCTCACCCGTCTGCGCGCCGAAGGCTACACGCTCGCGCCGGATTACAAGGGCTCGGATCTGGTCATCGTCAACACCTGCGGCTTCTTGGATTCCGCGCGCGAGGAGTCCCTTTCAGCCATCGGCGAGGCGCTCAACGATAATGGCAAGGTCATCGTCACCGGCTGTTTGGGTGCCGAGCCGGAAGTCATCACCAATAAATACCCCAACGTGCTCGCCGTCACCGGCCCACAGCATTACGAAGCCGTGATGGACGCGGTACATAAGGCGCTTCCCCGCCTGCACGAGCCGTACGCCGATCTGGTGCCGGCCGGCGGCATCAAGCTCACCCCGCGCCACTATGCCTATCTCAAGATCTCGGAAGGCTGCAACAACCGCTGTTCGTTCTGCATCATTCCCTCCATGCGCGGCGATCTCGTCTCGCGTCCGGTCGGTGACGTGCTGCGCGAGGCGGAAACACTGGCCAAGGCCGGCGTGAAGGAGCTCCTTGTCATTTCGCAAGATACCAGCGCTTACGGCGTGGATGTCAAATACGCTGCCGACACATGGCGCGAGCGCGACGTGAAGACCAGCATGCTTGGGCTGTGCGAGGCCTTGGCCGACCTTGGTATCTGGGTGCGGTTGCAATATGTCTATCCCTACCCAAGCGTCGATCATGTCATGCCGCTGATGGCGGCGGGTAAAATTCTTCCCTATCTCGATATTCCGTTCCAGCATGCCTCACCGAAGGTGCTTAAGGCCATGCGCCGCCCAGCCAATCAGGAAAAAACGGCAGAGCGTATCGCCAAATGGCGCACACAGGTGCCCGATCTCACCGTGCGCTCCACGTTCATCGTCGGCTTCCCCGGCGAGACCGAAGCCGATTTCGAGATGCTGCTCGATTGGATGGATGAAGTGCAGCTCGACCGTGTCGGCTGCTTCAAATACGAGAACGTGACCGGCGCCACCGCACAGGATTTGCCCGACCATGTACCCGAAGCCATCAAGCAAGAGCGCTACCACCGGTTCATGGTCAAGGCGCAGGAGATTTCGGCAGCGAAGCTACAAACGAAGGTCGGCAGCATCCAGCAGGCCATCGTCGATGGCGCGGCCGATGGCCAGTTGGTACGCCGCACGCGCGCCGACGCACCGGAGGTGGACGGCACCCTCATCGTGCCCATGGTCAAAGGGGTACGCGCGGGTGATTTTATCCAAGCCGAGATACTTCAAGCCGATGCCTACGACCTCTATGGCGTCATCAAGCCATCGCATTAACCGACCGATCGAAAGAGCCCCATGACCGACATAGCCAAGCCTGAAAAGAAAAAAGAGACCGTGGGCGAGATGGTGCGCTCCTTCGTGTTCATGGTGTTCTTGGCGCTTATCTTTCGCTCGTTCGCCTACGAGCCGTTCCACATTCCTTCCGGCTCGATGCTAAGCACGCTTTACGAAGGCGACTATATCTTCGTCTCGAAATTTTCCTACGGCTACAGCCGTTTCTCCTTCCCGTTCAGCCCGGACCTGTTCGATGGCCGCATCATGGAATCGCTGCCAAAGCGTGGCGATGTGGTCGTCTTTCGTAACCCGATGGAGCTCGACCGCGACTATATCAAGCGTGTCGTCGGCTTGCCGGGCGACACGGTGCAAATGAAGTATGGCCGCCTTTACATCAACGGAACGATGGTCGAGCAAACGCGCCGCGGCGAGGTGATCCTGCCCGATGATAATGGCCGCGACCACCCCGTGCCGCTGTATGATGAAACCCTGCCCGAAGGCCGCACCCACATCGTGCTCGATGATTACAAGAATGGCCCTGCCGATACGACCAAGGTCTACACCGTGCCGCCGCGCCATTACTTCATGATGGGCGATAACCGCGATCATTCGCAAGATAGCCGGTTCGAGGATAGGGTCGGGTATGTGCCGTTGCAGAACATCGTCGGGCGTGCCGAGATCGTCGCCTTTTCATGGAAGGGTGTAAGCGGCCGCTGGTTCAAGGCGATCCACTGATGACGGGCGCGTCACCGTTTGCGGCATTGGAGGCGACCCTCGGCTACACATTTCGTGACCCGCGCTTATTGGAGCTGGCGCTCACCCACCGTTCCTTGGGGCGCGAGGTGGGCGACATCAGCAACCAACGTCTCGAATTCCTCGGCGATGCCGTGCTCGGACTTGCGATCGCCGATCTGCTCTACCAGCTTTTCCCGACCGAACCCGAAGGCGATCTAAGCAAGCGCTTGGTGTCGCTTGTCAACGGCGAGCAACTGGCGACGATTGCGCAGGCCATGGCGCTTGGCGACTATCTCCATATGGGAGCTGGTGAGGAGGAGCAGGGCGGGCGCACCAATCGCTCGAACCTCGAGGATGCCTGCGAGGCCTTGCTTGGTGCGGTCTATCGCGATGGTGGCCTGGAGCCGGTGCGCGGCATCATCGAACGGTTCTGGCAGTCGCATGCCTTGGCCATGAAAGCCCCACCGAAGGATGCCAAGACTACCTTGCAAGAATGGGCGCAAGGCCGTGGCCTACCGCTGCCTTCCTACACGGTCATCAGTGCCGAGGGGCCAAGCCACGCCCCCGTCTTTGTGATCGAGGTGGCGGTAGCGGGGTTCGCACCCGTGCGGGCGCAGGCGGGGGTAAAAAAACAGGCCGAGCGTCTGGCGGCCGAGAAGTTGCTGGCGACGCTTACGGCCTAGGTGATTTTCTGGCAGGCGCGGATGGTGTCGCACACGCGCGCTAGATCCGCTTCGGTCATTTGGGTGCCCGAAGGTAGGCAAATCCCGTCGTTGAAGAATTGCGCGCTGACATCGCCGCCGACCACCCGCACATCCTTGAATACCGGCTGCATATGCATGGGTTTCCACACCGGCCGCGCCTCGATGTTCTTCTCTTCGAGCGCGAATAGCACCGTCTCGCGGCCACAGCCGAATTGCGCGGCATCGATCAGCATCACCGTCAGCCAGCGGTTCGATTTTCCGTACGGTGCCTCCGGCATGAAGCGGATGCCGGGCAGGTCCCCCAATGCCTTGACGTAATGGTCGAAGATCTCGCGTCGCCGCGCCACCCGCGCTTCCAGCACTTCCATCTGGCCGCAGCCGATCGCCGCAACGATATTGCTCATGCGATAGTGATAGCCATAGGTGCTGTGTTCGTAATGAATGGCGGGATCGCGTGCTTGTTGGCTCAGGAAGCGGGCCTTATCGATCAGGCGCTTGTTGTGGCTGGCCAGCATGCCGCCACCGCTGGTGGTGATGATCTTGTTACCGTTGAACGAGAAGGCCGCCGCGTCCGCCAGCATGCCGGCGTGCTTGCCTTGATAGGTGGCGCCGACGGACTCTGCCGCGTCCACCACCAGTGGCACGTGGAAATCATCACAGATCTGGCGAATGGTCCCCATGTCGCAGCTTTGGCCATAGATGTCGGTCGGTAGCACCGCCTTGGGCAGTTGGTTGCGGCGCTTCAGGTCGGCCAGTGTTTCGGCCAGTAGCTGGGTGTCCATGTTCCATGTCGCTTCGTCCGAGTCGATCAGGATGGGCGTTGCGCCTTGATAAAGAATGGGCGCAACGCTGCCGATGAAGGTCAGAGACGAAGCGATCACGCTATCGCCGGCACCCACCCCAAGGCAGCGCAAGGCGAGGTGGATCGCCGCCGTACCGGAGGTGACCGCCACGCAATGCTCGATGCCCGTATAGGCCGAAAAAGCGCGCTCGAAGCCATCGACCATCGAACCTGTCGGCGCCACATAGTTGCTGAGGAACGCTTCCTCGACGTAGCGCTGCTCGTTACCGCCCATATGCGGTGGGGAAAGAAAAATGCGGTGGGGCCGTTTCATCGTGTTCCTCGTGCGGCGCGTTCGCTATCCAGTCGATGCATGGTAGCCGAACCCTCCGCGCTGATGCCCTCGCGTTGTAACACGACAATTGCCGTGCGCCACAAAATTATGAGGTCGTTTCGGAAGCTGAACTGCTCGACATACGTGGCGTCCATTTCCAGCCGCGCGTCCCAACCGATGGCGTTACGGCCGCTGACCTGTGCCAACCCTGTGAGGCCGGGGCGCATGCGGTGCCGTAGGCGTTCGCGCGCGCTATAAAACGGCAGATATTCGGGCAATAATGGCCGCGGCCCCACAAGGCTCATCGTACCGTTCAGTATGTTCCAAAGTTCGGGCAATTCATCGAGGCTACAGGCGCGCAACCACTGGCCGAACGGGGTCAGCCGTGCGGCATCATCAAGTAGGGTGCCGGTGCTGTCCGTGGCATCGGTCATGGTGCGGAATTTGATGATGGAAAAGGGTTTTTCGTCGCGCCCGATGCGCGTTTGAGTGAACAGGATGGGCGTGCCCAGCTTCAGGCGTATCAGCAATGCCAAAAGCACCAGCAACGGCGAAAGCACCAGCAAGGCCAGCCCCGCAACGGTGATATCCAGCACACGCTTGAGTAAAAAGTCCATGGCTTGGGGTTACGCGCCGCATGAATGTTTGTCAATCCGCCGCCGATGCGTTACTAAGGAAGTATGCAGAAACGAGAATTAGTGATCATCGGTGGTGGTGGCCATACCCGCGTTTTGGTCGGCATGTTGCAAGCGGCAGGCCTGCCGCTGCGTGGCATTGCCACCAGCAATGCGGCGCTCGTCGGCACCCATGTGTTCGATGTCCCCGTGCTCGGCCTCGAAGATCAGATCGCGCTTAACCCCGCCGAAGTAACGCTCGTCAACGGTGTGGGCAACCTTGCTAGCCGTGAAGGGGCAGGGCTGGCGCCGCGTGCAGCCCTCTATCAACGTTACCGTGCCCGCGGGTTCGATTTCCTGCCGCTCATCGCCCGGCATGCGGTGGTGCAGCCCCATGTCATCATGGGCGAGGGGGTTCAGGTCATGTCCGGCGCGGTGGTGCAACCGGGCACCATTCTGGGCGAGAATGTCATCATCAATACCCAAGCATCGGTCGATCACGATGTCGTCATCTACCCGCATTGCCATATCGCGCCGGGTGCCATCTTGTGCGGTAACGTCGTCATCGGTGAGGAGACCCATATCGGCGCGGGTGCCGTGGTCATTCAAGGCATTCGCATCGGCTGCAATGTTGTTATCGGTGCGGGCGCCATCATCACCCATCACGTGCCCGACGGTGCGATCGTCCGGCCAGCGGCAAGCGAACAGACCAAACTCAGTGTGACGGCGGCAAAAAGCGCCAAAGCGGTCGGTTAAGCCTTAGGCTTTCACGATGTATTTCTTATCCGCCACGTGCTGGGTGGCGTTGCGCGTATCGACCACCAGCTTGCTGTGCTTGACCACAAAGGCATAATCCACCGAGCTGTGCTCGGTCGCGATGATCACACCGTCGTAGGTGGAAAGCTGCGTTTCAGTGAGCGCGACCGAGGCGATACCGGCAAGGTGGTCGTGCTCGCGCGTGTGGGGAATGACGGGAATCACTGCGTCGTGGTATTCCACCGTGGCGCCGAAGGCGAGGAGCTTTTCGAACAGGATCATCGACGGGCTTTCGCGCATATCGTCGACATCCTTTTTATAGGCGATCCCAAGGATGAGGATGCGCGCGCCATTGATGCCGCGGCGATAATGCTTATCGAGCCCCTCGCGCAAACGCTCGATGACATAATCGGGCATGCGTTCGTTGATCTGGCCGGCCAGCTCGATGAACCGTGTCGGCATGCCGAACTCGCGCGATTTCCATGTCAGGTAGAACGGGTCGATGGGAATGCAATGCCCGCCGACGCCGGGGCCGGGGTAGAACGGCATGAACCCGAACGGTTTGGTCGCCGCCGCACGGATGACCTCCCAAACGTCGATGCCCATTTTTTCAAAGACGATCTTGAGTTCATTCACCAGCGCGATATTGACGCTGCGGAAGATGTTCTCGGTCAGTTTCACCGCTTCAGCCGTGGCGCTGGAGCTTACGGGCACGGCTTTTTCCACGATCATTCCGTAGAACGCCATCGCCAACTGCTGCGACTTTTCATCGTCCGCCCCGACCACCTTCGGGATGGAATGGGTGGAGTAGAAGCCGTTGCCGGGGTCTTCGCGCTCGGGCGAGAAGGCAAGGAAGAAATCCTCGCCGCATTTCATGCCGCCGGCCTCAAGCATCGGCTTGAGAAGTTCGGTCGTCGTTGCGGGGTAGGTGGTCGATTCCAGCACCACCAGTTGCCCTGCACGCAAGTTACGGGCAATGCTTTGGGTGGTGGCGACCACGAAACTCATATCCGGCTCGCGGTATTTTGTCAGCGGGGTCGGCACGCACATGATGAGCACATCCGCCTTGGCCAGCATCGCCTCGTCCGAGGTGGCGTGGAAGCGCCCTTTATCGACCATGGCCTTGATCGCTTCATCCGTGATCCCCTTGAGGTAGGATTTACCGGCATTGAGCATCGCGATCTTTTTGGTATCGATATCGAAGGCCAGCACGTTGAAATTCTTGGCGTGCGTCGCCAGCGCGAGGGGAAAGCCAACATACCCCATGCCCATAATGGCAATGGTGGCATTGGCGCTGCTGAATCGCGCCAACAGCGCGTCGAATGGTTCCTTGGTATGCATGAGCGACCCTGTCAAAGGATGGTTCGTTGAAGTCCGCGCAATCTATAGTCACTTGCATAAATAATTGCACACAATTATTTATGAATCTCGCTCGCTACGCGGCGCAAAACCATCGTTTTCGACGATGGTTTTGGTACTCACTTGTGTAATCAATGAGTCAAGTGAGCACATTCCATATTTTTTAGGAATAACAAGAGCTAATTGCAATATCTTCCTGCAACGCTTACGCTGTGCGCGGCTATTCCCCTTGGCTGGAGCTGAAGCCGTTCTTGCCGTCGAACGTATAGAGCGTCTCGATTTTCAGGAAATCGATGCCTTTATCCGCCGCCTGTGAAAGCAAATCCGAAATATTCTTCAGCGTTACTGCGCCACCTTTTTCCACCGGCATGAAGCGCGCACGGAAGCGATCCGTCACGTCCATCTCGGTTACGATGTTCGGCCACACCTTGAGGCCTTTGCACGAGAGCATCTGCAGCTTCAGTTGCGGCGTCGAGAGGCTGTCGAGCAGGGTGCCGAGCGCGTTCACTTCCTTACCATACCAATGCACGAACAGGTCAAGCCCGACCAGTTTGCGTTCCTCGGTCTCCTTCGCCATCACCGCATGGATGGGCTTGGCCGCACCCGTGCGCGGGGCATATTTCACCACGCGGTAGGTTTCTGGTTCCGCGCCGAGGCGATCGATCACCGCCTGCGCGAATTCCTTGGTGCCAAGCTTCGCCTTGCTCATATCGTTGAAGATATCGACCGTGTGCTGGCCGTCCTCAATCGTTTTCAGCCATGCATTGTGCAGCGTCGTCGCGTGCTCGTTCATGCCCAGATGCACCAGCATCATGATTGCGCCATGCAGCAGCCCCGAAGGGTTCGCAATATTCTTGCCCGCAATATCCGGCGCCGAGCCATGAATGGCCTCGAACATCGCATAGTTCGCGCCGATATTGGCGCTGCCCGCCAGGCCCACCGAGCCCGAAACTTCCGCCGCGATATCGGAGATGATATCGCCGAACAGGTTCTCGGTCACGATCACATCGAACAAGTGCGGTTTGCTGGCGATGCGCGCCGAGCCGATATCGATGATGTAATGGTCGGATTCGATCTGTGGGTATTCCTTGGCCACCATGGTGAACATATCGTGGAACGCACCGTCGGTGAGTTTCATGATGTTGTCCTTGCTCATGCAGGTCACTTTTTTGCGGTTGTTCTGCACCGCGTATTCGAACGCATAGCGCATGATGCGCTCGGAGCCGGAACGAGTGATTATCTTGACCGATTGGAAGGCGTCCTGCGTCTGGCGGTATTCAATGCCCGCATACAGATCTTCCTCGTTCTCGCGCACGATGACCATGTTCATGTTGGCGTGCATGGATTTGATGTAGGGGTGGAAGCTGGTGCAGGGGCGCACGTTGGCATAAAGCCCGAGCGCCTTGCGCATGGTCACGTTCAGGCTTTTGTAGCCGCCGCCTTGCGGGGTGGTGATGGGCGCCTTGAGCAGCACCTTCGTGCGGCGGATGCTGTCCCACGCTGCGGGGGGAATGCCCGTCGTCACGCCTTTTTCATAGAATTTCTGGCCGACCTCAATCGTATCGATATTCAGGGGCACCCGCGCCTCAGCCAAAATTTTCAGCACCGCCTCCATGATCTCAGGGCCGATACCATCGCCATAGGCCACGGTGATGGGTGCTGCTTGCGGTTTCTTGTTCAGCTGGACGATGGACGACATGGGCGGCTCCCTTAGGGTGGCATTGGCGCCATTATGCATCGGATTTTCTGCCATGCCAGCGAAAGCACACGTTGCGTGGGCTTTGCGCACCACTAAATCTACGGTTGTGGCAATTTCGACTAACTTTTATTTCTATATTGCTATTTGCGCCTTGCTGCTTCTTCCCCGAGTCGGAAAGTGGGGGTTGCTTCGCCGATGCCAAGCGTATTTGCTAACTCTGATACGGCATTGCTGACTTCCTTAAACCGCCGCTCATCGTATTCGAACACATAATCCACAAGCTCATAAACTAATGGTATAATTCCTATAACCTCTAGTGGTAAGGATGAGTATTCATTCAGTCTTTTGCTAATTTTAGCAAGGGTATCTGTCGGTTCTTCGGGCTTATCGTTGGCTGGTTTGTTATCGTTTAATGCATTGCTTAAACCAGATGATATTAGCCTTGCGCTAGTAAAAGCAGCAATAAGTACGGATGGACCAACTAACAATGCTGTGCGCCTGCTGATAAGTTTTGGCTTTGCAGAGCGAAGCATGTCTTCCTCGCCTTGTGTCATTGGCGCTTCATCGGGGTCAGGCTGAAAGTCGGCTAAATCAATTTCGCCTGTTTCATCGACAATATTCTGTCCCCATATAACAAATGCGATGAGTCGTTTGCCGCCATGTTTTTCGAGAATATGACGCATCATCGTGACGCCAGCACTGGCGTTGCTGTTTTGTGCAGGGATTGCGTCGACCATTTTTAATAGCTCGGCATCGGTCAAGCTCGTTACTTGACGGCCTTTATAAGCTCCATTGCGCACCACATAAGTTCGGTCAGGAGATAGTTCAGTAACTTTATTGGTTGGGCGTTCGCTCATGAGCAATAGCTACAAACAGATGCCCAAGAAATATATGGCTTAATTGTGAATTTTTTATGACAACGTGCAACTCAGCAAAGCCGTTAAGCCGTTAAGCCGCTAACGCCTTCTTCACTGCCGCAAGCGCCGCTTCCAGCTTATCGCCATCCGGCCCGCCACCTTGGGCGAAATCCGGCCGACCACCACCGCCTTGGCCACCCAGTGCCGCCACGCCCGCTTTCACGAGGCTCGGCGCATCCACTTTACCGGCAAGCTCCTTGCCCACCGCCACGATGATGCTGCCTTTGCCGTCGCTGGCAGCAAGCAGCACGCTCACGGCATCGGCATATTTTTGGTGCATGCCGTTGGCCACGTCGCGCAAGCTTTTCGCATCCAGCTCGCCGAACATTTTGGCGGTCAGCTTCACGGCGCCGATGGTTTCCATCACATCCTCGCCGCCGGCACCCATGGCCGCCTGTTTTTTCGCTTCGGCCACTTCTTTTTGCAGTTTCTTGTTCGCGTCCTGAAACTGCTCGATGAAGCGTTGCGCCGCTTGGCTTTGCGTCTCGTAGAAGGCGATGATCTCGGCAAGCGGTGTGGTTTTCATCATGTCGACGGGGATATCGTGGCGCGCCAAAGCTGGGCGCTTCAGCTGCTCGGACAGGCGCTTATTCTCTTCGATCAGCGCCTGTAATTGCTCCGCCAGCTTCGTCAGTTGCTCGCCAAGATAGCTGCGCACACCTTCGCCGGTCACGGCCTCGATGCGGCGCACGCCGGAGGATACCGAACCTTCCGAGACGATCTTGAACAGGCCGATCTCGCCGGTGTTGGCGACATGGGTGCCGCCGCACAGCTCGACCGAGAAATCCTTGCCGTCGGCACGTTTGCCCATGGTGAGCACGCGCACTTCCGCGCCATATTTCTCGCCGAACAGCGCCATAGCGCCGGCGGCGATCGCATCCGCCTGGTTCATCAGTTTGGTGGTCGCGTCCGAGCGCTGGGCGACGTAGCGGTTCACTTCCGCCTCGACGCTCGCCAGCTCCTCGCGGCTGATGGCCTTGGGGTTGGTGATATCGAAACGCAGGCGTTGCTCATCCACCAGCGAACCTTTCTGGGTGATATGTTCGCCCAGTTGCTCGCGTAAGCTGGCATGCAGCAAGTGGGTGGCGGAGTGATTGGCGCGGATGCGGTTGCGGCGTGCAATGTCGATCGCAAGTTCAAGTGTGTCGCCGATGCGCAATACGCCGTTCTCCACCGTCACGGCATGTACGAACATGCCGTCCAGCGGCTTGGTGGTATCCGTTACGTGGGCGCGGCCGTTATTGCTTGAGGCCACGCCTGCATCGCCGACCTGACCGCCGGATTCACCGTAGAACGGCGTTTGATTGACCAACATCTGGCCGGATTCACCCTGTTTCAGCTCGGCAACTTCCACGCCATCCTTCACCAGCGCAGTAATTTGCCCTTGGGCGGATTCCATGGTGTAGCCTAGAAATTCCGTTGTGCCGACGCGCTCCTTGATGTCGAACCACAGCGACGATGTCGCCGATTGGCCCGAGCCTTTCCACGCCGCGCGTGCCTTGGCTTTTTGCTCGTCCATCGCGGCGGTGAAGCCTGCCATATCGACCGTGATGTTCTCGCCGCGCAAAATATCCTGCGTCAGATCGAGCGGGAAGCCATAGGTGTCGTAAAGTTTGAAGGCGGCGGTGCCGCTGAAGATACCGCCGGTGCTGACGCCTTTTTTCTCGTCCTCGAGCAGCTTCAGGCCGCGCTCCAATGTTTCTTTGAATTTTTCTTCTTCGAGTTTGAGTGTTTCCACAATGTTCGCTTGGGCGCGCGTGAGTTCGGGGAAGGCGCCGCCCATGAGGCCCACAAGTGTTGGAACTAATTGATGCATCAGCGGTTGCTTGCAGCCCAGCATATGCGCGTGGCGCATGGCGCGGCGCATGATACGGCGCAGCACATAGCCGCGGCCTTCGTTGCTGGGAAGCACACCGTCGGCGATGAGGAAGCTGGTGCTGCGTAAATGATCCGCGATCACGCGATGCGAGGTGGCCTGCGCCGGATTCTTGTTCTTCGAGAATTCCTGCGACGCGGCGATGAGCGTCTTGAACAAATCGATGTCGTAATTGTCGTGTACGCCTTGCAGCAGCGCCGTGACGCGCTCCAGCCCCATGCCGGTATCGATCGAGGGCTTGGGAAGGCTGATGCGGGTGTCCTTGTCCTTTTGCTCGTATTGCATGAACACAAGGTTCCATATCTCGATGAAGCGGTCGCCGTCGGCATCCGCCGAACCGGGGGGGGCGCCCGCGATATGCGCGCCGTGGTCATAGAAAATCTCGGAGCAGGGGCCGCACGGCCCCGTATCGCCCATCGCCCAGAAATTGTCGTTGGTCGCGATGCGGATGATCTTTTCCTCCGGCAATCCGGCGATTTTTTTCCATAGGCCGAAGGCTTCGTCGTCGGTGTGATAGACCGTGACACAGAGTTTCGATGGGTCGATGACCCAGACCTTTGTGATGAGCTCCCACGCGTGGGAAATCGCATGTTCCTTGAAATAATCGCCGAAGCTGAAATTGCCCAGCATCTCGAAGAAGGTGTGGTGGCGCGCCGTGTAGCCGACGTTATCAAGGTCGTTGTGCTTGCCGCCGGCGCGTACGCATTTTTGGCTGGTCGCGGCGCGCGGCGGGGTGGGCGCGGGCTCCACTCCGGTAAAGATATTCTTGAACTGGTTCATGCCTGCATTGGCGAACATGAGGGTCGGGTCGTTATGCGGCACAAGGCTCGAGGAAGGCAGCACCGCGTGACCCTTGCTCGCAAAGAACTCAAGGAATTGGCGACGGATATCGGTGGTGCTTGGCATAACTCCTCATCGGCTGCGGGAAGGAATTCATAACTTCCGCACCGGCACGCGGCAAGAAAAATGTCGGATATCCCGATACTTCGCGAAGTTGAGGGCAGGGGCTGTCACACAATCTTCATTTTACCCTTGTCTGCCGTCCATCTATACTAGATATAGATATTGCGAATGATTCTCATTAACGGAACAATAATTAGGTTCGGAGGCGGCTATCTCAACATCCCTTGCACCCGCGGCAACTGCCGCAAGTTCAACGGCCACGCTGGTTCTTCCCGCCACCTTGCCGGAGGATCGCATGCTGGCGTTTCGTACCTCGGTGGCCAACCGCGTGCGCGAAGCGCGCGCCGCTGGTAAGCCGGAGGGCGATATCGTCCTTGCCGTCGCCAACGAGCAGCGCGCCATTGCACAGGCCATCAGCACGGCCGATTTTTCCTGCAAGATGACCCACGCCTACCTGCAAGAGATGGCCGCATTGCAAGCGCCCATCGCGCACGATGATGCCCAGCGCGAAGTCAACAGCATCATCAAGAACCGCATCGAGGATTGTAAGAATTTCGTTGCACTACTCGATCATCCGGCCTTCCTCACCGCCATGCGGGCGGAGGCGTCGCAGCCAGCAAAACCAAAAACCGAATATAAACTTTCGACGCGCAAGATCGAAGAGGTCATCCGCCGTTTTGTACAACCGAACGATCCGGCGGGTGCCGAGCCCGCCGTGCATGTCGCGATGACGGCGCGCGGGCATCAGGTAGGGCATATGGCGCTTGCCAACATGTTCCGCCCGAAAGCCGGCTCGCTGCGCGCACCGCTTGTCGACGCGCTGGCAACCGCATGGCCGCAAGCCAGCGGCGAACAGATCCAGCAGCTTGCCCAGACATGGCTGAAGGCACGCCACGACCCTGCCCACAGCATCGCGGATGCCTTGAAGCCCGAAGGCGATATCTACCGCGAGGCCATGCGCCGCGCCGAATTGCTCCAGAACCAAAAACTGGGAATCGCCACCACATCCGCACCCGCCACACAAACGACTGCGCCGCGTATCCATGCCGGTGTGGTGCAGGCCAAACCCGAATTGGCGGTGGATGCCCTATAAATGAGCCTTAGCGCACAGTTGAATGCCACGACCGTCCTCACGCCGAAAGAGCGCGAGCATAATAAATCCGCCCAGCAAAAGGCGGAGGATGTCATCTACACCCTCAACCATGCGCTGACCTGTCTTTCCATCACCGATTTCGTGATCGCGCCCGCCATCGGGTGGATGACCCAAGAATGGTTCGGCAAGCGTGTCGATATCTGCGGGCACGACCATTCGCACGATACCGTACCTACGGCATCTGCGCCGGCGTCTGCACTCGCGCCCGCGCCAACCCCTCAACCTCCCGCAAAACCGACCGGCGGCTTGTTCGGTGGTGGTGGCGACGGATCGGGCAATCCGAAATACAAGCATTTCTGCGCCGAACCCAATTGCAGCGATCCCGCGCATGCGCAGCCGAATAAAGCAGCAGCTACGCATGCGCCAGCCGCTGCCTTTGCCGCAACCGCAGCTCCCCAAACCACCGCACTCAAGCGCGCCAGCAACTGGTTCATCGGCGAGGCGTTGGGCGATGTGGGCGCTGTGTTGGTAACGATTCCGGTGCAACGTTACTTTCCCGGCTTCATGAGTGGATTGCGCCATGCCATGGAACCGCTGGTGGGCGGGCTTTTCAAGAAAGGCGCCGAGCGCGCCTCCCACAAATGGGCGGATAAGCACGGACTGCGCCATGATTCACAAGAAGTCGTCGATCGTGCTCAGACCTTGTACGAATACGAGCTCTCGCACTTGCCGCAAATGGCGGTGTGGACGGCCGCGTCCGTCGGCATCAACTATGGGGTCATGCGCACACTCGACCACAGCCTCACGCTTGGCACCTTCACGAAAGGTAAGGCGATCGGTTCGGCGGTCACCGCTGCGCTGGTGTTCGGCACGCGCGCCATCGCGCCCGATAAAGCCCATAAGTGGGACGAAACAGCCGGCAAGCATGTCATCGTTCCGCTGACCAAGAAAGTCGGTAAAATCTTTGGTGTCGAGGAGCGCGATGTTGATGACTATCATGCGCGCCGCAGCGAGGACGCTGCACGCAACTGGGTCGAGAAAGTGAACGATCAGCCACAGGCACAGGCCGTGCGCGGCTGATTGCCAAAACATACCGACGAGAAAAAAGCCCCATGGCGTTCCCACCATGGGGCTTTTTCATTCCACGCATTGCTGCGTCGTTACGCAGCGTCGGCGGCACCGTCCTCAGCGTATTCGGCGGGGCTGCCTTGCAGTGCCTCGGCCAAAGCGCTGGACTTCGCACGAATGGCAGTTTCAATTTCCGCTGCAACTTTCGGGTTCTCCTTGATGAATTGGCGGGCGTTCTCTTTGCCTTGGCCAATGCGCTGCTCCTTGTACGAGAACCAGCTGCCGGATTTCTCGACGATACCGGCCTTGATGCCCATATCGATCAGTTCGCCTTCCTTGCTGATGCCTTGGCCGTAGAGAATATCGAACTCGACCGTTTTGAACGGCGGCGAGACCTTGTTCTTCACCACTTTCACGCGGGTCAGGTTGCCGACCACTTCTTCCTTGTCCTTCAGCGCGCCGATGCGACGAATATCCAACCGCACCGAGGCATAGAACTTAAGCGCGTTGCCGCCGGTGGTGGTCTCGGGGTTGCCGAACATCACGCCGATTTTTTGGCGGATCTGGTTGATGAAGATGACGGTGCATTGCGTGCGGTTCACCGTACCGGTGATTTTACGCAGCGCTTGGCTCATCAGACGTGCTTGCGCACCCATGGTGGCGTCGCCCATTTCGCCTTCAAGCTCCGCCTTGGGTACGAGTGCGGCAACGGAATCGATGATGACCATATCGATCGCGCCGGAACGCACCAGCGTATCCGCGATCTCGAGGGCTTGTTCGCCGCTATCGGGTTGCGAGATGAGCAGTTCATCCACGTTCACGCCGAGTTTTTTTGCATAGACGGGGTCGAGCGCGTGCTCGGCGTCGATGAAGGCGCAGGTGCCGCCTTGCTTTTGGCATTCGGCCACCGCGTGCAGGGTGAGGGTGGTCTTGCCCGAGCTTTCAGGGCCATAGATCTCGATGATGCGGCCTTTGGGGATGCCGCCGACGCCCAGTGCAATATCAAGGCCGAGCGAACCGGTCGAGATGACTTCGATCTCGAGGCGCTCTTGGTTACCGAATTTCATGATCGAGCCTTTGCCGAAGGTTTTTTCGATCTGCGCCAGTGCGGAATCGAGGGCCTTCTTTTTATCGGCAGATTTGATTTCTGGTTTCGTCGACATAAT
>JBIIAV010000150.1:0-4932 GCA_044239745.1 Rickettsiales bacterium
TAAAATTTGATGAATATAGGTAACATACTGCTGTCGCTCGGGTTTCTAGCGCATGGCACCCCATACTAAAAAAGCCCCATGAAGTGGCTCACATGTACGCCTATGGCTTTTCCTTCGCGCCGCACGTCGTCGCTCGTAAAACCCAAGACATCCCATGGTTCCTTCTAGTCATTTCGTGCTGCGCAGCTTCTCTTCGCTGCTGTCGGCAGCTCGTGAATTGCAAGCACTCCAAGATTTCTTCGTAAAAACGTGCCACTGGCACGTTTTATACTCGAAATGGTGCTGCTGAGAAGAATCGAACTTCCGACCCCGTCATTACCAATGACGTGCTCTACCACTGAGCTACAGCAGCGCGCTATCGACGCTTGCCCTTAACGGGCGGGCACTATCTGCCATACCTGCCGCCCGCGCGCAAGGATTGATTTATGCCCCAACTTATGAGCATGATAGCCCGATGAACGAGCCCCTGCATAACCGCCCCGTCAGCGCCGATAAGCTCAAGGCGGCGCTCAGACGCAATATGGCGCGCCGCAAGGCAGTGGCGGGGACAAGTGACACCAACACAACGGTTGAGATGAGCATGCGTAGCGCTTTACGGCGCGAGCCGGAGGCCGTTAGGCCGAACGAGGGGGGAGTGGTAACGATGGGGGGTTCGCCCCCACGCGCCGAAGGCGGGACTAAATGAGCGATCACCACAGCAAAAAGCACAAAAAACAGCAGCAGCTGGCCAAGAATCGCCATACGCAGCAGATCAACCAGAACGCCGAGGTGCATGCCCGTGGCCGCGACCTCGAGCGTGAGCGCGAGGAGGAGCTGCGCGAAGCGTCGCTCGCAAGTGCCCGCATCGCCGAAAAAACGTCGGACGGCAAACCGGTCTGGAGCGCCAAGATGCAAATGATCCGCGACAAGAACACTGGCCGCGCGCGCATGGCGAAAGAACGCTGGAACCGCTTCGCCGGCACCGAGGGCGGCGGCGGCCGTGGCCTTTAGCGGCGCGGCGTGATTTCTTTTTGGTGAATAGCACGCTCAAATGCCTCGCGTAAATCTTGCCAATCCTTGACGACTGCCTCGACACCTTCGTGCTTCAGGATATCCGTGATATTCATCACAAACGTCTCGGCAGGTAGTTTTATCAATGGAAAAGAACGCGCCGTGTAAGCCTTTTTATGTTTGCCTCTTCCATGCCCTTCACCCGCCCATACCGGATCAAAGATAGCGGGAAACAATGTCTTTAATCGTGGCGTCACGCCATCCGGAAGCGGCGCGGCGAGTGCTTCAAATAAGCGCTCATACTCGGCATATCCTTGCTTCATCAATTTCATCGACAGGTCTTTGTCCTGCAATGGCGGGCATTGGTGATAGGCAATGGCTGCATCGATCTTTTTCTGTATATTTTGCGATATATACGCGAATGCGTGCGCCTGATCCTCCTGCCGCCGGTGATAACTCCTGCTCGTCACATGCAACGCTTCGGGTAGCATGGTATCGCGAAATACCGGCCAAAGATTGGGGAAGAATTTTTCCATTTTCGTATCGATGCCTGATTCATCGTCACCCTTGATATAATCATTCAGATAATGCGAAAAAATAACCGCAAACGATTCGAATGGCGCATCATAGGCCGTATACAACTTGTCGATGGATAGAAGCGTGCGCAGCTCGTTGTTGAGATTGTTTTTGCTGCGCCCGTTGGGCAGGGTGACATCTTTCTGAAACGCCGTGGTCCACGCCGCGATCGCTCCGGAAAGATACTGTGTTCCGGTATCACGCGGGAGGGTACGGGCACGCCCAAGGATGTTATCCACCACATGGCCCACTTCGTGCGAAAGCATCAATTCCATCTCATCATCGGGCGCACTGAAAAGCGATATTCTCAAATTAATATCGTACATATCCGGCTTCGAGTCGGCGATGGCCCACGAACCTAGTTTCAACTTTTTTTGGGTATCAATATTAATCGGCACATCATTTTCGATGACCAGCACCTGAACCCACGGCGGCAGCTTCTCGAAATAAGCGATCAGGCGGCGCTCTATCTGCATTTTCTTTTTGGCATTTGCCGTCTTACAGCTAAGAAACCGCTCGACATAATCCTCGATCTCATCGCGCGTATAAGGGTGCCTCGGAATGGGCAGCGGTTCGGCGTCCATGAACTCGATAGCGGGCACAGTGCGGCTCCTCATCGGTGGCGATGGCTGGCTTTTACTCCCCCTTAATGACGGTTTGATGACGATTGGCCTGCAATTTTTGCAACGTACCCTTGCATTCCCCTCCGGCCACGCTAAAACCTCATGCATGGCCATACAACCCGACCACTGGATCCGCGAGCGCGCGACCAAAGACAAAATGATCGAACCCTTCGTGGAGAATCTCACCCGCGACGGCGTGATCTCCTACGGCCTCAGCTCCTACGGCTACGATGCGCGGGTGGCCGATGAGTTCAAGATCTTCACCAACGTCGATTCCGCCATCGTCGACCCCAAGGACTTCTCGCCCAAAAGCTTCGTCGACCGCAAAACGGACGTCTGCATCATCCCGCCCAACTCATTTGTGCTCGCCCGCACGGTGGAATATTTCCGCATCCCGCGTGACACGCTGGTCATCTGCCTTGGCAAATCGACTTATGCCCGCTGCGGTATCATCGTCAACGTCACCCCGCTGGAGCCGGAATGGGAAGGCCACGTGACGCTGGAGTTTAGCAACACCACGCCGCTGCCAGCTAAAATTTATGCCAACGAAGGCGCCTGCCAGTTCCTGTTCTTGAAGGGCGACTCCCTGTGCGAGACCAGCTACGCCGACCGCAAGGGCAAATATATGGGGCAGGTCGGTGTCACGCTGCCCAAGGTCGAAAAGAAAAGCGCCTGAATTCTAGCCCACTTGAAGTTTTTCCTGCGCTCTGACATAATGTGACTATGACGAAGAAAAATGCAGTTCCAGTTTTTAAAATGAAGCCCAGCGTTGAGCGTATTGTTGAGGCTATACTTTTTATTATTCAAGAAGCACAAAAGCGGGGTCTGCGCGTTACTCAATATGATATTGTAAAAACGCTTTTTCTTGCTGATAAGGCTCATCTAAATAAGTTCGGACGGCCGATTACTTATGACAATTATACTGCCATGGAGCATGGCCCCGTTCCGAGTGTGGCTTATAATATATTGAAAGAAGAAAGTAGAACAATAGAACGGCTTTCTGTGAAGGTTCCATGGAAACGTGTTAAGAGCGTCGGCAAAGAATATATTTATCAGAAACCGGCAAGGGGTTATAATGATGATATACTTTCCGAGAGCGACATAAGCGCATTAAGTGAAATGCTTACTGTAGTAAAATCCCTTGGATTTGCACAAGTTCGTCGACTGACACATGAAGACTTAGCATATGATGTAGCGTGGAAAAACCGTGGCGAAGCAAAAAGCAGCGCCATGAGTTATGCGCTCCTATTCGACACACCAGACATTGAGATGGCGCAAGAAATATCTTTTGCTTCTCAGCATATTTAATGTGTGCCCTTGGAGATATTGTAAGGATATTCTGCCCGCAAACCGGCTATCCTAAGTATTATCTATGCATCAAGGCCCCTCAAGATCCAGAAGCCGCTTGCTTTATTTTTCTTAATTCAAATCCTAATTTTCAAGAAGTTTTTGCGGTTGATTGCTCTCAAGTGCCATTTTTGCCGGTTTCAAAAACGGGAAAGACAGTCTTTAGTTTTAGCATGATTCCAAAGTACAATCGTCGACAATTGGGATTGTATAAATCCAAGAAATTAGGTCAACTTGATAAGCGTCTAGCTGCTGATCTACTAAAACACGCTAGACAATTAACGGTACTTACAAAAGAAGAGAAGGCTCTGGTCATTGCAGCGCTTAGTAAAATCTCTGCTTGATTAGGGTCTTGTGCCTGCTAAACCCACCTGATGGATAAGCTTCGCATCACCGGTGGGCGGCCGCTTCACGGCAAGATCATCATTGGCGGCGCCAAGAACGCGGCGCTGCCCCTCATGTGCGCAGCGCTGCTGACGCGTGAGAAAGTCACGCTCGATAACGTCCCGTTCCTCGCCGATATCACCACCATGGCCAAACTGCTGGTGCAGCACGGTGCTTATTTATCGCTGCGCGACACAAATCCAAAGCCGTTATTCGATCCAAGCGTAGCGCTTTACGGCGCGAGCCGCGTAGCGGCAGGGGTCAGCGCCAGCGATAGGGGCGAGGTAAGCCCCCCTTCGGTTTATGGCTACAGCCGCGAGCTTTCCCTCACCTGCGAGACGATTCCCAACATCATCGCGCCGTATGATCTGGTGCGTACCATGCGCGCCTCCATCCTCGTGCTCGGCCCCATCCTCGCGCGCGAGCACCGCGTCAAGGTCTCGCTGCCGGGCGGCTGCGCGATCGGCGCGCGCCCCGTCGATATGCATTTGAAAGCGATGGAAGCGCTCGGCGCGAAGATCACCCTCGAAGAAGGCTATGTGCTGGCCGAGGCGCCCGCCGGCGGGCTTGTCGGCGGCGACGTGCATTTCGAAAAAGTCTCCGTCGGCGCGACCGAGAACATCCTGATGGCGGCGACACTGGCGAAGGGCACCACCACCATCCACAATGCCGCGCGCGAGCCGGAGATCACCGACCTCGCCCAGATGCTCATCTCCATGGGTGCGGATATCGAGGGGCTGGGCACCAGCACCCTCACCGTGCGCGGTGTCACCGCGCTATCGGGCACCACGTATCGCGTCATCCCCGACCGCATCGAGACCGGCAGCTTCCTCTGCGCCGTCGCCCTCACCGGCGGCGATGTCGAACTGCTCGATGCCCGCCCCGACACCCTAGGGGTGGTCATCGATTATTTAAGGGAAATCGGTGTTGATATCACCGCGACCGAGAACAGCCTAAGGGTACAACGCGACCTCAGCAAACCGCTAAAACCCAAACACATCACCACCGCCCC
>JBIIAV010000097.1:0-4918 GCA_044239745.1 Rickettsiales bacterium
TTCCAGCGCCAGCGTCGGGCTTTCGGGTCGGTGCAGCAGCATGCTGTAGGCGATGAGTTGCAAGGCGCGGCCATCGAGGATCTCTTTCTCGCTGGGTGCCTTGCCGGTTTTGTAATCGATGATGGTGGCACCCTTCGCGCCCATCTCGATGCGGTCGATGCGCCCGTGCAGCGTGAAGCTGCTGCCGTCGTCCAAGGTGAGCGCCTCTTCGACAGAGGTCTCCGGTTCGACCCGCGCCAGTTCGGGGCGGCGTTGTGCCTCCAAGCCGTTCACGTAGCGAAGGCCGTGGGTCAGCCGCAACCGCCAGAACAGATCGACGTTCGGGCGCTCGCTGAAGGCCTTGAGGGCTTCCTCGGCGATATGTGCGATCTCGGCATCGGTGGCGGCGCGCTGTTCATGGTTCCAGTGCTGCGTTAATGCCTCGATCGCCTTGTGGGCGAGCGTGCCGAAATCGCGCGCTTCGAGTGCGGCGTCGATATCCTCCAGCTTCCTAAGGCCAAGCACATGGCGGGCATAGATGCTGAAGGGATCGGTGAATAGTTTCTCGATATCGCTCACCGGCAAGCGGCGTGGGCGCATGGCGGCCGGTGGTGTTGGGCGAACGGCGGGTTCGGGTTCGCAAACGTCGCTGGCATCGCGCGCGTTTGCCCACTCGACATACTGCGTTGCCTCGATGTCGCTTGGGTCGATCGCGTGGCTGCGCAGCAATGTCACCAGCCGTTCGATGAAGCGCGAGCGCGTGGTCGGTGTGCCTTGGTCGCGCTTGGGGTAGGTCAGGAATACGTCGCCGCTGCTGGCCAGCATCAGCACATCGTGGGCGACGCGGCTGACCGTTTGTTCCGGCGACGGCAGGCCGAGTGCCTTCTGTGCCGCCATGTTCAGCCATGGGTTCGGCGCTGGCGTTCCCGGCCAAAGCGATTCTTGCATGTTGGCCAGAATCACCCGATCGAATTGCTGGAGGCGCGCTTCCACGGGAGTGAGCATGAAGATGCGCGGGTGGGTGTTAAGCCCCGCATCACGCCATGCGGCGCTCAGCGATTGCTGCAGCAAGGCCGAAAAATCTTCCGCGTCGATCGCGCCCAAATGTTCGGCGTGGCGCAGTGTTTCGAGTTGGGCAGCGACCGCATCGTCGCCTTGGCCGGTGGCTTTCACCCACGGGGCGAGCAGCGCCTCGCACGCACTAATCCATCCGCTGATGTGATGCTGCTGGTCGGACAGTTGGGCGATGGCTTTGACCAAGTTCTTAAGCGCGCCGTAGTCGGGGTGATCGGCAAGGCTGGCATCATGGCGCGGCAACTGCCCTGCTTGTTTGCGGTTCACGCCGTGCCAGCCTTTTTCCAACCCGCGCAGCAAGGCGCGATCGACCGCAAGCAGCGGGTGCTGCAACAGGCTGCGTAGCGGTAAAATGCGCGACGGGTCGGTGATGGCCGCGACCAGCGCGACCCAAAGGCTGCCCGTTTCGGTATCGGCGACACGCCCGCTATGGACGCGGTCGACAAGGATGTCGTAACGCTGCATGTGGCTGGCCACGCGCGCCATCAGCCCCTCATCGGGGGTGATGAGGGCGACCTGCGTGCTTGGCTCTTCGATCGATTCGCGCAATAGCAGGGCGATGACCCGTGCCTCCTCCTCCGGATGGGCGCAGGCGATGAGGCGCACAGCGTGGTGCGGTGGCAGTGGCCGTTTGCCCCATGCGGGAATATGCGCTGCCGGTGCCAGCGCGTCGAGCCACAGGCTGCGCGGGGCACACTGCACCAGCGATGTGACCGCAGCAGGCGTCACCGGCCATGCATCGAGCAGGGATTTGATATGAAACAGCGGGTGCCCCGCCTCCACCTGCGCCCATTCGTCGGCAGGCATGTTGGGGTCAAGGCCGGGGAGGATGACATGGCCATGCGGCAGGTCGGCGATGGTCGTGAGCAGGCGCGCGGTCGCCGGTTGGCTGCCGGTCGAACCGACCGCGATGACATGCTCCGCCGGTGGCGATGTTTGCCATGTTTGCGTCAGCAGGTTCAGCAACGCCACCTCACGCGCGGGGGCCAATATCATGCCGAAGGCGCGCTCGATCTTCGGCCATGTGTCGGTCAGGATCGAGAGGAATTGCAGTGCGTCGCTCCAATGGGTGGCAAAATCGGCGCGCATCAAGGGGCGCAAGCGTTCCTGCGTGAAAGCGATCTCGGCGCGGCAGCATTGCTCCTGCAGCGCCATCAGTGTATCGGCCAAGGTGAGCCCGTAATCGAGCGTGACATGCGCCATGTCGCGCTGCGCGAATGCCATGATCTGCTGCGTCAGGGCGTAGCGTTGCTGCGCTTCCGGCATGGCGGGGGGTATGCGTTGCAGGGCTTCAAGCACGGATTCGCCCAGCAGGTTCACCAGCGCATGGTCGATATCCGCAAGCGGTATCAGCCGTGGCAATAGCGAGGCTTTGCCCGCCAATTCTTTCTGGAATGCCTGACGCATGATCGCGCAGCTGCGGCGGTTGGGCAGCAACAGGATGGTGCGGCTAAGCGCTTCGGCGGGGGTGTTATTCAGGGTGTAGCGCGCGGCATGGCGGGCGACGGACTCTCCGGCTGGTACGGTGTAAAGACGCGGCATCGCCCAAGCTTAGCAGGCGGCTAGGGTTTCGCAATCCCCGTTAATTTTTGACGCAGCTCCTCTTCCAGCCGCGAGCGTATCTCGACGCGGTGGTCGGGGCGCAGTTTGTAGCGCATGGCAAGGGTGCGGTAGTCGGCGTCCGTCATCGGCATCTCGAAGATGACTTCGTCGGCCAAGGCGGATTCAAGGCCGAGCATGTCGCGCAGGATATCGCGCACGCGAACGTTCTTGCGCAGCGCCTGCTCGATCAGGCTGCGGGCGGCACCGACACTTACCCGAACCTTTTCCGATTCCGGCGGGATGACATGGTCGAGCGAGAGATATTCCTCGCCGCGCGACAGCAGGAACGACGGCAGGCTTTCCTCGACCTCGATGGCCGCCGTGATGGTCGCGGGCGTACGTTCGATATGGATCTGGGTGGAAGCACCCTCCTCCAACCGCCTAAAATCCTGACGTTGCTTGGGTTGCGGCGCGGGCTCTGAGGCCGGTGTCGCATCCTTGAAGGGCTCCTTCACCGCGAGTTTTTGTTCAGGCGCCGCTACCGGTGTAGGCGCAAGGTCGATGCCGGCGATATCCTCGATCGGGCGATAGGTGGTGACGAAGATGCGATTCTCGCCGTTGACGTCGTCGTGCTCGATCTCCAAGGCCTTATCGCCGGCCTCGTTGACGAGAAGATTATAATGGAAGCTGCGCGCAAGGCGTGGTGATTGCGCCGGTGCGCTGGTGCCCTCCACCCAATCGATGGTCTTGCTGTAACGCGCGGCCGCCCACTCGCCCTCGATCATCAGGTCGGCCTTGCAGCGGATGGATTTGGCGCTGCTTTGTTCGGTGAAGAAGCCCAAGGCGTCGCGGCCGAACCAGCTATCCTGCTCGGCCTCATTCAGCGCACGCGAAAGCGCAAGGTACTGCCCCTGCTCATCCTCGGCGACGGTCAGGAAATAATGATTCGCCCCCTCGATCGCGAGTTGATAGCTTTTGATGCTATCGTCGCCGAAGCGGTAAAGGCGTACGGCAATGATATGCGCGGTGGCGGAAGTGAGTAGCGGTAGCGGGCAGCGGCCGGAGAAGCGGATGGTCTTGCCGATATCGAGTCCATCGAACGCGATCGCTGATTTACCTAACGGGATGACGGGCACTGCTTTCGCGTTGCCGCTGCTGGCCGCATTCGGCTGAAGCATTTTCTGAACCTGTGACCACATGTGCAGGACGTCTCCCATGAGGGAATGTTAACTATTCGTTAATCTATCCCAAGGCAAGTGTGAATCACACCCATACGTATCAGCGCCGCCACCGGCCTTGGGTAATCTCGGGGTTGGCAACGCCTTCGCGGATATTGTATTCGAAGGCATCGCAGCGCTTTTTACCGATCTTTGCCTCCAGCGCGGCCCGTGCCTGTTGGGTGTCGTTCACCTCGGATTGACCCCTGAATACTGCAAAAAGACCTCTTTTTTCAGGTTCTTTACCTTCCAAGGCATCACGCACTACAAGACGCAAGAATGCTTGCGTTTCCTTGGAGCCGTCCACTCCGCTGACATCCGGCAGGCCGATTTGCTTGAAGATACGCTCGAGATAGGAAAGATGGGTCGTTAGCCATTCGCCGGTTTTCCTGCTGTAAAAAAGCTCTCTTTCGTCCGGTAGCTTCATGCCTGCGAACATGTTGGCGAACTCCTGCATGCGGTTTTGTACCATGACTTCGTTCTTACCGAACATGCTGTAGAGGTAATTCATTACAAGATTTTCGCCTTCGATAATCGTCAATGAATTATCGGCGATACCGGCACCGTGCTTCAGGCAATAATAGTAAAGTGTCTCAAGCGTCGATTGAAATGAAAAGAAATCTTTGATTTCTTGGTGTGAATCTTTATCGAAATGTGAGGCGTTCAACCGGCGTTCAATGGCCAGATCATCGAGGCTCGCGGGAATCGACGGTTTCATTTTTGGTGTGTTCTGGTAAAGGCGGCGCAGCACTTCGCGTGGCTGCTTGATGCCTATGTTTTCCATGTTCTTACAAAGCGCGTTGATACTTTCTTGATGCTCGCGAAACGTCTTCGACCCCTCCAGCATCGCCGCGGCAGCGGTTTGGATATCGCTGGCGAATTTTTCCTGCATTTGTCGAAGGAAATCTTCCTGCAGGTCACTCACGATGGAGTTACGCTGGTTGGCTAAGGTATCGACCCAAGTCATGTATATTCCGTGACAAAGATGAGGGTTCAGTATGGCGCGACTAAGTTAAAATCATGTAAACGCAGTCTATTTTTTTAGCAGGCGCCCCTGCTGGCGTTTCCAGTCACGTTCCTTGATAACCTCACGTTTTTCATACTTT
>JBIIAV010000018.1:0-17938 GCA_044239745.1 Rickettsiales bacterium
CGTCCTAACCACTAGACGAAGGGGCCATGTTACTGGGGACTCGACCCAAAACAGGCGGCGAGATACACCACGGCGCTGGCAGCAAGTCAAGCGATTTTAGAAACGTCGTCAATCATGAATTGGGCGGATTCACGCCCCTGCCAGCTATTGCGCTTGAGTTCGCCCAAGATATGCAGGGTTTTTTCGCTCATCAGCCATGCGCCAAGCGGGGTGCCCACCGCCCCGAACGCCACCGCATTGAGGCGGGCGCTGCCGGAATCGTCGGCCAGTGTCACCCGCAGGTGCTTTTCCTTCATCACCGCGACATGGGCGATGCGCGCGGCAGGGATCACGAAGCGTGGGGCGGGGTTGCCAAGCCCATACGGGGCGGCGTGCCCGATATCCTCGAGCGTGGCAAGGTTCGCCCCGCTGACCGAGAGCGTGCCGTCGTAATGGCGCACCCGCGCCTCGTTATAGGCGGCCACCCCCGCCGCCATGCGGTCGATCAGGAAACGGTGCAGCGCCGCTATATGCGCCTCCGTCACGGTGAAGCCCGCGGCCATGGCGTGCCCGCCACCAACGGTGATGAGCCCTTCCGCCAGCGCCGCATGCACTGCCGCGCCCATATCCACCCCCGAGACCGACCGTGCCGAGGCCTTGCCAATGCCGTTCTCGAGCGCAACGACAATGGCGGGGCGGCTGAATTTCTCCTTCAATCGGCCGGCGACGATGCCGATCACCCCTTGGTGCCAGCCCTCGCCCGCTACCAACAGCACCGGCATGTTGCGCTGCTGCTCGGCCACCGCGAAGGCCTGTTCGCTGACATCGGCCTCGATGGCTTGGCGCTCGGCATTATGCAGGTCGAGCTGCTGGGCGATGGTTTGCGCAGCGGCGGTATCGGTCGCGGTCAGCAGCTGCACGCCAAGGCCGGATTTACCCACGCGGCCGCCGGCATTGATGCGCGGGCCGAGCAGGAACCCCAGATGATACACATTGGGCTGTTCATCCATGCGCGCCACATCCGCCAGCACGGTGAGCCCAAGGTTGCGCCGCTGCGCCATCACCTTCAGCCCTTGCGCCACGAACGCACGGTTGAGGCCGGTCAGCGGCATCACATCGCACACGGTGCCGAGTGCCACCACATCCATCATCGCAAGCAGGTTGGGGGCAGCATGCTGCGCAAAAAACCCGCTATCACGCAAGCGCGCGTTCAAGGCCACCAGCGCGAGGAACGTGACGCCCACCGCCGCCAAGTTGCGATGCGGCGAGGTTTCGTCGACGCGGTTGGGGTTGACGATGGCGTGGGCGCTGGGCAGTGCACCGCTACTCAAATGATGGTCGAGGACGATGACATCCACCCCGCGCGCTTGCGCAGCAGCAATCGGCGCATGCGCCAATGTCCCGCAATCGACCGTGACGATGAGCGTCGCGCCCGCATCGATGAGCTTCTCGAACGCGGCCGTCGTCGGGCCGTAGCCTTCGGTCATCCGGTCGGGAATATAGGGCACGACCGGAGCCCCCACCGTGCCGAGATAGTGCATCAGCAAGCTGGTGCTGGTCGCGCCATCCACGTCATAGTCGCCGAACACGGCAATCGATTCATGCTGCGTGATGGCGCGGATGAGGCGCGTCACCGCTTTTTCCATATCAAGTAAATGGAACGGGTCGGGTAGCGCGTCGCGCAAGGTGGGGTTCAAAAATAGGGGCACATCATCCACCGCCACGCCGCGCCCGACCAGAATGCCGGCGAGCAGCTCGCTCACCCCATGCTGCTGGGCAATCGCCAACGCCGCGCGCGCATCCGCATGGCGCAGTTGCCATGGCAGGCCGGAAGCGGTGGGAAAGTAAGCGGATTTCATAGAAGAATTTACTAGCCTATCTTGTGCATCGATGCAGCAGATAAATCCCTTTTTATGCCCGTTCGTTTTTGTATACTCACCCAATGCGCACACTACATCCACGTCGTTATGGGTTCAGCCTTGTCGAGCTTAGCATTGTCTTGGTCATACTGGGGCTGCTGGTCGGCGGGGTTCTTTCTGGCAGAGCGCTGATACGCTCTTCGGAATTGCGCAGTGTGACAGTCGACTTGGCGCGCTATCAAACCGCAGTGAACAGTTTTCGTGATAAGTATTTTGTTGCACCGGGCGACATACCCAATGCAACATCGTTCTGGGGTGTGGCAGCCGGCACAGGATCGGACGCAACCTGCTACGCATTCGTTTCGACCACTGCCGCGACCTGTAACGGCAACAACAACGGCATGATGGACACCTCCGCCGAGCGCTACCGCGCGTGGCAGCATCTTGCCAACGCGGGGTTGATCGAAGGGCAATATAATGGCGCCGATGTGGTTCCGGCCGTCTTCGGGACGAATATCCCAAAAAGTAAAGCAGCCAATGCCGGTTTCGGCTTTGAAAGCACCCCCATCCCGCCCGCGTTCGATTTGCGCTATTTCCCTGCGCCGGCGGCACCGGCGGGAGTCAACGTAATTGTGTTCGGCGCGATCACGGGCAGCATGTCCGGCGGCGGCGGAAACACGCCTGACCGTGAAGCCCTCAAGCCGGAAGAACTATGGAACCTCGATACCAAAATGGATGATGGCATGCCCGATAGCGGCAAAGTGATGCTGGGCATATTCTATGCCGGTCTCGGATGCTACTCGGGAGCCTACCCGAACGCCGTCTACTCCTTCACGTTCGACGAAGTCCGCTGCAGCTTCTTCTATATGCTCGGCTAGCGGAAGTTAAATCTCGGTCTTCATCCCGAAATTATGCTGCGCTTCGATCCAACGCACGGTCCCCGTCGCCGAACGCATGACGATGGAGTGCGTGCTCGCCCCCCCTGCCCAACGCTTCACGCCTTTGAGCATGCTGCCATCCGTCACGCCCGTTGCCGCAAACATCACATCACCCTTTGCCATATCGAGCATGGTGTATTTGCGGTTGAGGTCGGCGATGCCCATGCGCTTGGCGCGTTCTTTCTGTTCGTCCTCGCCATCGAACAGCAGGCGGCTTTGCATCTGCCCGCCGATGCAGCGCAGCGCCGCCGCCGCGAGCACACCCTCGGGCGCACCGCCGATGCCCAGATACATATCGATGCCCGTCATCGGGGTCGCGGTCGCGATCACGCCCGCTACGTCGCCGTCGGGAATGAGCTGCACGCGGCAGCCGGCTTCACGTAGCTTGGCAATCTTCTCGGCATGGCGGTCGCGTTTCAAGATCACCACCGTCAGGTCCCCGATGTCTTTGTTCTTGGCACGCGCCAAATTCTTTAGGTTCTCGGCGATGCTGGCATCAAGGTCGACGACCCCTTCCGGCAACCCGCCACCAACGGCGATCTTATCCATATAGACATCTGGCGCATGCAAGAATCCGCCATGCTCGCTCATCGCCATCACTGCGAGTGAGTTGGGGCCCGAGGTGGCGCACAGCGTGGTGCCTTCCAGCGGGTCGAGCGCAATATCGATGCGCGGCCCCTCGCCGGTGCCGACCTTCTCGCCGATATACAGCATGGGCGCTTTGTCGCGCTCGCCCTCGCCGATGACCACCGTGCCGTCGATCGTCAGTCCATTCAAGGCTTCACGCATGGCATTCACTGCGGCTTGGTCGGCGGCCTTCTCTTGACCACGCCCCGTCCAGTGGCTGCTGGCAAGCGCGGCGGCTTCCGTCACCCGCACCGCTTCGAGGGCGAAATTGCGATCCATGATCCAATCCTTGTTGGCCGCTTCGTGACGATGGACATTAACGCTCATGGCTCTCTCCTAAGGTTCGATACGCAATACCACCGGTGCCGCAACACTGATGGATAGTCCCGCGATACGTGCGGCGGCACGTGTCACGGCAGCTTCGTTGGTGGTATGGGTAATGACAATGACCTGCGCCGAACTATCGGCGGCGATGGCTCGCTGGGTGATGGAATGCACCGAGATCGACTCGGCGGCGAAGGCGCGGGTGAATTCGGCGAGCACGCCCGGTTCATCCTTGAGGGAAAGGCGCAGGTAATAGCAACCGGCATGTGCATCCAGCGGCGCAGCGGGGGCTTGCGCAAGGCGTTGGGTCGCGACGGTGAACGCGGGATAGCTATCGCCGCGGGCGATGGACATGATATCGGCGACAATCGCCGAACCGGTGGGGCCGCCACCGGCACCGCGCCCCTCGAACACCACGCGGCCAACGGCGTCGCCTTCCACCTGCACGGCGTTGAAGGGTCCATCAATGACGCCCAGCGGCGCCTGTTGCGGCACCAAGCACGGATGCACACGCTGCAATAGTTTACCGCCCTCCATGGTGGCGATGCCCAGCAGCTTGATGTGGTAGCCGAAGCTGGCGGCATATTCGATATCGGCAAGGCTGATGCGGCGGATGCCCTCGCAATGCACCGCGCTGATATCGGGGCGCGTGCCAAAAGCAAGGCTGGCCAGAATTGCCACCTTGTGCGCGGTGTCGACACCGTCGATATCAAAGCTCGGGTCGGCTTCGGCATAGCCCAGTTTCTGGGCTTCGGCCAAGACATCGGCAAAGTCGCGCTTGTCGCGTTGCATGGTCGTCAGGATGTAATTGCACGTGCCGTTCAAGATGCCCGACATACGCAGGATGCGGTTGCCCGAAAGCCCACTGCGCAACGCACCGATGATGGGAATGCCCCCCGCGACCGCCGCCTCGAACGCCAGCACCACGCCTTGCATTTCGGCGTGTTGCGCTAACGCGAATCCGTGATGTGCGATCAGCGCCTTGTTCGCGGTCACCACGTGTTTTTTTTGCGCCAGCGCCGCCTCGACGACCTCGCGGGCGATACCTTCGCTGCCGCCGATGGTCTCGACCACCACATCGACATCGCTGGCGGTGGCAAGCGTGCGCGCGTCCTTCTCGACGCGGATGCCATCGAGTTTTGCGGTGCGTTTCTTGGCCGTATCGCGCATGCTGACCGCGGTGACCGCAACCGCGCGGCCGCAGCGCGCGGCGATCATGGCGGCGTTCTCTTGCAGGATGTTCAGCGTGCCCGCACCGACCGTACCGAGCCCCGCGATGCCGATGCGCAGCGGGGCGCTCACGCCGCCGCCTTGAGTTGTTTTTTCACGGCCTCGGCATCTTTCGCTAAAAACGCCTTGATGTTGCGCACTGCTTGGCGCAAGCGCTGCTTGTTCTCGACCAGCGCGATGCGCACATGGCCATCGCCATATTCACCAAAGCCGATGCCCGGCGCCACCGCCACCTCCGCTTGGTCGAGCAGCAGCTTGGAAAACTCGAACGAGCCCAGCTCTTTGTATTGCTCCGGCAGCGGCGCCCAGATGAACATCGAGGCGGCGGGGTTAGGCACCATCCAGCCCGCTTCGTGCAACCCCTTCACCATGATGTCGCGGCGCTCGTGATAGCGTTTGCGCATTTCCTCCACGCATTCCTGCGGGCCGTTGAGCGCCGCCGTCGCTGCGACTTGGATCGGCGTGAAAGTGCCGTAATCGAGGTAGGATTTAATGCGCGTCAGCGCGTGGATCAGTCGCGGGTTGCCCGCCGCGAAACCGACACGCCAGCCCGCCATCGAATAGGTCTTCGATAAGGTGGTGAACTCGATCGCGATGTCCTTCGCCCCTTCGACCTGCAAAATGGAGGGCGGCGGGTTGCCGTCGAAATAGATCTCGCAGTAAGCAAGATCCGAAATGGCATAGACACCGTATTGTTTGCACACGGCCACCAAGCGCTCATAGAAGGCAAGATCCACCGTTTCGGCGGTCGGGTTGCCAGGGTAGTTGACGATGACCGCGATCGGTTTGGGAGTCATGTTCTTGATCGCGCGCTCGAGCGCCTCGATGAAATCGCCGCCGACGGGCGTCACCACATGGCGGATGGACGCGCCCGAGATGACCGGACCATAGGCGTGGATGGGGTAGCACGGGTTGGGTGTCACCACCACATCCCCCGGTGCGGTCATCGCCTGAATGAGGTTCGCGAGGCCTTCCTTGGAGCCGATGGTCGAGATCACTTCCGAATCCGGATCGAGCGTGACATTGAAGCGGCGCTTGTAATAAGCAGCCAGCGCCTTGCGTAAGCCCTGAATGCCGCGGCTTACCGAATAGCCATGCGCCGTGTCGTCGAGCGCGACCTCGCGCAGTTTCTCGACGATATGTTTCGGAGTCGGCGCATCGGGGTTGCCCATGCCAAGGTCGATGATGTCGCGACCCGTCGCGCGGTGGGCGGCCTTGATCTTGTTGACCTCGGCGAACACATAGGGCGGCAGACGGCTGATGCGGTAGAATTCTTCCATGATGCGCGGCACTTTAGAAGTGATACCGCCGCCCTGTCAACTTGCGGCTTGATATTTTCGTCGGGCGTCAGCGCCGATCGACATAGCGCGATTGGGCGATGTAGCGCGTGTTGATATTCGTCGGCCGCTGCAAGGTGATGACACCGGTCGGTGCTGCTACTGGCGCGGCATCCGGTACTGCCAGCGGGTCAAAGTCACCCGCGTTGAAGGCGGTCGCCTCCGACGGCGATTTCAGCGGCGGCAGTTCGGGCGCAGGGCGTTTCAAAATGATGGGGCGCATGGGTGCTTGCGGGCTGGCGTTGGCCATGACGGGCGATGGGGCAGCAGGCGATTGCGCCACCGGTGCGGGCGGCGGCGCCAACGAAGAGCTGGGGGCGGGCGCGCCACTGCGTGGCGGAATCACCGCCGGCGCCAGCGGTATCGGCGACGCGGAAGGCGCCACGCGCTGCACCGGCGCCGTATTCACACTGGGGGCGGCGGGTGCCATCGGCACGGCACGTACAGGGTCGTTGGGCGGCACCACACCATCCGTCTTGGGTAGGTCCGAGAGCATCGACGGTTCGGCGGCAGCATCGCGCGCCAAGGTTTCCTTTTGTTCCAGCGCGGTCGCGCGATCGCTCTCAAGACCGCCCTTGCTGGCATCGAGGCGCGACTGCGCACTGCCGTCGCCACTGATGATGGGGCGCGGCGGCACCGAATCGATCGGCGGGAAGCCGGCGCTGCTCAGTTGGAATTGCTGGTTCTCGACCGGCATACGGCGCGCAGGTGTGGCCGCAACAGGGGGCGCAAGCTCGGTACTGGCGACAGGTTCCGCCGCTTGGGGTTGGCTTTGCCGCGGCGCTGCCGGTGCCGGTGGCGTTACCACCGTTTGCGGACCGATGATGGTGACGTTCTTTTCCGGTTTGCGGCGCTCGCCCAACACTTCGTTGTGGCGGGGGCCATTGGGTTCGTCGGGGATGATGTAGGCACAGCCCGTGGCCGTGGCCGACAGCGAAAGAACGACGGAAAGATTCAGGATCAACCTGCGCATGGACATGGGCTTGCTCGACGATGAAGGTATTATTTTTATATCTTTGTTGCGGTCACGCTAATGCCCACTCCGTCATTTGTCCAGCACGGCAAAGTAATCCACAGATTGCATCGTGCCGCGGAATACTTTATGCAGCCATCATCATGGCCAAGCCGAGCAAAAAACCGACCAAGCCGACCGCCGACCAACCGGTGGATGCGCAAGCGTTCGCCGAGAACATGGCGCGCGCCAGCGACCTGTGGCAACGCATCGTGCAGGCGGTGCTCAGCCAACGCTCCATCACCCCCATCAATCTCGGCCATTCGGACCCCGCAAGCCTTGCGGAATCGACCCTGCATCTGATGCGCAACGTCTCGATCGATCCCGACCGTTTGGCGCAGGCGCAGCTGGGCTTGGTGAACGACCATGTAAAACTCTGGGGTTGGTGGGCTGGCAAGCTGCTGGGCAAGGAGCAAGCGCCTTATATCGAACCGCCCGCCCGCGACCGCCGTTTCGCCGATCCGACATGGTCGTCGAGCGCGGTGTACGATTTCATCAAACAGCAATACCTCGTCAATGCCCGCTGGTTGCAGGATATGGTCGGCAACATCGACGGGCTGGACGATCACGAACGCCAGAAGCTGGGCTTCTTCACACGCCAGTTCATCGACGCCGTCTCGCCCAGCAACTTCGCCCTCACCAACCCCGAAGTGATGCGCACCGCCATGGAAAGTAACGGCGACAGCATCGTCGCGGGGCTGGGCAACCTGCTTGCCGATATCGAGAAGGGCGATGGCAGCTTGCGCATCTCGATGACGGATGACAGCGCCTTCGAGATGGGGCGCAACATCGCCACCACTGCCGGCAAGGTCGTCTACGAGAACGATCTGATGCAGCTCATCCAATATGCCCCCGCAACGCCGCAGGTCTATAAGATACCGCTGCTGCTGGTGCCGGCATGGATCAACAAATATTACATCTTCGACCTGACGGGCGAACGCTCCTTCATCCATTGGCTGACGGAAAAAGGCTACACCGTCTTTGTCGTCTCGTGGGTCAATCCGGACGAAAAACTCGGCCGCAAAAGCTTCGAGGATTACCTGCAAGAAGGCCCCTTGGCAGCACTCGATGTCATCGAGGATATCTGCGGCGTGAAGCAAACCGCCATCATCGGCTATTGCTTGGGCGGCACGCTATCGTCCATCGCGCTTTCCTACCTCAAGGCCATCGGCGAGGATAAACGCGTGGCCTCCATCACCTACCTCACCACCCTGATCGATTTTTCGGATGCGGGCGAGATCTCCGTCTTCATCGACGATTCGCAGCTCGAGGCCCTCGAAAGCCGGATGAGCGAGCGCGGCTACCTCGAAGCCTCCGAGATGGCGACGACCTTCAACATGCTGCGCGCGAACGATCTCATCTGGTCGTTCGTCATCAATAATTATCTGTTGGGCAAGCAGCCCTTCCCGTTCGACCTGCTCTATTGGAACTCCGATTCCACCCGCATGCCCGCTACCATGCATGCCTTCTACTTGCGCAATATGTATCAGCGCAATTTGCTCATCAAGCCCGCCGGTATCACCTTGCTCGATACGCCCATCAACCTCACGAAGGTTACCACGCCGTCCTACGTGCTCGCCACTCGCGAGGACCATATCGCGCCGTGGATGTCGGCTTATGTTGCCACCCAAACCTACGACGGCGAGGTCGTGTTTACGCTGGCCGATTCGGGGCATATTGCAGGGGTCATCAACCCGCCGGCGAAAAAGAAATACTGCTATTGGGTGAACCCCAAACTGCCGCCCAAGCCGGAAGCGTGGCTCAAAGGCGCCAAGGAACATGCCGGTTCGTGGTGGGAGCATTGGCACGCGTGGCAGGCCAAGCGTGTCGGTGGCAAAGTCGCGGCGCGCACGCGCCTTGGCAATGCCCGCCACAAGCCCATCGAACCGGCACCAGGGCGCTACGCTAAAGTGAAGGCGTAACGTCGGCGAATTACTCGTCATTAGCAGTGGCCGGTGGCAGGCGAACAATTCTCAGCCTAGCATTAATTTTTCAGCAATGCGGCCTATGGATTTAGCCCGTAGCGCCAAATCTTCATTCGATAAATTGAAATTCTTTGCCCAAATAAGCGCGACAACTGCACGAATCGTTTCTTCGGTGCGCTCTTCCCTAGTTAGCGCTTCTATCGCCTCGGCAATCAACGCTGCTTCACTAACGTATTCATCGATTGGGGCACCGAATTCGATATATCCTTCCACATCTTCTTCAAGAAGCAATGCGTTTATCTTTCCAACTAGCGTATTCATATGCATCTCCTTAGTGGTACCAGAAGGTAATTACTTTTCCCGCATTGCTACCACTTGTTTCTACCACAACCGTAATACCATTTGACCCTCGATAATGGATTTGTTTGGTACCATATTTTCCTATTTTTGTTGTAACATTCCCTGTTTCCTTAGCGGTTTGAATTGCGCGTGCTTTATCTGTAGGTGTTATTTTTCTTTGAACCCCACGAAGGGCACCATGATCTGTATAGTCTTCTGGCTTGCGCGACTGGCGTCGCCTAAAAATTTGACCCAGCACTCTACTCGCAACGATCAACGCTGTTCTTCCTACTCGCAAGAACGGTATCAGCAACAACTCCGGATAAACTGGTTCAAGCGGTGGTTCCGTGATGCCGTAATACGGTTCCGCCACACAGCGGCAGTTGATGTCCTCACCCGGGTGGCCGGTAGTGGGTGGGTTGTCCCACGCGATGATTTTACCATCATTTGCTGCGTGGCTGGCGCGCACTTTGTCATCCCCCGCCGTGCGCCAGATATAGTGGGTCGTCGTATGGCTCTCGCTGGTCTCGGCAGCTTTCATCATCCGTTTGAACGACACCTCAATCGGCGTGCCTTTGCGCATATACTGCTCGAACGCTTTTTGGTAAATGGGGGAATCGGTCGGAATCATCATGCTGCCTCGCTCGGTATGCGGGCAGTATCCGGCCGCGGGCAGCTTACCGGGAAGGCAAGGGGTGGCGGGCATCAATAAACGCCCTTGACAACCCGCAGCCCAGCCACTAGAAAGCCCACCCTTACTGTATCAATAACAACAAAAAGAGCACGTTATGTCCACGTTCTCGGCAACGCCGAAAGATATTAAAAAACAATGGCTTGTGTTCAACGCCGAGGGCGTTGTACTGGGTCGTATGGCCAGCCATATCGCGAAAGTGCTGCGCGGCAAGCATAAGCCGAGCTTCACCCCCAACGCCGATTGCGGTGACCATGTCATCATCATCAACGCGGACAAAGTGAAGCTGACCGGCCGTAAGCGCGGCAAAAAGATCTATTACTACCACACCGGTTTTGCCGGCGGTATCAAGGAACGTTCGGCCGAGAAGATCCTCTCCGGTGAGCACCCCGAGCGCGTCGTGCTGAAAGCGATCGAGCGCATGCTTCCGAAGGACAGCCCGCTGGCGCGCCAGCAAATGAAGAACCTGCACGTCTATAACGGCAGTGAACACCCGCATGCCGGTCAATCGCCCACGACGGTTGATTTTGCAGCAATGAACGAAAAAAACGCACGCTAATAGCATAGGACAGACCATGGCAACGGCAGCAGAAACCGAAATCAACGACGCTCGCAAACCCAACATCGACAAGCTCGGTCGCGCCTATGGCACCGGCCGTCGTAAGGACGCAACCGCCCGCGTATGGGTGAAGCGTGGCAGCGGCAAGATCACCGTCAACGGCAAGACCCTCGAGGCTTACTTCGCCCGTCCCGTGCTGCGCATGATCATCAACCAGCCGTTCGCGGTGCTGGATTCGCAGAACAAATTCGACGTCACCGTCACCGTTGTCGGCGGCGGCCTCTCCGGTCAGGCCGGTGCGGTGCGCCACGGCATCAGCCGCGCGCTCGATCAATACGATCCAAGCTTCCGCCCAACCCTGCGCAAGTCGGGCTTCATGACCCGCGACAGCCGTGTGGTTGAACGTAAGAAGTACGGCCGCGCGAAAGCACGCCGCAGCTTCCAGTTCAGCAAGCGCTAAGCGATTCTTTCTTCGGATACCAAAACCCCGAGATCGCGATGCGGTTTCGGGGTTTTTTGTTGGTATGGTGCACCCATGGCTTTTACCCACTTCTTTTTCACTACCAGAACGGGGTTGACGAAACTTCTTTTATGCGAGACGAGTGCTAGGAGTCCGCGCGCGCAGAACGTGCGCGTAGCGGCGCTACGTAATCGTTCGAGCACGAGGATGACAACGCAATCGGCCGCAGAAATGAGTTTCGTATGAGAATCAACACCGCCATCCTTGGTGCCTCCGGCTATACCGGTGCGGAACTGCTGCGCCTGCTGCACAACCACCCCGCATTTCGCATTGTGGCGCTGACGGGCGATTCCCAAGCCGGCAAGCCCATGGAGGCGGTCTACCCCCATTTGCGTGGCCGCGCCCTGCCCGCCCTCGTCAAGCATACGGATGTCGACTTCACGGATATCCAACTGGTCTTCTGCTGCCTGCCCCACGGCACCACGCAGGAGATCATCGCTGCCCTTCCCGCGCATGTACGCATCGTCGATCTGTCGGCCGATTTCCGGCTGTTCGATCCCGCATCCTACGCCCAATGGTATGGCCATGCCCACCGCGCCACCGACTTACAGAAAACCGCCGTCTATGGTTTGACAGAACATAACCGCGATGCCGTGAAAGCGGCGCGCCTTGTCGCTAACCCGGGCTGCTACCCAACATCTATCCTGCTGCCGCTGCTGCCTCTTATCGGTGCGAACCTTATCGATAACCACCACATCGTTGCAAACGCGCTGTCGGGCATTTCGGGTGCGGGGCGCGGCGCAAAACAGGAAATGCTGTTCACCGAGCTCGATGGCGGCGTTTCGGCCTATGGCATCGGCGCGCATCGCCACATGGCCGAGATCGAGCAGGAGTTAAGCACCACGAACGGCAGTGCCGTTGCCATCTCCTTCACGCCGCATCTCGTGCCGATGACCCGCGGCATGCTCGCCACCATCCACACCACCCTCACCCCGAACGCAACGATGGATGCGGTGCGCGATATGCTGCGTGCGCGCTATGCCCACGAGCCGTTCGTCACGGTGCTTGAAAGCGGCAGCGCCAGCACCCATCAGGTGCGTGGCACCAACCAATGTGTCATGAGCGTGCATGCTGGCCGCCTACCGAACGAACTCATCCTCGTGTCGGTCATCGATAATTTGGTGAAAGGCGCCTCCGGCCAAGCGCTGCAAAATGCCAACCTCATGTTCGGCTTGCCCGAAGTCACCAACCTTGAACTGACGGCGGTATTCCCATGAGCAGCGGCGGCGCCATCATCCTGCCCTACAAGGGTATCACCCCCACCATCCACCCCGATGCGTTCATCGCTGCCGGCGCCGTCGTCATCGGTGATGTGCATATCGGTGCCTTCACTAATGTCTGGTTCGGCTGCGTCATCCGTGGTGATGTCAACCATATCCGCATCGGCGAGCGCACCAACATCCAAGACGGCACCGTCATCCATGTCACCCGCAAAACGGGGCCTACCAGCATTGGCTCCGGCATCACCATCGGCCATCAGGCGTTGCTGCATGCCTGCACCATCGAGAATGACAGCTTCATCGGCATGGGCGCGACGGTGATGGATTTTGCAGTGGTCGAGCGTGGCGCTTTTGTGGCCGCAGGCGCACTCGTCACGCCGAAAAAACGCGTACCTTCGGGTGAGATGTGGGCGGGCAATCCGGCGAAATTCTTCCGCCCCGTCAGCGCCGAGGAAGCGGCGTTCATTCCCGTTTCGGCGCAGCATTACGTGAACCTCGCCGCCGATTACCGCTAAGCGCTACTCGACGATCTTGTAGTTCATGCCACCAAAAATGGCCTCGACGCCTTTGTCCGGCGCGCCGAGGGGCAACAGCACTTGGCGGTAAAGCACCCGACGGCCATGCACCGTCTGGAATTCGCCTTCATCAAGTACCGGCGCTTGGGTCGCCAGCACCTTGGCGAAATGGTTCGATAAGCGGTAAGCATTGGGGCCGACCATGAACTGGTTATGCTCGTCGATCGCCTGATCGAAATAAGCCTTCATGATGTTCTGGCCGAGATAGGTGAAGTTGTAATCCTCGACATTGGCCACATCGCGCGCTTGCAGCAGGAAGCAATAACCCCAGTCATCGCCCAGCTCTTCGGGGTCGATATCGTTCTCCTCGGGCATGTTGCGCATGCCGAGCTTCTCCTGCCAATAACGCAACAGGCGCAGCCCCAAGCGGCGCTCACCATAGGGGTATATATTGGTAGGGATCGGTGCACTCATCCGTAACGTCCCGTGATGTAATCCTTGGTTTGCTGAAGCCGCGGCGCCTCGAAGATCTGTTCGGTGGTGCCCGTTTCCATCAGCTTACCGAGATGGAAGAAAGCGGTCGTATCGGCGACGCGGCGCGCTTGCGCCATCGAGTGGGTGACGATGATCAGCGCGTAATCCTTCTTCAGTTGGGCGATCAGCTCCTCGACCTTGCCGGTGGCGATCGGGTCGAGCGCCGAGCACGGCTCGTCCATCAGGATCACCTCAGGGCTTACCGCCATGGTGCGCGCAATGCACAGGCGCTGCTGCTGCCCGCCGGATAGGCTCGTGCCCGCTGCGTCGAGCCGATCTTTCACTTCGTCCCACAGCGCGGCACCGCGGAGGCTTTTTTCCACCACCGCGTCCATCTCGGCCTTGGTCTTGGCCAAGCCATGGATGCGCGGGCCATAGGCCACATTCTCATAGATCGATTTGGGAAACGGATTGGGCTTTTGGAACACCATGCCCACGCGGGCGCGCAGCAGCACTGCATCGAAATCGGGCGCATAGATATCGTGGCCATGCAAGGTGATGCTGCCGGCCACTTTGCAGGTGGGGATGAGATCGTTCATGCGGTTGATGCAGCGCAGGAAGGTCGATTTGCCGCAGCCCGATGGGCCAATGAATGCCGTCACGCTGCTGGGCGCGATATCGACCGATACGCCAAACAGCGCTTGGTTCGTGCCGTAGAACACATCGACATCGCGGGCTTGAATGGTGGGTGCGGTGCTCATCAGTTCCATGTCCGTTGCGATTTGGTGCGCAACCTAATCGCGCACCAATTGAGAATCAACAAAATGACGAGCAATACCATGATGGCCGACGATGTTTTTTCGATAAAGCCCAATTCGGGGCTGGAAGCCCACAGATAGATCTCAACCGGCATCGAGGTCGCCGGGTCCGTCACCCCGCGGGGGATATCGGCCACGAACGCCACCATACCGATCATCAGTAGCGGTGCCGTTTCGCCCAGCGCGCGGCAGACACTGAGGATGGTTCCGGTCATGATGCCGGGCATCGCATAGGGCAGCACATGGTGACGCACCACTTGCAGCGGGCTGGCGCCAACACCGGCGGCCGCGAAACGCATGCTCGGCGGCACGGCACGGATGGCGGCACGCGCCGCAATAATCATCACGGGCATGATCAGCATCGCTAAGGTCAGCCCGCCCACCAACGGCGATGAGCGCGGCAGGCCGAACAATTGTAGATAGACCGATAGGCCGAGCAGGCCATAGATGATGGATGGCACCGCCGCGAGGTTGTTGATGATGATCTCCAGCCACTCGGCAAGGCGCGACTTGCGGGCGAATTCCTCCAGCGTGATTGCCGCCATGATTGAGACCGGAATCGCCGCCACCAAACAGACCATCAGCGTCAGCAGCGAACCGACCACCGCCCCAAGAAAGCCCGCCCCCTCCGGTGCGCGGCTATCGCCACGGGTGAAGAAATCCACGTTCAGGCTTTGGCGCAGGCGGCCTTCCTTTTCCCAACCATCCAGCCACGCAAGCTGACGGTCGTTCAGCGGGCGCAGGGTTTCATCGAGCGTGCGGTCGATACGGCCTTTGAGCAGCTGGTCGGCGTTGTCCGCCAGCGGGATCCATACCGTGATCGCCTGCCCCCACGCCTGCGGTTGCGCCAGCAATTGGCGCTTCACATCGAAGGCGGCGAACGTGCCCGCAAGCCCATAGAATTGGTGCCGCGCGACCTTATCGGCCAGCGCATCCGCCTGCGTTGCCTTCAGCGCCGCTTTGGTGATGGCGTAATAATCCACCCCATCGGGATGCTGGGCAAGCGCGTCGGCGATGGCGGCTGTTTCCACCGTCAGTTGCAACTCGTGGCGCATGAATCCGCCGATGCCGGGACGGATGATGGTGACCAGCAACACTGCCAGCATTAGGCCGGCGAAGACGAGCGCGGCGACACCATAGGCACGGAAGCGGCGTTCGGCCGCATAGCGCCGCGCCAACCCGCGCGCGATGATATCGTTGATGGTGCTTGCTTCGGTCATTCGTATTGCTCGCGGTATTTTTTAACAATCGCTTGCGCCACCACATTCAGTAGCAGCGTGAACAGGAATAGCGTGAGGCCGAGAGCGAACGCGGCGAGTGTTTTCGGGCTGTTGAATTCCTGATCACCAGTGAGCAGCGTCACCATCTGCACCGTGACGGTGGTGACGGCCTCAAGCGGGTTGGCGGTGAGGTTGGCACTTAAACCCGCCGCCATCACCACGATCATCGTTTCACCGATGGCGCGGGCGACCGCGAGCAACACCGCACCCATGATGCCCGGAAGCGCCGAACGCAGCACCACGCGCTTGATCGTCTCGGACTTGGTGGCACCAAGCCCGTACGACGCATCGCGCAGACCGCGCGGCACCGCGGTCATCATGTCGTCCGATAGCGAGGACACGAACGGAATGATCATGATGCCCATGACGATCCCTGCCGTCAGCGCGCTTTCGGAAGCGATGCGCAGGCCGAGCATATCGCCTAGATGATGCATGAAGGGCGCAACGGTGATGACCGCGAAATAACCATAGACCACGGTCGGGATACCGGCGAGCAGCTCCAGCATCGGCTTGAGGACGCGGCGCAGCCGTGTACTGGCATATTCGGAAAGATAGATCGCGCTCATCAACCCCACCGGCACCGCCACCAGCAGCGCAATCAGGGTGATCATGAAGGTGCCCGCCAGCAAGGGAAGCGCACCGAAGGCACCGCTGGCGCCGGCTTGGTCGGCGCGCATCGCCATTTGCGGGCTCCAATGCGTCCCGAACAGGAAATCCAGCACCGGCACATGTTGGAAGAACTGCCACGCCTCGCGCAGTACCGAGAAGATGATGGCCGCCGTCACCACCAGCGCGAAGCCGGCGGAAAGCCACATCAGCGCCATCACCGCCGCCTCCGCAGGGCGGCGACGAAATTGGTTCCACATGCCTGTGAATTGCATCATACCTGCTGATTACTTGGAAGGGGCTGCACTGTAAATCCTTTGCTAGTGTTATAGTTCCCACACGCCGATGCTTTTATCGCCACAAAGTGGTGCAGAACCTGGGTATTCGGCAATAATTAGCCGTGGTTTAGACCAATGAAAGGGCGCTATCTCCATATTCAAAGGACGCCACTCACCTATCTTGATATTTTGATTTTCATGTGTCTGGGGAAAGGTCGTAGCAAACACATATTTGAAGCCAGCTAGCTTCCATAATTTTTTAGCTTCTTGGATAGCAAGAAAAGGTAAATGCACCAGACAATCACGGCAAAATAATGCGTCAGCTGTCGGTAAAATATCCGTTACAATATTCCCCACTTGGAAGTGATAGAACGCAGGAAATTGTTGTGAACGTAATTTTTCTATGAGCATAGGAACCACATCGATTCCAATGTATTTCTCGAATGGATAACCTAACTGGCGCATCCAATTCATATCACCGCATGGGGCATCGACAATAGTTCGAATGTTAAGCTCAGCAAAAACCTGCATAAGGCTTTTACGCAATATTTGCGTTGTATCTAAAGTTGAACCAGGGCCCGAGACAGTCTCCTCTGATCCCCAATAATTATTTTGTGCAATAACATTAAAAACACTCATGTCATGATCGTTTGCCATTAAAGCCCCGCTTTCATGCTAATTACTAACCCTCGTAGATCGGCAGATACACCGTGAAGCAGGTGCCCTCACCCACGATCGAATCGACGACGATCGCACCACGGTGGCGCTGCACGATGCCCTTGACGATGGCAAGGCCAAGCCCCGTGCCCCCCACCTGCCGTGTGCGCGCGGAATCGACACGGTAGAAGCGTTCCATCAAGCGTGGCAGATGCTGCTTAGGAATGCCATCGCCTTGGTCGCGCACGCTCAGTGCCACCACGCGCGTCAGGTTACGCATGTTGATGTCCTGCGGCAGATCGCTCGTCACGTTGGCGGTGATCGTCACCTGCGAATCCGAGAATCCGTATTTGATCGCATTGCTGACAAGGTTGTGCACCACTTGCGCCAGCTCGTTCGCCTCGCCTTTCACGGCCGGCAGGTTATCGTGGATGTTCAGCTCAAGGCGCATGCTCTTATCCGCCGCCATGCGCTTGAAGTTATCGACCTCCTTGCGCAGCACCGCGGCAAGGTTCATCGGCTCGGTCGGCACCGAGTGCACGTTCATCTCGATCTTGCTCAGGCTCAGCAGGTCGCCGATGAGCTGCTGCATGCGGTCGGCCTGCTCCAGCATGATCTTCAGAAACTCGATCCGCGCCGGCTCATCATCCTTGGCAGGGCCCAGCAAGGTTTCAACAAACCCCTTGATGGAGGCCAGCGGCGTGCGCAACTCGTGGCTGGCGTTGGCCACGAAGTCGGCGCGCATCTGCT